>JANPOH010000122.1:0-8741 GCA_031427895.1 Betaproteobacteria bacterium
CGTGATACACATTTGCAATGCGCGCAATATCATCGTCGGTCAGGTCCTTGTGTGTGCGATCCGCCATGCGTCCCAGTTTGCGAGCGTCGACAAAAAGCACTTGGCCTCGTCGGTCACGGTACTTGCCGTTCTTGCGGTCGCGCGCAAGAAACCACAAGCAAGCAGGTATCTGCGTCGAATAGAAAAGCTGCCCCGGCAACGCAACCATACAGTCCACGAGATCGGCTTCTATCAGGTTTCTGCGGATATCGCCTTCACCAGTCTGGTTGGAGGACATCGAGCCATTGGCGAGCACGAAGCCCGCCACGCCTGCCGGTGCGAGGTGATGCACGATGTGCTGCACCCACGCATAGTTCGCATTGCCCACCGGCGGCGCGCCATGCTGCCAGCGTTTGTCGTCGCGCAGGCGCTCGCCGCCCCAGTCGGAAATGTTGAATGGCGGATTGGCAAGGATGTAGTCGGCCTTGAGATCGGGATGGCGGTCGTTGTGGAAAGTGTCGCCGTGCTCGATTTTGCCGTCGATGCCGCGAATGGCAAGGTTCATGCGCGCGAGACGCCACGTGGTGTAATTCGACTCCTGCCCGAAGATGCTGAGGTCGGTGAGCTTGCCGCGGTGTGCCTTGATGAATTCTTCCGCCTGCACGAACATGCCGGATGAACCGCAGCAGGGGTCATACACGCGGCCCTTGTAGGGTTCGATCATTTCCACCAGCAGCTTGACCACGCAGCGCGGCGTGTAGAACTCGCCACCCTTTTTGCCTTCAGCGCTGGCGAACTGCGACAGGAAGTATTCATAGACGCGCCCGAGCACGTCTTTGGAGCGGCTTTCCTCATCGCCGACCCTGATGTTGCTGATGAGGTCAATCAACTGGCCGAGGCGCTGCTTGTCGAGCGCCGGGCGCGCGTAGTCTTTCGGCAACACGCCCTTGAGCGCCGGGTTGTCGCGCTCGATACCGGCCATCGCGTCGTCGATCAGTTGACCGATGGTGGCCTGCCTGGCCTGCGCTTTCAGGTGCGACCAGCGCGCCTCGGGCGGCACCCAGAAAATATTCAGCGCGCGGTATTCGTCCGGGTCTTCCGGATCGGCGCCCTGTTTTTTCTCGGATTCGAGCCGCGCGTGCTGTTCCTCGAACGCATCGGAAATATATTTGAGAAACAGCAGCCCGAGCGTGACGTGTTTGTACTCGCCCGCGTCCATGCTGCCGCGTAGCGCGTCGGCCATTTGCCAGAGCTGGGCTTCATAACCGATGTTGGCGCCGTTGCCGTTGGTGGTGGTTGTTTTGCTTTTGGTTCTGGCCACTGTTGTCCCGTTATCAGATAGATCGCATCACGAGCATGCCCGATCTTGCCGCAGTCCGCTGGCTCGACGGCATTTTCGATGATATCTTACGCGACACCCCGAATCAGGAGAAATCAATGATCCACGTCGTAGCCATCATCACCACCAAACCCGGCCTGCGTGAAACCGTGCTGGAAGCGTTTCGCGCCAACATTCCCGCCGTCGTCGCGGAAGACGGCTGTATCGAATACGGCCCTGCCATTGATGCCGAAGGACTCGGCAGTTTTCAAGCGAAGCTCGGCCCCGATACGTTCGTGGTCATCGAAAAGTGGCGCGATACCGCGGCGCTCAAGGCGCACGCCGCCGCGCCGCACATGGCGGCTTACGGCACCAAGGTTAAGGACATGATGGCAGGCCGCGTGGTGCATGTTCTCTCGCCCGCGGCTTGAGGGGGCTTGCGTTTGCAATAAGCAGCGTGCGCCATGCGCACGAATCATTCGGTTGATCGTGCCCAATGCACATCCGAGCGCACGCTACTGACCGATGGAAATCTACTTCGTCGAATAAAGCTCGGTGGCATGCCGCGCCCGCATCACTTCTTGCGGCTCGGCGGGCTCGCTCATGTTCCCTTCGCCGATTTGCTCGCGCAGCATTTCGTTCATGGTCGGCAGCGCTGTGCGTTCGACTTTGGCTTCGGGTGCCCACAGTTCCGCGCGCATGATCGCTTTGGCGCAGTGCAGATAGGCTTCTTTCACCGTGATATGCACCACCAGTTTGGGAAAGCGTCCGTTGACTTCGCACAACGAGGTAAACGCTTCATCGTTGCGCAGGCTGGCGGCGCCGTTGATGCGCAGCGCCTCATCGACGCCGGGCACCAGAAAAATCGCGCCGATGCGCCCGCTGTCGATGATATTGGTAAAGGTGTCGAGGCGGTTGTTGCCCGTCCAATCCGGAATAATCACCGTGTTGTCGTCGATCACCTTGATGAAACCGGACTCGCCGCCGCGCGGTGAAGCATCCATATTGCCTGCGGCATCGCAGGTCGAGAGCACCGCAAAACGCGCCAGCGCGAGAAAATTCCGGCAGTGCTGATCGAGGCGTGACATTTGTTTTTTCACCGCGCGTTCTTTCGCCGGCAAATACATCGAACGCAGTTGTTGCGTGGTTTCTATAGCTGACATGAGGGACTCACGGGGTTCTTTAAAAACGCAGGGTTAAAAACCTTTTTCGCAATGGCTGAATGCGCGCGCGATTGACTGCGAAAATCAGCCGCGCATCAACGCATTCGACGGCAAATTTGTTTTCTGATTCATCCACCCTCCTGCTGAATACAAAACCGGGCGCGCACCAGGTCAGCCGCGCTCAATCTCCACATTATCAATCAACCGCGTCCGCCCCAACCGCGCCGCCGCCAGCACCACCAGCTTGCGCTCGCCGTTGGCGGGCGGCAACAAATCCGCCTGTCGCCGCACGGCGATGTAGTCGGGCTTCCAGCCGTGATGCGCGAGATCGGACATCACATCGAGCTCGATGCGCTGATAATCGAGCGCGCCCGATTCAAGCTCATCGCGCGCGCGGCGCAGCAGTTGATACAGACGCGGCGCTTCCTTGCGCTCTTCCGGCGAGAGGTAAGTATTGCGCGAGGACAGCGCGAGGCCGTCTTCCGCGCGCACGGTTTCGGCGAGGATGATCTCGATCGGCAGCGCGAGCTGGCGCACCATGTTGTTCAGCACCAGGCACTGCTGATAATCTTTTTTACCGAAGATCGCGGAATGCGGATTCACCATGTTGAACAGTTTCAGCACCACGGTGGCGACGCCGCGAAAGTGTCCCGGCCGCACCGCGCCGTCGAGCACGTGCTGAATATCCGGCGGATCGACGGTATACACCTGCGGCTCGGGATAAATTTCGCCTTCGTCCGGCGCGAACACCACGTCCACGCCGGCGCTTTCAAGCTTGGCGCAATCGGCGGTGAGGGTACGCGGATATTTGTCGAAATCCTCGCGCGGGCCGAACTGCAACCGATTGACGAAAATGCTCACCACCGTACACGCCGCGCGCGGCTTGGCGATGTTGATAAGCTGTATGTGCCCGGCGTGCAGATTGCCCATGGTGGGCACGAACACGTTATTCGGTTCGCGTTGCAGACGCTCGCGCAGGGCGGCTACTGAGTGGATGATGTCCATTGCTTGAGTGATGCGTAAACAGTGAATCGTAATCAGTGAACAGAAAACCGCGCTGCATTGTTACGGCTTGCTGTTCGCCCTTCACGGTTCACTAGACAAACGAATGATCCCGGTCGGGGAACGTCCCCGCCTTGACTTCTTTCACGTAGCGTTCGACAGCGGCTTGTATCGAGCCCGCACCCTGCATGAAGTTTTTGACGAATTTCGCTTTCTTGCCGGGGAACACGTCGAGCATGTCGTGCAGCACCAGCACCTGGCCGGAGCAATCCACACCCGCGCCGATGCCGATGGTGGGAATCGTTAGCGCGTCGGTCACGGCTTTGGCCAGCGGCGACGGTATCGCCTCCAGCACCAGCATGCCCGCGCCGGCTTCTTCGAGCAGCTTGGCGTCTTCCATCAGGCGCTCGGCGTCGCTTTGCTGGCGGCCCTGTACTTTGTAGCCGCCGAGTTGATGCACCGATTGCGGCGTCAGGCCCAGGTGGCCGCACACCGGCACGCCGCGATCCACCAGATAGGCGACGGTTTCAGCCATCGGCCGGCCGCCTTCGAGCTTCACCATCTGCGCGCCCGCCGCCATGATTTCGGCGGCGTTACGGAAGGTATCCGCCGGGCCGAGTTGAAAAGTGCCGAACGGCATGTCACCGATGATGAACGCGCGCTTTGCCCCGCGCGCGACGCACGCCGTGTGGTAAGCAATGTCGCGCAGCGTCACCGGCAACGTGGTTTCATGCCCCTGCAACACATTGCCCAGCGAATCGCCGATCAGCAGCGTTTCCACGCCTGCGGCTTCAAGCAGCGCGGCAAAACTCGCGTCGTAGCAGGTCAGCATGGTGATTTTGTCACCGTCCTGCGTCATCTTGTGCAGTGTGGAAAGGGTCAGTCGCATGGGAAAATTACCAATAAAAACAAATAGTTATGCTAGGATACGCCTGCTACCGCGCGGCGCTGAAGAATTCGCGCGGGCCGCGCATGGCGGCAATGCGCTGCAACAATAAAGCAAAATCGTCCGCCGAATCAACAAAGTTTAAATTGTCCGAATTTACGATCAGCAGCGGCGCGGCCTCGTATTGATGGAAATAGCGCGCATAGGTGTCGCTCAAACGCACCAGATAGTCGTCGGTGATCGCGCTTTCGTAGCTGGCGGCGCGGCGCGCCACGCGCTCGATCAGCGTCTGCGGCGTGGCTTGCAGATAGATCACCAGATCGGGCACTGGCGTCTGCAATTTCAGATGTGCGTAAATCTGGTGATAGAGTTTTAACTCGTCATCGCGCAGCGTCAGACTGGCGAACAGCGGGTCTTTCTCGAACATGAAATCAGCGAACGTGACCTTGCGAAACAAATCGGATTGCGTCAGATCATGCACCTGATTCGCGCGCTGAAACAAAAAGAACAACTGCGCCGGCAAGGCATTGCGCCGCGGATCGCGATAAAAGCCGCCGAGAAACGGATTCGCCGCCGGGTCTTCAAGCAGCGCCACGCCGCCGCAGCGCTCGGCCAGCAGGCGCGTGAGACTGGTTTTGCCCGCGCCGATGGGGCCTTCGACCACCACATAGCGCAAGCGCGCGGGTAACGACGCAGACATCATGCCGCCGAGGTCATGCCGAAAGTGCCTGCAATAGGCGGACACTTGTCACATCCACGCCGGCCAGCAACTCACGAACACGCCCGCGGCCCGGCGCCACCGCGTCCGGCGCGATCTCCGCCAGCGGCGCCAGCACGAACGCGCGCTGGTGCAGGCGCGGATGCGGAATCGACAACCCCGGCTCGTGGATCACATGCTCGCCGTAGAGCGCGATATCCAGATCCAGCGTGCGCGGCGCATTGACGAATTCACGCACGCGGCCGTGCTCGCGCTCGATGGCGAGCAGCGCGTCCAGCAAGGCGCGCGGGGACAGCGCGGTGCGTATCGCCGCCGCCGCATTGACGAAATCCGGTTGATTCGCGTAACCCACGGGCGCGCTTCGATACAGCGACGATCGCGCGACAAGCTGCGTGTCCGGCAGGCGCGCCAGTGCGTCGAAAGCCGCTTGCAACTGGCGCCGGGGATCATCGAGGTTGCTGCCGAGCGCGATGTATGCGGCTTCCACGACCCTGCTCACGCCTCGGGCGCCGCCGCGGCGTCGCCTGGCGCTCTGGGCTTTCTGCGGCGCCGGCGTTTTTTAGCCGGCCCGCTGTCGGCCTTCAGCATCTGCTCGCGCGCGGATTCATTGGCGTCCTGAAATTGCGTCCACCACTCGCCAATTTCGGCATCCAGTTCGCCGCTTTCGCAACGCAGCAGCAGAAAATCATAACCGGCGCGAAAGCGCGGCAACTCCAGCAGGCGATAGGGGCGCCGCCCCGAACGCTGCTCAAAGCGCGGCTGCATCGCCCAGATTTCTTTCATGTCGCCGCCGAAGCGCCGCGGGATCGCGAGCTTTTCCGCCTGCGCCTGCATCACCTGATCCATCGCCTTGTAGAGTGCGGGAATCGATGGCACGCCGCCCTTCTCGATCGATTTCCAGGCGGCAAGCACCTCGTGCCACAACAAGGTCGCAAACAAAAACGCGGGCGACACGCCCTTCTCGCCGCGGATGCGCGTATCGGTGTTTTTCAGCGCCAGCATCACAAAGCGCTCGCCGAGCGGCTGCTCCAGAATCACGTCGAGCAGCGGCAGCAGGCCATGATGCAGGCCGTCTTTACGCAGCCGCTTGACGGTTTCCACCGCGTGCCCCGACAGCAGCAGCTTCAACATTTCGTCGAACAGGCGCGCCGGCGGCACGTTTTGCAGCAAGTCCGCCAGTTCGCGTATGGGTTTGCGCGTGGCCGGGTCGATCTCGAAATCCAGCGCCGCCGCGAAGCGCACCGCGCGCAGCATACGCACCGGGTCTTCGCGATAACGCTGCACCGGATCGCCGATCAGCCGCAGGCGTTTTTTCTTTAAATCAGCGACGCCGCCGTGATAGTCGAACACCTGTTGCGTGGACGGGTCGTAGAACAGCGCGTTGATGGTGAGATCGCGCCGCGTGGCGTCCTGCTGTTGATTGCCGAACACGTTGTCGCGCAGGATGCGCCCGTGCTCGTCGGTTTTGCCCTTGGCGGCATCATCGCCCTGATCGCCGGCCTCGTGCCCGGCGCGAAAGGTTGACACCTCCACCGTCTCGCGCCCGCACATCACATGCACGATCTGAAAACGCCGCCCGATAATGCGCGAGCGGCGAAACAGCGCACGCACCTGTTCGGGCGTGGCGCTGGTCGCCACGTCAAAATCTTTCGGCGCGCGTTTCAACAACAAGTCGCGCACCGCGCCGCCGACCACGAATGCGGCATGGCCTTTTGCTTGCAGGGTATCGGTGACGCTCAAGGCGCAGGCGCTGATTTGCGCGCGCGCGACGCCGTGCTCTTTAAACGCAACCACCGCCGCCGCGGACTTGCCGCGCCCGCCGAACATCTTTCCGGAAAATACCCGGCCAATCAATTTTTTAATCATGAGCGCGATTATAGCGCGGGCACAAAGCCCGACCGCGGATTATCGCCCGCGGGCCGCAAGGGGCAGCCGAACAAGGTTTCCAGGTTTGCCTGCGTTAATACCTCGCTCGCCGCACCCGCGCGCGCGCCGCCCTCGCCATCCAGCAGCAGCGCGTGCGTACACACCCGCGCGGGCCACAGCACGTCGTGCAGCACCATCACCACGCCACCAGCGGTTGACTCGTCACGCGCCCACGCCGTCAGCCGTCCGAGTATCTGCATCTGATAGCGCAAATCCAGATGCTGCAACGGCTCATCCAGCAGCAGAAAGCGCGGCGCTTGCGCCAGCAGTTGCGCGAAGCGAACACGCTGGCGCTCACCGCCGGACAGGGTGCCATAGCGGCGCCCGGCAAAACCCGCCAGCCCTACCTGCGCCAGCGCCGCCCGTGCCGCGCTTGCGTCGTCGCGCTGCCAGCCCAACCGCAGGGGGGTGTGCGCAAAGCGCCCCAGCACTACGTAGTCGAGCACGCTACCCCAGAACTCGCCTTCTTCGTGCTGCGGCAACACGCCTATGGCGCGCGCGCGCGCGATCTCGCTCATCCGCGCCAGCGGCTGCGCGTCCAGCGCGATCACACCCCTGGCGGGCAGGGCAAGCCCCGACAGCACGTTAAGCAAAGTGGTCTTGCCGCTGCCGTTGGGACCGAGCACGCCCCACACCTCGCCCGGCTTGACGGCGAATTGGACGTCGCGGCATAAGGTGCGCCCCGCCACCGTCAATGTCACGCCATCGCAGGTGAGCATCACGCGCGCCTCGACAGCAAATAAAGCATGCACGGCACGCCGATCAGCGCGGTGAAAATCCCCACCGGCAACTGTTGCGGCGCCCACAACGCTCGCGCGCAGGTATCCGCCAGCGTGAGAAAACCGCCGCCCGCCAGCACCGACACCGGCAGCAGCAGCCGATGGCGCGTCACCCCCATCAGCCGCACCGCATGCGGCATCATCAGCCCGACAAAACCAATCGCCCCGCCCAGCATCACCGCCGCCACCGTCGCCAGCGCCGCGCCGAAAAACACCGCCAGTTGCAGCGGCACGACACTGACGCCAAGCGAGCGCGCCTTGGCATCCCCCAAACCCAGAATATCCAGCCGCGCCGCCAGCGCCACCGCGCCCAGCGTCAGCGCCAGCAGCAACACGCATGCGGCGAGCGGGCTTTCCGCATACGACAAATCACCCATCAGCCAGAACAACATGCCCTTTACCTGCGCGCTGGGCGCGGCCACCAGAATCAGACTGGTCAACGCCGCAAAGCCCGCCGACAACACCACGCCCGACAACAACAAGCGGTAAATATTCCACTGCCCGCCACGAAACGTCACACCGAATACAATGGCAATCGCAGCAATCGCGCCGGTAAGCGCGGCAGCATTGGTCAACGCCAACCCCGCCCCCAATGTAATCGCCCCCAGCGCACCCAGCGACGCGCCACCCGACACACCCAGAATGTACGAATCCGCCAGCGCATTACGCAGCAACGCCTGCAACAACACCCCCGCCAGCGCCAGCAAGCCGCCGCAGGCAAACGCCGCCAGCGCACGCGGCAAGCGCAACTGCCAGAGGATGTCACGCTCGATGCTGGGCGTGGCGTCAAAAACGCTTTGCAGGATTTGCGCCGGCGTGAGTGACACCGAGCCGAACAGCAGCGCGATGAAAAGGCTGGAGATGGCGGCAACGGTCGCCAATAGGAGCGTGGGTGCGGCGCGCATCGGCAACCTAAAGAATAGAACTTATGCGCTTAACAGCCGTTCCCTCATCCCAACCCTTCTCCCGG
>JANPOH010000123.1:0-14779 GCA_031427895.1 Betaproteobacteria bacterium
GTGATATACGGGAACCTGCGTGGGGCCCGATTGTCAGTAAATAATAATGTTCCCGACCGAATTGATAAAAGGAGAGAGACCATGCTGAAAATTGCTTCCGGATTGGCTGTCGTGTTGACTACCGTTTTGATGGCCGCGTGCAGCAGCACGCCCACCACTGAACAGAAGGGTGCGGCGGTTGAAGACCGCACGCTCGGCACAGCCAAGCCGCCGTCGCAGGTGGTGGACAGACCGCCCGTGGTGGCGGCAGCACCGCCTTCCGCGCCAAGCGGCACCGCCCTTGATGCCGATCTGAAAAACCCGAACAGCATTCTCTCCAAGCGGACGGTCTTTTTTGATTACGACAGCAATCTGGTGAAAGAAGAATACCGCCCCATGGTCGCCGCGCATGCGCGCTATCTCACGCAAAACAAAAACGCGAAAATGATTATTCAGGGCAATTCCGACGAGCGCGGCAGCCGCGAATACAACCTCGCGCTGGGCCAGCGCCGCGCCGACGCGGTGAAACAGATGATGACGGTGCTGGGCGCGGAAGCCCCGCGCGTCGAAACCGTCAGCTTCGGCGAAGAAAAACCGCGCGGGCAAGGCGCCACCGAAGCCGCGTTCGCCGAGAACCGGCGCGCGGATATCGTTTATCAGGGCGAGTAGCGTGCGAAAAGCAAACATCGTGAGGCGTGAGACGTGAGGCGCGGTCGCTTTCGCGGGACGTTCATTCAAGCGGCGTCCGCGCTATGCTTCGCGGTGTTGGCGCTTGCTCCGGCGTACGCGGGCATGTTCGACGATGACGTGGCGCGCAAGCAGATCGCCGAGCAGACCCGGCGTGTCGATGATCTCAAATCGCAGAGCGACAGCATCGCCGGGCGCATTGGCAAGATCGAAGAATCGCTGCGTAATCAACCGGTGCTGGAACTGGTCAACCAGATCGAAGCGCTCAAGCGTGAAATCCAGAGCCTGCGCGGACAAATCGAAGTCGTGAACAACGGCGTCGAAAACAACGCCAGGCGCCAGCGCGATATGTATGTCGATCTCGACACGCGCATGCGCCGTATCGAAGGGGGCGGCGGCGCTACCGCGCCCGCGCCGGGCGTTGAGGCGCCCCCTGCATCCGCGCCCACGCCGTCCGTGGCGGGCGCTTCCGCCGACGAAGCGCGCGTCTACGAAGCGGCGCAGCAGCAGCGGCGCAACAGCAATTATCAGGGCGCGATCGCGTCGTTCCAGTCGTTTCTTGGCCAGTATCCGCGCAGCCCGCTGGCGCATCGCGCGCAATACTGGATCGGCGACTCCTATTTCAATCTGCGCGATTACAAAAACGCCATGGCAAGCCAACAGCGGCTGATTGCCACGTACCCCGACAGCGCCTCCGCGCCGGATGCGCTGCTCAACATCGCCAGCTCGCAAGCCGAGCTGGGCGATAACGCCGCCGCGCGCAAGACCATGGATACGCTGGTGGCGCGTTACCCCGCCAGCGAGGCGGCGGATAAAGCCCGGCGCCGCATGACGACGCTGCGGTAGCGCTGTCGTCGCCGGTAGTACAATCCCTGTTTTTGCCGCGCGCCGGTGCGCCCGCGCGAACACCGCATGAAAACCGCTGTCGTCCTGCTGTCGGGCGGACTCGATTCCGCCACCGTGCTCGCCATGGCGCACGCGCAGGGTTACGCCTGCCACTGCCTGTCGATGGATTACGGCCAGCGTCATCGCGCCGAGCTGACGGCGGCGGCGCGCGTGGCCGCCGCGCTGGGTGCTTTGTCGCACCGCGTGGTGAAAATTGATCTGGCGGGGTTCGGCGGCTCGGCGCTGACCGACGCAAACATTGCCGTGCCCACCGGCGGCGTGGCGGAGGGCATTCCAGTGACCTACGTGCCCGCGCGCAACACTATCTTGCTGTCATTCGCGCTGGCGAATGCCGAAGTCACCGGCACCAACGATATTTTTTTCGGCGCCAATGCGGTGGATTATTCAGGCTACCCCGATTGCCGTCCTGATTTCGTCAAGGCCTACGAAGCGATGGCGAATCTTGCGACCAAAGCCGCGGTGGAAGGACAACGGCTTACGATACATACGCCCATCATTGCGCTGACCAAAGCGGACATCATTCGCAAGGGCATTGCGCTCGGCGTGGATTACGCGCTGACCGTGTCGTGTTATCAGGCGACGGACGACGGCCTCGCCTGCGGCCAGTGCGATGCCTGCCGCTTGCGCCGTGCCGGATTTGAGCAATCCGGCGTGAGCGATCCCACCCGCTATGCAGCACAGGCAAAAAAGAATTAACAAAAACAAATACTTACGATAATATGCCGAGCATGGAATTCACCGTTCATCATCAAGTGCTCGGCGCGGTATTTGTCATTGCCGTGGTCATGGGCGCGGTCGTCAATAAAACCCACTTCTGCACCATGGGGGCGGTGTCCGATTGGGTGAATATCGGCGACACCGGGCGCATGCGCGCGTGGGTTTTTTCGATGGCGGTGGCGTTGCTTGGTGTGATTGCGCTGGAGACGACGGGCGTGCTTAACCTGTCCGCTGAAACGTTTCCGCCGTATCGCAGCGCGAATTTTGCGTGGCCGCGTTATCTCGTCGGCGGGTTGATGTTCGGCATCGGCATGGTGCTGGCCAGCGGCTGCGGCAACAAGACGCTGGTGCGCGTGGGCAGCGGCAATTTGAAATCACTGGTGGTGCTGTCGACCGGCATGATTGCGGCGTATCTGATGCTGTGGTCCCCGCTGTTTGAAAAAGCGTTTCTGCCGTGGCTGCAACCGGCCACCATCAACCTCGCGCAGCACGGCATTGCAACGCAGCAGGCCGGCGACGTGATTTCCGGACTGCTCGGACAGGCGCCGTCAAAAACCAACAATCTCGCCGTGGCGCTGATGTTCGCGGCGGGCATGCTGGTGTTTGCACTCAAGTCGAAAGATTTTCGCGCGAGCTTCGACAATATCCTCAGCGGCGCGGTGGTCGGGCTGGCCGTGGTCGCGGGCTGGTACCTCACCGGCGGCCCGCTGGGCCAATCGTGGAAGGACTACGCCGACATGGCCACCGATATTCCCAGCCGCGTGCAGGTGCAGTCGTTCACCTTCGTCAGCCCCATGGGCGACACCGTGCGCTATCTGCTCAACCCGGCAAAACTGCCGCTCATCAACTTTGGCGTGGCGGCGCTCGCCGGCGTGATCGCAGGTTCGTTCCTCTATGCGGTCATCAGCAAAAATTTCCGTATCGAGTGGTTTGCGTCGTTTGGCGATTTCGTCAACCATGCCGCAGGCGGCGTACTGATGGGCATCGGCGGCGTTCTGGCCATGGGCTGCACCGTGGGACAGGCGATTACCGGCATGTCCACATTGGCGATAGGCTCCATGCTGACCTTCATCGCCATCGTCGCCGGCGCGATAGTGACCATGAAAATCCAGTACTGGCGCATGATGCGCGAAGCGTAGCGCGAGAGAATCGACGCAATATTCAGACAATCCGGCGTTTACGCCGTCTCTTTGATTGACCCATCCGCCCGCGGGCGGTAAAATTCGCCCCTTTTTGAGGGCGGTTAGCTCAGCCGGTAGAGCAGCGGACTTTTAATCCGTTGGTCGCGAGTTCGAATCTCGCACCGCCTACCAGTATTAAATCAAGGGGTTAGCTAAGCAATCAGCTAACCCTTTGTGCATTGTGCATTGTCTGTTGTTCCTTGTTCTTTGTTCTTTGTCCATTCCGCCATGTATTCTTGTTAGCATTCAATGCGTTATCAGTATCAGACGAGATACGGAGCAGTCAATATGCGCGCGATACGCAGAACCTTCCTGAAATTCACCGGCAGCGTGGGTACGCTGGGCGCGTTGGCGGCCCTGTCCGCCGCCGGGCTGATGCGTGCCGGCGCCGCGCTGGCCGCGCCGTGGAACAAGAGCGGCTTTGAATCCAAAGCGGTCGATGAGGCGCTCAAGAGCTTGGGCGCCGCCAATATGATCGAAAGCCGCGACATCGCGATCACCGCCCCCGATATCGCCGAAAACGGCGCGGTGGTGCCGATCGCGGTGGCGAGCAAAATACCCAACACCCAGAGCATTTCGATACTGGCGGAAAAAAACCCGTTCCCGCTCGCGGCCACGTTTGATATTGCCACGGGCGACGCTTATGTCTCCACGCGCCTGAAAATGGGCCAAACTTCCAACGTGCGCGTGGTGGTGAAGGCGGACGGCAAGTTCTACACGGCGGTGAAGGAAGTCAAAATCACCATCGGCGGCTGCGGCTAACGGCTACGCAATCCAGGAATCGGACACCCAAAGGACACCCTATGGCTGAACCCATGAAACTGCGCGCTACGCTGCAAGGCGATACCGCGGACGTACGCATATTGATCGCCCACCCGATGGAAACCGGGCAGCGCCGCGACGCCTCCGGCAAGCTCGTGCCGCTGCATTTTATCCAGAGCGTGGTGGTCACGCACAACGGCAAAACCGTGATGGACAGCCAGTGGAGCCAGGCGATCTCGCGCAATCCGTTCCTTGGGCTGCGCGTCAAGGGCGCCAAGGCGGGGGATAAAATCGCGGTCACCTGGACCGATAACACCGGCGACAAGCGCACCGACGAAATTGCAGTGACAGCCGCGTAACTCAGCAAGGAGTTCCAGCATGGTAAACGTTGTTGCCGCGATGATTACGCTGGCCGCGCTGGCATTTTCCTTCGCCGCGGGCGGTGCACTCGCCGCCGATCCGCTGGCGGTCGGTCGGAAGATGCTGATGGAGGACAACCCCGGCGAGTTGTGGCTCGATCAGGGTAAAAAAGTTTTCCACGACAAGCGCGGCCCGAAAAACGCTACGCTTGAGCAGTGTGACTTCGGTTTGGGCGCGGGCAAGCTCGAAGGCGCGTCGGTTAAACTGCCGCGCTATTTTGCCGATACCGGTCGCGTGCAGGATCTCGAATCGCGTTTGCTCACCTGCATGACGGAACTGCAAGGTTTCAAGCGCGAGGATTTAGTAAAGCGCGCGATCAGCCCCGCCGGCAGCAACGGCTCCGACATTGAAGCGCTCGCGCTCTACATCACCTCGCGCTCGAACGGCATGAAAATGAACGTCACGCTCGATCATCCGAAAATGCGCGAGATGTACAAGGCGGGCGAACAACTGTTCCACCGGCGCAGCGGGCAAACCGATTTCGCCTGCATCCAATGCCATGGCGAATCCAATAAACGCATCCGTCTGCAAGATTTGGTCAACATGACCGACAAAAAACAGATTCAGGAAGTCGTCTCGAGCTGGCCCGCCTATCGCGGCGCGCACTTCGTGGTGCGTACCATGCAGTGGCGGCTGTACGATTGTTTCTGGCAGATGCGTTTGCCTGAACTGAAGTATGAATCCGACACCTCGATGGCGCTCACCACCTATCTGCACTATCAGGGCAACGGCGCCGTGATCAATGTACCCGGATTCAAGCGTTAGCAGGGGCGGGCATGAACATGAATAAATTGAAATGGATTCTTCCCGGCATCACGGCATTGATCGCCGTGGGCTGCGCCACCTTCCCCGACGCGGCGGTGACGCAACAGGCGGTCGACAAAATGCTGAGCGAGGATTTCACCGCTCCGTCGCCGGCACACCTCAAGCGCCTGGCGCAAGACCGCTCGCAGCAAATATGCAGCAAGATCGGCGAGCAGAAACTCACGCAGGAAGAATCCGCCGAAATCGTCAAGCTGGCGCGAGCCTCTATCCAGTATCCGGCCTCCGGCAAACTCGTGGGCGACTGGAAGCGCGGCAACGCGCTCGCGCACGACGGCGCGGGAGACCGCATCCAGTTCGGCAAACTCGAAGCGCGCCCTGAAAACGGCGGCATGTGCCAGAACTGCCACGCGCTCGCGCCCGGCGAAATCAACGTCGGCAACGTGGGGCCGAGCCTCACCGGCTACGGCACGCAGCGCGGCAACTCGGAAGCCATCGCCAAATACACCTACGAAAAAATCTACAATGCCTGGGCGTATTTTCCGTGCTCGAACATGCCGCGCCTCGGCGCCACCGGGCATCTGACGCCGGAACAAATTACCCACATGGTTGCGTTTTTGATCGACCCGCAGTCGCCGGTCAATAATAGATAGTGTTTATAAACAAATAGTTAAGCCGATGATGCAGATTCTCGCTATCGGCGGCGCCGCGATACCGGAAGCACTCGACAATTTGCTGCTGGTCGAATACTTTCTGACGCTCGCCAAGCGAAAAAAACCGCGCGTGTGTTTTATCGGTGCGGCGCACGGCGATGCCGATGCGGGCCGGCTGCGTTTTTACGCGGGTTTCAGTCAATTCAACTGCACCCCCACGCACTTGCCGCTGTTCGCTCGCACACCGCGTGATCTCGAATCGTTCGTGATGGAACACGACGCGATCTATGTCGGCGGCGGCAACACGCGCAGCATGCTGGCGGTGTGGCGCGAGTGGCAGCTTGATGTTTATCTGCGACAAGCCTGCGAACGCGGCATCGTGTTGGGCGGCGCGAGCGCAGGGTCGATCTGCTGGTTCGAGCAGGGCGTTACCGATTCCATCGCGGGGCCGCTGACCGCGCTCGATTGCCTCGGCTTTCTGCCCGGCAGCAACTGCCCGCACTACGACAGCGAGCCGCTTCGCCGCCCCACTTATCGAAAAATGATTGCAGGCGGCAAAATCCTCGAGGGGGTCGCGGCGGATGACGGCGCGGCGCTGCATTACGTCGATGGCAAACTGCTGCGCGCGGTGGCAAGCCGCCCGCGCGCGAAGGCATATCGCCTGACACGCACCGGCAAACGCGCCGTCGAGCGCCCACTGCCGACGCATTACCTCGCGGCACGCATCAAGCGCTGACGCGGCCCGGTACCCCTCGCACAGGTGGGGCACGGTAAAATGCGCCCACCATGAGCGAAAAGAACAAGCCCTCTGCCACCGTAGCCCCGGTCACACCGGCCGGCAATTTCCTCCGCACCATCATTGATGGCGATCTGGCGAGCGGTAAATTTGCCCAGCGCGGCTGGGGCGGCAAGCCCGGCCCGGCGAAGTCGCACCAGAACGCACCCGCCGATAAAGCCAAAATCCGCACGCGCTTTCCGCCGGAGCCGAACGGCTATCTGCATATCGGCCACGCCAAATCGATCTGCCTGAATTTTGGCCTCGCGCAAGCCTACGACGGCGCGTGCCACATGCGCTTCGATGATACCAACCCGGAAAAGGAGGAACAGGAATACGTCGATTCGATCATCCAGGCCGTGCAGTGGCTGGGTTTTGACTGGCGCGAAAACATTTTCTTCGCCAGCGACTACTTTGCCTTTATGTACGAGGCGGCGACCTATTTAATCACCGCCGGTCATGCCTATGTCGATGAGCAATCGACCGACGACATGCGCAAGAATCGCGGCACGCTGACCGAGCCGGGCACGCCCAGCCCGTGGCGCGAGCGCCCCGCGGCTGAGTCGCTGCAACGCTTTGGCGATATGCGCGAAGGCAAATACGCGGACGGCAGCATGGTGCTGCGCGCGAAAATCGACATGGCCTCGCCCAATATCAATCTGCGCGACCCGGCGATTTACCGCATCCGCAAAGCCACGCATCACCGCACCGGCGACACCTGGTGCGTCTATCCGATGTACGCCTACGCGCACCCGATCGAGGACGCGCTGGAGCGCATCTCGCACTCGATCTGCACGCTGGAATTTGAAGATCAGCGGCCGTTTTACGATTGGCTGTTGCTGCGGCTTGCCGAAGGCGGCCTGCTTGTGCAACCGCTGCCGCGGCAGATCGAGTTCGCGCGGCTGAATCTTACCTACGTGGTGCTGTCCAAGCGCAAGCTGATACAACTCGTCAATGAAAAACACGTCGAAGGCTGGGACGATCCGCGCCTGCCCACGCTGGCCGGCGCGCGACGGCGCGGCTACACCGCCGAGGGTTTCCGTGCGTTCGCCGAGCGCATCGGCGTGTCCAAAGCCGATTCGTGGATCGACTACGGCGTGCTTGAAGATTGCATGCGCGAGCATCTGAACGACGTCGCCGAGCGCCGTATCGCCGTGCTCGATCCGATCAGACTTATTATCGATAACTACCCCGAAGGCGAGCAGGAAGACTGCTTTGCCCCCAACCACCCGCAAAAGCCGGAGTCGGGCAAGCGCACGGTGCCGTTCACCCGCGAACTGTGGATTGAACGCGAAGATTTCGCGGAAGCGCCGCCGAAAGGTTTTTTCCGCTTGTTTCCCGGCAACAGCGTGCGCCTGCGTTATGGCTACGTGGTCAAATGCGGCGGCTGCGACAAGGATGCACAGGGCCGCATCACTGCGGTGCATTGCGAGTACATTCCCAACACCAAATCGGGCACGGCGGGCGCGGACACGGTCAAGGTTAAAGGCAATATTCACTGGGTCAGCGCGCGGCACGCGATGGCCACCGAAGTGCGGCTTTACGACCGGCTGTTCAAAACGCCGCATCCGGGTGCGGGCGAGCGGGATTTTCTGCTGGATATGAATCCCGCTGCAAAAAAAATTATCACCGCGCAACTCGAACCGGCATTAAAAGACGCCAAGCCGGAGGATCGCTTTCAGTTCGAGCGTCACGGCTATTTTGTCGCCGATATGCGCGACACCAAACCCGGCGCGCCGATATTCAATCGCGCGGTGACGTTGCGGGATTCGTGGAAAGCATGAAGCTCGCGATATTCGACGCAATTTGCAAAGCGCTAAATGAGGCCGATGTGCGCTACCTGGTAGCGGGGGGGCTGGCGGTTAACGCGCATGGATATTTGCGGCTCACCTATGATATCGATCTGGTGATTCAGCTTGACCGGGAGAATATTCTGGCTGCGTTCGAGGCCATGGCGCGCCTCGGTTATCGGCCATCCGTGCCCGTGACGGGAGATCAGTTTGCGGATGCCAGGCAGCGCAAGGATTGGATCAAGAACAAGCGCATGCAGGTTTTGAATTTTCACCATGGCCGAAACCATCAAATGCCCGTGAATGTTTTCGTTACAGAGCCGTTTGATTTTGATCGCGAATACAAATCGGCGATTCGCGGCACGCTGACACCCGGCGTGACGGTTCGCTTTGTGTCCATTCCCACATTGATCAAGATGAAAAAACTCGCCAATCGGCCCAAGGATTTGGATGATATCGAGCATCTGCGAACGCTTGCCAAGGGTAAGCGCCGTGGCCAGTAAGTCAGCGGATCAAAGCTGGAGTAACGCAACCTGGGAAGGCGGCCGCGGCGTGCAATTGCGCGCGGCGTTAAGGATGACCATACGCCAACGGCTCCAGGCGCTCGAAGAACTCTGCGAATTGGCGCAACGACTGAAAAATATGCCGCGCACCACTGCACGCCCGGCCAAAAAACGTCCGGCGACGCGCTAACGCCATCTGCCCAACCTTCATGTATTCCGTCAAAGAAATTTTCTACACGCTGCAAGGCGAGGGCGCGAACGTGGGCGTGCCCGCGGTGTTTTTGCGCTTTGCCGGCTGCAACCTGTGGTCGGGCCGCGAGAAAGATCGCGCCAGCGCGACGTGCCGTTTTTGCGACACCCAGTTCGTGGGCGTGGATGGCCCCGGCGGCGGTAAATTCCGCACCGCTACGGCATTGGCGAATGCGGTAGTCAAGCAATGGCCCGGTCGCGAAAAAAGCTCGCGCTTTGTCGTTTGCACCGGCGGCGAACCGCTGCTGCAATTGGACCAACCGCTGATCGCCGCGCTGCACGCGAAGGGTTTTCGCATCGCCATCGAGACCAACGGCACGCTCATGCCGCCGCCGGGCATCGACTGGATTTGCGTCAGCCCCAAGGCGCGCGCGCCGCTCGCACTGATGCGCGGGGACGAATTAAAACTCGTTTTTCCGCAAACCGGCGCGGAACCCGATCGCTATGAGAAACTGCGCTTCAAACATTTTTTTCTGCAACCGATGGACGGCCCGCGCCGCGCGCATAACACGCGGCTTGCGGTTGCGTACTGCAAGGCGCAGCCGCGCTGGCGCTTGTCGCTGCAAACCCACAAATTGATTGGTATACCGTAATGACCGCCGGCAAACGCCCCGCACCCAAAAACGTTCGCGCCACCGCGAAGCCGGAGGTTGAAATTTCCTATGCCTTCGGCTTTGACGCCGCGCATCGTTTTGCCACCACGCCGCGCGCCCACAAATACAGCGGCGTGCATGGGCACTCGTTTCAGTGTCAGGTCACGCTGCGCGGCACGCCGCGCGCGCCGCATGGGTTCGTTACCGATCTGGCCAAGGTGGAGCGCATTTGTCTCGCGCTACGCAAACAACTCGATCACACATTATTAAATGAAATCAAAGACTTGGAGTCACCCAGTCTGGAGCATCTGGCGATCTGGATCTGGCGGCGGCTGGCCGCCAGGTTACCCGGCCTCGCGCGCGTTAACGTGCGTCGTGATTCCTTGGGACAGGCTTGCAGTTATAGTGGCGCTACAAGCCGGGTAACGTAAAACCCGATCGAGCAACCATCCAAAAAGTAATCCCCTCGTCTCGCTTGCGGGGCGAGGATTAAGGTGAGGGGCGCGTGCGAACGGCTCCTCTTTGCTGACACCGAGACAGGAATGACACCATGAATTCCACCGCAACCACCGCAACCACCGCAACCACCGCCGACACGCTTACGCCCAAACCTGACACCGCAGGCGGCCTGTCGTTCGTCGATAAACGCTCGCTGCCGCGCGGCATGCGCGACTATTTGTCGTTGCAGGATTTTATTGATCAGGCGCGCAAGGTCTTGCCGCGGCCGATCTACGGTTACGTCACCGGCGGCGTGGAAAATAATCAATCGCTGCGCGGCAACCGCGACGTGTTCGAGGAAATCGGCTTCGTGCCCAAGCCCCTGGTGGACACCACGCAGCGCCACATGAAAACCGAGCTCTTCGGCCACACCTACAGCGCACCGTTTGGTTTTGCGCCGATGGGCGGCACCTCGATCGCGACCTATCAGGGCGATCTGGCGCTCGCGCGCGCGGCGGCGGGCGCGAACATTCCGATGATGATGAGCGGCGCGTCGCTGATGAAAATGGAGGACGTGAAAGCGGCAGGCAAGACCGCGATGTTTCAGGCCTATCTGCCGGGCGACGAGGATCGCATCAGCGAAACCTTCGAGCGTTGCGCCAAGGCCGGCTTTGAAACCATCGCCGTCACTGTCGATGTGCAGGTCGCCGCCAACCGCGAGAACAACGTGCGCGCCGGTTACAACAACCCGCTGCGCCCGACGCCGCAGCTCGTGTGGGATTGCCTGCTGCGCCCGCAATGGCTGTTCGGCATGTTCCTCAAAACCCTCATCAAGGACGGCATGCCGCACGTTGAAAACATGGGCCCGCGCGTGCCGCTGATCTCCGGCACCGCCTTGCGCGGCTACGGGCGGCGCGACCGGCTGACGTGGAAGCACGTCGCGCACATGCGTAAAATCTGGAAAGGCAATCTGCTGCTGAAAGGCGTGCTGGACAAGGACGTGGTGCGTATGGCGCGCGACCACGGTGTCGACGGCATCATGGTGTCCAACCACGGCGGCCGCCAACTCGACGGCACCGTGTCACCGCTGCGCGTGCTGCCGGGTCTGCGCGAGGCCGCAGGCGATATGAAGCTCATCATGGACAGCGGCTGTCGGCGCGGCACCGATGTATTGAAAGCGCTCGCTCTCGGCGCGGATTTCTGCTTCATCGGCCGGCCGTTCCTGTGCGCCGCCGCCGTCGCCGGCCAGCCGGGCGTTGAACACGCCATCAAACTGCTGATCGACGAAATCGATCGCGACATGGCAATGCTCGGCATTAACACCGTGAAGGAAATGTCGAAAGCGTTTCTGATGCCGGCCACGGGAGCGGGGTTTTTGCAGTCGTAGCGCCGCAGGCGTCATGTGCGGTCGCTACGTAAGCCCCAGTCAAGCCGCCATCGAGCGCCACTACCATCTCGGTCGCGGTGAAAACAATCCATTCCCGGAGCGCTATAACGTCACGCCGCAGCAGGGCAATCCGCGCGCCTATGTGCCGGTGATTCGCCATGGCACGGATGGCACGGCCGGCGACGCCGAATTGGCGATGCTGCAATGGTGGCTGTTGCCGCACTGGTCAAAGGAGTCGCGCATCAAGTTCAGCACCTTCAATGCGCGTACCGACAAAGTGTCGAGCGCGGCGAGTTATCGCGTGCCGTTTCGCCGCCGCCGCTGTTTGATTCCGGCGCTGGGCTGGTTTGAGTGGCAGGCCACGCCGCAAGAGAAAATAAAATGGTGGCTGCACCGCCCGGATCGCGGCATCGTCAGTTTCGCCGGGCTATGGGATCGCTGGCATCGCGGCGACGAGGTGATCGAATCCTGCACCATTATCGTGGGCGAGGCCAACGCGGCGATGGCGGCCGTGCATGACCGCATGCCGGTGATTATCGAACCGAAGGACGAAGCATTTTGGCTGGATACCCAAATCGATGCGGCGCAGGCGCTGGAATCACTGTTAACACCGCCGCCGGATGACATGATCGTCGCGCACCGCGTGCGTAGCGACAAGCGGCCCAGCGACGAGGATGCAACGCTGATTGATCCGGCGGCGTAACCGCCCGTGAAAATACGGTTGGCGGGAATCGGCGTCAAATGCTTGCGCGGCTTGTAGCAGCGCCCGTGACGTAACGCGGCAAGCCGCCGCTGCTTAAACCGGTGCGAGCCCGGCTTCGCGCATGACGCTGGCGGCATGCGCCGTGCGTAGCGCGTGGATCAGCGCTTGCGCCTGTTTCACCATTACGGATTGTGCGCCGATGCCCGCGGCGAACAAACTGTTGAGCTGCACCGCATCGGGCAGCGGCCCGATCACATCCACGCCTTTCACCGCGAGCAACTCGCTGATCTGCTGAAACCCGAGTTCAACCTCGCCGCGCAGCACGACCTCGCCCACCAGACCGCTGGCATTGATTTTAGCCTTGGCGTTAACGATGTCGGCAATGCCGAGTTGGGCGATGACTTTCGCCATGTGCATGCCGCTTTGCCCGGCTTTGGAATACGACACCGACTTTGCGTTGAGCAGCGTGCGCTTGAGCGCATCAACGGTGCTGATGTCCGGGCGCGGCGCGCCGGCAAGCACGCAGGCGCCGACGCCCGCCAGGGCGAGAGGGGTGCAGGTGCCGCTGATGATTTTGCCTTCGCGCGTAAGCGTGTCAATCGCGTCGGCGGTGGCGATGATGAGATCGGCCGCCGCGCCGCCGCGCACCGCTTCGAGGGTATGCGTGGTGGCGCCGAACGCCACGGTGGTCGTGACGCCGTTCGCGCGATCAAACGCGGGCAGGCAATCGAGCAATACGGTACGCAATGCGTTGCTGCCGAACACCTTGAATGCGCCGCTCATGGTTTCGCTGAATGTAATGTAACTATTTGTTTTAAAACAATTATTTAATGCGCCTACTGCATTCGCCGTACTGCTTTTAGCCGCTGCGTGTTGTCGCCCGCGAGATGGGTCCAGATGATCCCGTCGCGCACCAGCTTTTGCGTCATTGCATCCATCATGCCACTCGGAGCACCACGGGAGCCATGCACCTCCAGATTCAGCTTGGTGACTCGCTGCAATACATCGGCGGCATAGGCCATCACCAGCACCGGGCTTAAGCTAGCGTGAACCTTGGTGTCCTTGGCGTCCATTTCCCACGCGGTTCGCATCACATACGAGCGCAGTGTTTCGGTGAGCATGTGCATTTCATGGATGTTCAGTTGCACCAGTTGGTGATCCCACAGCGCCTTGCCCGCGCGTTTTTCTTTTTTGGCGAAGGTCATCGCGTATTCGACCGCCGCATCGCAAATACCCAGCGCGTTGGCGGCGAGTTCAAAGTCACTGAACTCGGCGGCCACGCCGCTGCGAACCTTTTGCCCTTTGTGCGGCTCGCCCACCAGATTGGCGTGCGGCACGCGCGCGTTTTCAAATATCAGCTCGGCGTTTTGATAAAAGCGCCAGCCCGCCTTGTTAAACACCTTGCCGATGCGAAAGCCCGGCGTGCCCAGCGGCACCATGAATACCGTGGTGCCCTCGCGCGACAGCACGCTGGAGTCCGAGCGCGTGTTGACGAAAAACAATTTGCCCACCGAGCCGTTGGCGATGAAGGTTTTTTCGCCGTTGAGTATCCAGTCATCACCCTGGCGTTCGGCCTTCACGCGAAAGCCCGACTTCACATCGTCCGGCGGGTAGCGATTGTCCGAGCCCGAGTTCGGCTCCGTGCTGGCCGAGCCGATGACATAAGTATCGTCGGCGAGAAACGGTTTCAAAAAGCGATCTTTCTGATCTTTGGTGCAAAACTCCGCGATCAGGTGGCTCCATTTCCAGTTCTGGCTGAAGGCCTTCGACATCGCGCTGTCGCCTTTGGCAAGCTCGGCCATCACAATCGCCTGCGTGACAAAATCGGCGCCGATGCCGCCCAGATCTTTGGGCACGGTAAAGGTGCGAAAGCCCAGTTTGGAACCCGCCTTGATGATTTCCCAATCCCACGGCTCGCGGCCGCCTTCGATCTGATCGCGCTTGAGCGATGCGGGCAGCAGCACCTCTTTGGCGAAATGGCGCGCTTCTTTTCGCCAGTGGCTTTGTGTTTCGTTGAGAGCGAAATCCATGGGGGCTTCCTTGAAAAGTTGCGGGTATAGGAATTTCGCTTCCTCAGCAGAAACTGTGGGTGAGTTTTGGCTCGCGCAACTTCTTAAGTACTTGATTCATTGAAAGTTTTCGCGCTTTTGAATGCCCGAAAGTTTCAGGTTTTTCTGATGGTCACTTTGGCCTTGCTGTTAAACCCTTCGAAAATACCGCTTGAAAACGCATCGGATGCAATGACCACCGCGAAGTTACCCACCGGCGCGCGCG
>JANPOH010000124.1:0-5412 GCA_031427895.1 Betaproteobacteria bacterium
GGGATGAATCTTGTTCTGCACACCATCAAGGCCCGCCATCATCATCGCGGTGAACGCCAGATACGGGTTCGCCGTCGGATCGGGGAAGCGCACTTCAATGCGGCGCGCTTTCGGGCTCTGCACAAACGGAATACGAATCGCCGCCGAACGATTGCGCGCGGAATACGCGAGGTTGATCGGCGCTTCAAAGCCGGGAACCAGCCGCTTGTAGGAGTTGGTGCCGGGGTTGGTAATTGCGTTCAGCGCCTTGGCGTGTTTGATGATGCCGCCGATGTAGAACAGCGCGAATTCGGACAAGCCAGAGTAGCCGTTGCCGCTAAACAAATTTTTGCCGTCTTTCCAGATCGATTGATGCACATGCATGCCGGAACCGTTGTCGCCGACCACGGGCTTGGGCATGAAGGTTGCCGTCTTGCCGTAAGAGTGGGCCACGTTGTGTATCGTGTACTTCATGATTTGCAGCCAGTCGGCGCGCTTCACCAGGCTGCTGAACAGGGTGCCGATTTCGCACTGGCCCGGCGCGGCCACTTCGTGATGATGCACTTCCACCGGCACGCCTTGCTCTTCCAGCGCCAGGCACATCGCCGAGCGGATGTCTTGCAGCGAATCCACCGGCGGCACGGGGAAATAACCGCCCTTGACCGGAGGACGATGGCCCATGTTGCCGCCTTCGTATTCCTTGCCCGATGACCAGGGCGCTTCGCTGGATTCGATTTTCACGTGCGAGCCGGACATATCCACGCCCAACGTCACCGAATCAAATATGAAAAACTCCGGCTCCGGACCAAAGTAGGCGGTGTCGCCCAAGCCGCTGGATTTCAAATACGCTTCACCGCGTTTGGCCAGTGAGCGCGGATCGCGGTCGTAACCTTTGCCGTCGGTCGGCTCCACCACGTCGCAGGTAATGTTCAGCGTGGGCTCATCGGTAAACGGGTCCATGCGTACTGAATCGGGATCCGGCATCAACAGCATGTCCGAGGCCTGAATACCTTTCCATCCCGCGATCGACGAGCCGTCAAAGGCGTGGCCATCGGTGAATTTATCGGCGCCGAACATTTTGCTCGGCACGGAAACGTGCTGTTCCTTGCCGCGGGTATCCGTAAAACGCAGGTCCTCGAACTTGACCTCGTTGTCTTTATTCGACTTCAATACATCAGCGGCGTTAGCCATTTTGATCCTCTCCTGACGGGTATAAATGAATAGAACAGTGCGGAACCTGTATCAGCATGAAGCATGCCAAGCTGATGCGCGGGGTTGGCATTGTGCCACAAGGACATTTGCTGCGGAATCCGCCGATGGCGCGCGTCATTATGGTGCGCTACGCAATCCTTGTGCGCCATTATGGCGCGCTTTAACAGATAGTCACTACCGACGGAGAAAAATCACCCCCCCCTCCCTGTCAGCCTTAATAAAAAACATCAACAAAAACAGATGGTTATGTAAATTAAATCCATACACACACCATGACTCCTCAAGGCACGACCGACGGCATCAGGTACACTCACCCATTTTAACCCTACCCACTCCTATGAATATCGACGACATCATCAACACAGCCAAGCAGCGTGGCAAACAATTGGGGCTGCCTTATGCGGGCGCACTCACGCCACAAGAAGCCTACGACGTGATGCAACACCATGCGCCGGCGAAACTGGTTGATGTGCGCACGCGCGCGGAATGGGATTGGGTCGGGCGCGTGCCGGGCGCGGTGGAAGTGGAGATCATGAGTTATCCGGGCAATCGCCCGAACGAGGCGTTCATTGAAACGCTCGAACAGAAAGTGCCGAAGGATGCAATGGTGCTGTTCCTGTGCCGCAGCGGCGGGCGCTCGCACAACGCCGCGGGCTACGCCACGCAGGCCGGTTATGCCAACTGCTACAACGTACTCGAAGGTTTTGAAGGCGACCGCGACGCCAACGGTCAACGCAACAAACTCGGCGGCTGGCGCGCGGCGGGTTTGCCGTGGGTGCAGGGTTGACGCCGCTGGAGCCGACGCCATGAAAGCCGCCCTGATCGTGTTTGACAACATGACCTCGCTCGACTTCATCGGCTTTTACGACCCGGTAACGCGCCTGAAAACGATGAAGTTCATGGAAGCATTCTCGTGGGACGTCTGCGCGCGGCAGCCGCGGATCACCGATGACCGCGGATTAACAATCACCGCCGGCGTCGTGGGCGAATCGCTCGCGGGTTACGATCTGCTGTTCATCCCCGGCGGCTTCGGCACACGCCCGCTGCAACACGATAGCGCCTTCGTCGATTGGATCGCCACCGCGCGGGACGTGCCGCTGAAAACCTCGGTATGCACCGGCTCGCTGCTGCTCGGCGCGGCGGGGTTTCTCAAAGGCAAACGCGCCACCACGCATCCGGGCGCATACCAGGAACTCGAACCCTATTGCGCGATGGTCGTGCGGCAACGCATCGTCGACGAAGGTGACGTTATCACCGGCGGCGGCGTGAGCACCTCGATAGACCTGGGGCTGCACGTGGTAGAAAAACTAACCGGGCCGGCGGCGCGGGCGAGCATTGCAAAACAAATGGATTATCCGTATCAACCTGCATAAAACGCAACGCGGGCAAGCGGCCCACGTCAGCGGATCAGCGAATCAATGGATGTAGTGGGTGTCCGCGGCATCGAGTTTGGCCGAGTGCGGAATCATCATGGCGATCAGCGCGGCCATCCCCGTCGCGCCCGCGGCTGACACCAGTATCCATGCCGGCGCCAACGTTTCCGCCAGCACGCCGCCGAGCGCGAGGCCGCCGCTGATGCCCCCCAGCAAACACGTGCCGCCCCAGGTAAAACTTTCCGCCAATTTCCCGGGCGGCGCCAGTCGCGACAGCAGCAACGACTGCGTGGCAATGACGCTGGCCATGGGCACGCCGGCGAAAAAATTCACCAGCATGTAGAGATACACGTTGTTCACCGGCGCCACCAGCAAAGCCCCCGCCGCCATCAAGCCGAGCGCCACTAAAAACTGTTTACGCAGCGACAACTGCCAGTGCCGCGTGCCATAGGCAAACGCGCCCAGCGCGCTGCCCACGCTGGCCAGCGCCAGCGCGATGCCGGCGATCGCGGGCATGCCGCGCCGCGTGGCGTACGCCGTGACACCGATTTCGTAAAGCCCGAACGCCACCGAGTAGCAAATCGTCGCGGCCAACAACACCACCAGTCCCGGCTCGGCAAATACGCCCCGGCGGCTGCCGTCGCCGCGAGGGCGAATTTCCCAATCGCGAATCACCGGGGTGCGCGCGAACCACACGGTGCCCACGCCCGCAGTCACCGCGGCCAGCAACACCGCGCCTTCGGGAAACCCCAGCGCCAGAAACATTGCCGCCAGCGCCGGGCCGATGACAAACACCGATTCGACAATCACCGAATCCACCGAATACGCGGTTTGCAGCAGCGCGGGGTCAGTGAGCACGCGCGGATACAACGTACGCATGCATATCGTCACCGGCGGCAGCGCGGCGCCCGCGACGTAGGCGCACAATGCAATGGCAAAGGCGTGCGCCTTGATGCTGACCAGCGCCACCAGGGCGGCCAGCATCACGGGATACACCAGCGCGCACAGGCGCAGCACCGGCAGCGGCCCCGCGCGGTCGATCATGCGCCCCACCATCGGCGCGACG
This sequence comes from Betaproteobacteria bacterium, assembly GCA_031427895.1. Taxonomy (GTDB): domain Bacteria; phylum Pseudomonadota; class Gammaproteobacteria; order Burkholderiales; family SG8-41; genus UBA5216. The sequence continues at coordinate 3,631 of JANPOH010000124.1, forward strand.
CTCGCCAGCCCCAGCACGTAAAGCGCGCTCACGATGCCCGCCGTGACGAACGAACCCGATTTGTTTTGCACCAGCAGCAGTATGGCGAAACCGGCAATGCCGATGGGCAGGCGTCCGGGAATGGACGCAAGCACCGTGGCGCGAATCGCGGGCACGCGAAACAGCGCCCGGTACCTATCCAATAACATCATGATTTTAAATGGATTTTACGCGGCCCAACGCACGACGCCGGTGTAGCTGGTGGCGAGCACGATGAGCCCGAACACGATGCGATACCACGCGAACACGGTGAAATCGTGGCTGGTGATGTAGCGCAGCAGCCAGCGCACACAAATGAACGCGGAGATAAACGCGGTAACGAAACCGACACTGAAAAATCCGATATCCGCCACGCTCAACAGCGCGCGATGTTTGAACAGGCTGTACGCGCCCGCGGCGATCAGCGTCGGCACCGCGAGGAAAAAAGAAAATTCCGTCGCCACTTTGCGCGACAAGCCGAACAACATGCCGCCGATAATTGTTGCGCCCGAACGCGAGGTACCGGGAATCAGCGCGAAGGTTTGCGCGATGCCGACTTTAAGCGCGTCCTGCCAGGTCATGTCGTCGACGCTGGTGACGCGATCGACGCGCGCGCCCTGAGCGCGCCCGCGTTTTTCAACCCACAAAATAATGATGCCGCCGATGATAAACGCCAGCGCCACCGGTACCGCGAAAAACAAATGGCTTTTAATCAGCCCGCCGAACGCCAAACCGAGTACCGCTGCCGGCATAAACGCGATGATGAGATTGAGAATAAAGCGTTGCGCCGCGGGATCGCTGAACGCGCCCATCGCCGCACTGAGAAAACGGCGGCGATATTCCCACACGATGGCGAGCATGGCGCCGGTTTGAATGACGATGTCGAAGACCTTCGCTTTTTCGTCGTGATAGCCGAGCAACTCGCCCGCCAGAATAAGATGTCCGGTGCTGGAGATCGGCAGGAACTCGGTCAATCCTTCGACGATGCCGAGGATAATCGCGACTAGATAGGATTCAGACATGCGGACTCAAAAAGTTGCCGCATGCTATCACACGGACGCGCCTGCCCGAATGACGAGCGCACCGTGTTTACGCCACCGTGCCGGTCAGTCGCCGATGCTGGAATGCGGGTAAACCGCAGCAGCCGCACCCCGGCGCGGGGCGGGCCTGGCGGAAAATTCACCCAAGCCTTCGCGCACCATTTGCTTCGCGGCGGACTCGAATGCCGACAGCAACACGCCCACCAGTACGCTGCCTCGCGCCGCCACTTCGCGTTGAATTTGCTCGGCGCGGCGATTCATGGCTTCGGATTCCCGCGCTTCTTCGCCGCGCGCCGATGCCGCCATCGATTCCCGGATATGCCTGAACAACAGGGTCACGTCGTCTTCGCGGATGAGGCCCTTGAACAGCGCCTCGGGATTAATCGCGTCGAAGACATCGAGCGGGTCTTTGTTTTGCGCCGCCACGGGCAAACTGAGCGCGCTCAGTGTGATGCCCGCAACAGCCACTTTCATCATCCGGTAACGAATAGTCATGGCCCCCCCCGATCATTGGCTGGAACTACCTTATACCTTAACGCCCCGCCCGTGCGCCGCGTGTACAGCGTGTGAGCGCCACTCGGGGGAATCAGGCAAAACCACCATAGCCACTTGTTTTTGTTGAGTATTTAATGCCGCTATACCTTGTGATAAACCTCGGCGCCTTTTTTCACGAACTCAATCGACTTCTGTTCCATGCCTTTGGCGAGCGCGTCTTTTTCGTCCA
>JANPOH010000125.1:0-2326 GCA_031427895.1 Betaproteobacteria bacterium
AAACGTCATTGCGGTTTTAGGCGCGACGAGAAATACCGCGACTGCCACCGCGCGCGCGCCGTACACCCAGAACAAAAGCATCTTCATGCGATGCTTTTGCGCGAGCCAGCCTACGCTCAAGCTGCCGGCAATATTGGCGATGCCGATAGCTGCCAGCGCACCCGCCGACACCGATGCAGGCAATCCACACAAGCCTACTTCACCCGGCAGATGCGTGACCAGAAACGCGATGTGAAAACCGCAGGTGAAAAACCCCGCGTGCAGACACCAGTAACTCCGGTCCTTGAACGCAACTCGGATTTGCTCCTTTAACTGATTTCCGCTGGCGCGCCTGCCACCGGCACGGCTGCGGGCTTGTTGCCCAATTTGAACGCCAGTGGAATGGTCGCCAGACACGCCACCGCCAACGTAAACATCGCGCTTACCCAGCCGAACGCCGCGATCAACGCCTGCGATACCGGCGCAAATACGAATTGCCCGAACGAGCCGCCGGCATTGATAAAGCCCGAGGCAAACGCGCGTTTTTCCGCCGGCAGACGTTGCGCCGCCGAGCCGATGAGTATCGAGAAACTGCCCGCGCCCGCACCCGCCGCCATCAGTATGCCGAGCATCAGCACCAATCCGAAACCGCTCGACATGAACGGCGTCGCCGCCAAGCCCACCGCCATCATCACCGCGCCGATCACGATAATACGCACCGTGCCCACCCGATCCAGCAGCGCGCCGAAGATCGGCTGCGCTACGCCCCACACGAATTGACCGACAGCAAGGGCGAAGCTCACGGTAACGATACCCAGCCCCGTCGAGGTGTTCAGCGGCGACACAAACAACCCCAGCGACTGGCGCACGCCCATGGTAATCATGAGGATGGCGGATGCACACAGTACCAGCACCCAGTAAGCACGCCCGTCTTTGGTCATGGCCATCGCGGTAAGTCCATTGTTGTCCCTTGTTGTCGGCAGCCGACCGCAGCCGGGTTTTTACAGTAGCCCACTTGAAGGGCTGTCGCAACCGCAAACGTTGGTGCGCGGATTGAGTGCTAAAATTCCGCAATACTTTTTTCACTTTTACCCGTCCCAGGAACCTTTATGCCCATCGGCAAGCTCGATCATTTTTCCATTCGCACGCTGGACGTCGAAGCCTCGCGCCGGTTCTACACCGACATCATGGGTTTCACCGAGGGCTTTCGTCCGCCGTTTAATTTCCCCGGCCTGTGGATGTACAACGGCCCGCAATACCCAGAAACCAACGGCGTGGTGCATATCATCGGCGTCGATCTGAAGAACCCGGAGGGCTTGAAGGAATATCTCGGCGACCGCGATCTGTCGACGTTAAACGGCACCGGCACGGTGGATCACATGGCGTTTGTCGCCACCCACCTCGCCGACATGCGCGCGCGGCTGGCCAAACATGACGTGGCGTTCCGCGAACGCACGATTCCGTCGCTGGGCATACATCAGGTGTTTTTTGAAGACCCCAGCCAGGTCACGATAGAACTGAATTACCCGGCAGCAGAGGCGGTATAGAAACCCCTTCACCGCAGAGACGCGGAGACGCAGAGATTACGCAGAGAAGTTCAAGAACGATTTTGATGTTCTCCGCGGTTGTTCTCTGCGCCTCCGCGTCTCTGCGGTGAATCTTTTGAACTTATTTTTCGGAGACAAGCATGAAAATCGGCTTCATCGGCATCGGCACCATGGGCGGGCACATGGCTTACAACCTGTGCAAGGCGGAATTTGAGGTCACGGTCAACGATCTGAACCGTGACCTGTCCAAGCGCCATATCGAAGTCGGCGCAACCTGGGCCGATTCAGTGAAAGATATCGCGCAACACAACGAAGTCATCATGACTTCACTCCCCGGCCCCAAAGAAGTGCAGGATGTCGCGCTGCGCGCCGATGGCCTGCTCGCCCACATGAAGCCGGGCACGGTGTGGTTTGATCTCTCAACCAACTCGGTCACGGTAGTGCGCGCGCTGCACGCGAAGTTCAAGGAGAAAGGCATCCACATGCTCGACGCGCCGGTGTCCGGCGGCCCCAAGGGCGCGAAGTCCGGCAAGATGGCGCTTCTGGTGGGCGGCGATAAAGCCGTATTCGAAAAATACCGCAAAGTGCTGGACGCCATCGGCGACCAGATTTTTTACATCGGCAACAGCGGCGACGGCACAGTGGCGAAACTGGTGCATAACTGCGCGGGCTACGCGGTGCAGTCGGCGATTTCCGAGCTGATGACCATGGGCGTCAAAGCCGGCGTGGAACCGGTGGCGCTGTGGGCGGCGATCCGCCAATGCTCGCTGGGCCGCGTGCGCACCTTTGACCGCATGGGC
>JANPOH010000126.1:0-5021 GCA_031427895.1 Betaproteobacteria bacterium
ATCAGTGGCGGATCGTGTTCCGGTGGGAAGGCGGTAACGCCAGGAACGTTCAGGTCGTTGATTACCACTGACGCAAAGCCCGCCAGCGCGCCGCCCAGCGGCACGCCGGTCTGGCGTATCGACATGATGAAATTAAACAGGCGCGGCGGCGTGCGCGCCACCAGCAACGCCGAGCCCGACGGCGTGGATGGGCCGTAGCCGATGCCGATCGCCAGCGCCGCCAACAACGCACACCACGGATGCGCCAGCGCGCCCAGCACCAGGCCGCACGCGGCCAGCAGCAGGCCGATCTGCGTCACGCGCAACGCGCCCCACTGCGGCACGCGCGCGCCGATCTGCGGCGCGGAAAACACCGCCGACAAGTAAATGAGCGAGGTCATCATGCCCACGGCGGTGGCCGGCACGCCAATATCCGCGCTCGCCGCCGGCGCCAGTACGCTGGGCGCGAACATCGCGGCGGCGGTGAAGGTTTGTCCGATGAGTGCAACCGGCAACGCCAACGCGAGCGTGGCGGGTGCGGGTGGGGTCAGAGTGCGTTGGTCATTCATACGCATTTCGAACGCTCGTTGCGGGCCGCGGAGAAAATCGTAACCAGCCGGATGGGTGTGCCCCATCACAAACCGGGTGTATTCGCGTCACCAATTTCCGTTGTGATGGGTTTCACCCATCCTGCAGTACGGCGACGACTACGACGCCTTTCGCACTTCACCCAGGCTTTCCAGCACGGCATGCACTTCCAGCCAGCGCTGTTCGGCGGCGTCGATCCATTGCGCGAGTTCGGTTTGGCGCGCGGCCATGGCGCGCAAGTCCGACGTGCCTGCGTTCTGATACAGCGCCGGGTCGGCAAGGCGTGTATCGAGATCGCGTTTTTCCGCATTCCATTTCGCCAGATCGCGATCCAGTTTCGCCGCTTCTTTTTCCAGCGGGCGGCGGCTCGCGGCGGCGTCCTGCCGCGGCGGCGGCTGTTTTTGCGGATTCACGCGCGCTTCGCGCCTGGACGGCTTATTGGTGGATGGCGTAGCGGCGGGCTTTGCGTTCTGCGCCTGACGGCGCGCCGTCAGCCACTGAAGATAATCATCCACGTCGCCGTCGAATTCTTTGACCACCCCGTCGGCCACCAGCAGAAAACTATCGCACACGCTACGCAGCAGCGCGCGATCATGTGACACCAGCACCAGACTGCCTTCGTATTCGGCCAACGCCACGTTCAGCGCGTGACGCATTTCGAGATCGAGGTGGTTGGTCGGCTCGTCGAGCAGCAGCAGATTGGGCCGCGTGCGGATCATCATCGCCAGCGCGAGGCGCGACTTTTCACCGCCGGAGAAAGGCTTCACCGGCGACTCCACCATACCGCCGCGAAAATCAAAACCGCCGAGGTAATTACGCAGCTCCTGCTCGCGCGTGCGCGGCTCCCGGTTGGCCAGATGCCACAGCGGCGACTCGTCGGGCCGCAGTTGCTCCAACTGATGCTGGGCGAAGTAACCTAGCGCCAGCCCGCGCGCCTCCACGCGCCTGCCCGCGAGAGGCTCGCTTTCGCCGGACAGCAGTTTAATCAGTGTCGATTTGCCCGCGCCGTTCGGCCCCAGCAAACCAATGCGCGCGCCGGGGCGCAGCGTCATTTTCACGCCGCTGATGATCGGCACGCCGTCGTAACCCGCGTCCACGTCTTCCAGTGTCAGCATCGGGTCGGGCGCGCGCTCCGGCGTCATGAATTCAAAATCGAACGGCGCATCGACGTGCGCGGCGGACACCAGCTCCATGCGATCCAGCGCCTTCAGGCGGCTTTGCGCCTGGCGCGCCTTGGTGGCCTGTGCGCGAAAGCGCGAAATATAGCTGTGCAGATGCGCCACCTGCCGCTGCTGCTTTTCAAACAACGCCTGCTGCACCGCCAGCGTCGCCGCGCGCTGCGTTTCAAACGCGGAATAGTTGCCGGTGTAGAGCGTCAGGCGCTGCGTGTAGATATGCGCGATGTGCGTGGTGCAGCCATCGAGAAAATCACGATCGTGCGACACCACCACCAGCGTACCGCGAAACGTGCCCAGCCATTTTTCGAGCCACACCACCGCATCAAGGTCCAAGTGGTTGGTCGGCTCGTCCAGCAGCATCAGGTCGCAGCGGCTCACCAGCGCCTGCGCGAGGTTCAGGCGCATGCGCCAGCCGCCGGAGAACTCCGACACCGGGCGCTCGATGTCGCCATCGGCAAAACCCAGCCCCGACAGCAGCGTCGCCGCGCGCGCGCGCGCGCCATAGCCGCCGATGGCGTTCAGCCGGCCAAGCAGCTCGCCCAACAGGTTGCCGCCGTCGTGATGCGCCTCGGCCTCGGCCAGCTCGCGCTCGATCGCGCGCAGTTCGGTATCGCCGTCGAGCACGTAGTCGATGGCCGGCATCGCCAGCGCGGGTGTTTCCTGCGCCACCGTGGCGATGCGCCACGCGGCGGGCAAATCACAATCGCCCAAATCCGCATGCAACTCGCTGCGCAACAGCGCAAACAGACTGGTCTTGCCGCTGCCGTTGGCGCCCACCAGGCCAACGCGCATGCCTGCGTGGATTTGCAGGCTGGCGTCTTCAATCAGCTTGCGCGCGCCGCGCGCCAGCGTAAGGTTACGAAAATGGATCACGAGCGTGCTGCCTGTAAAAATGAAGGGCGCAATGATAGCCGCTATGGTGTCAGCGTGGGGAGAGTTTTGCTGCAACGCGCAAAATAGCCCAATAACGAAAATTCGCCTACTTGAATGTCCGTATATTTATACATATACTTACCTCATGCGTTACACCAGCGTTACACCAGCGATCCCAGGTAGAAAGCCGCGAATCTGAAAACGCATGGCTACCACTTCGACGAGGCGCCGCAGGTGATCGAAAGCGCAAGCGCGATGACGTTCGAGGATCGTCGCTTTCAATATGACGAACAGCGATTTGTCACGCTGGGCGTGTTGCGCGGGATTGCGCACGGATAGGGTGGTGATAGCCACCGCCGAGACTGACCAGGAAATTCGAGTGATAGCGATGCGAAAGGCACAACGCCATGAAAAAGAAATCTACAGCCGCAACCTTTGATCCCGACACGCCCATCACGCAAGCGGACATCGACGCGGGCGCGCTCATCCCGCGCAAGCGCATCGCAGGCCGCGCGGTGCTGCCCAAGAAACGAGTCACGCTGTATCTGGATGCCGCGCTGGTGGAACAATTCAAGCTGATGGCGGGCAAACGCGGCTATCAGACCATCATCAACGAGACCCTGAAAACCTCACTGCATCAGGCAAGCCTGGAAGTCATGCTAAGGCGGTTGATTCGCGAGGAACTAAAAAGCCGCAACGTGGTGTAGGTTTGGTCGCTACGCATCTTCGCGCGCACCTGGACATTAATTTTCTTCTTGCTTTTTCTATTTCGCGGGTTTGGTATATTCTGCCAATAATGATCAAGGCGCAGGTGAGCCGTGGTTGCGCGCATTTGACAAATGGCAACACCACTCGCTCCGCTTCACGCATCGAGCGGCACGAACGCGATTTTTGGCAACGGCGATTTTGGGAACATCAGATTCGCGATGATGACGATTTCGCACGTCATGTCGATTACATGCACTACAACCCGGTTAAACATGGACTGGTGACGCAGGTGTCGCAATGGCCGTATTCGACGTTTCACCGTTACGTAAAAAACGGCGTGGTTCCGCAGGATTGGGGCGTTGATCCGGGTGATCTCAGCGGTAACACCGGGGAGTAGTCAACCGCGTGCGCGGTGCACACCCTACGATGCGGTTGTAGGGTGCGCACCCTACGATGCGGTTGTAGGGTGCGCACTGCGCACGCGTGCCAGCGCTGGAACGCACACGGCATTCGCCATGCAAAGCAGAGCGACGATTCAATCCATGCCGCGATGATGACGAGAAACGGCGTGCGCGGTGCGCACCCTACCGACTTCAAACACCTCAATCCAGCTTCGCCCATTTCGCCAGATCAGCCAGCAGATATTGCCGGAATTGCTCCGGCTCGCTGCCCACGGGCTCTGCGCCGTCGGCGAGGATGCGGTCGCCGATGTCTTTCATTTTGACGATTCTTACCAACTCGCCGTGCAGTTTGGCGACCAGCGGTTGCGGCAATTTGGGCGGCGCCATCACGCCGTACCAGCCCACCACTTCAAAACCCGGCAACTGTTCCGTCATGGTCGGCAGATCGGCGTAGGACGGCACACGTTTGGGCGCGGTGACCGCGAGCGCGCGCAGTTTGCCGCCTTTGACCAGCGCCTGCGCCCGCCGAGCCAAAATTGAGCGGGCCTTTGAAATTTTTGGTCCAGTCGATGAATTCCTTGAGGTTCTTCGGCGGCGACGATGGGTTGATAACGAGTATCAAACCCGCTCGCGTCAGTTGCGATATCGGCGTGAAGTCGTTGACCGCGTGATACGACAGCACCCGAAATGCATTGGGCTATTTTAATAAATATCCTTTAAAAACAAATAGTTATGTTATTTCTCGCGTCACCGCCCGCGAGTTGCCGAAACAGGGCACATACACCGAATGCGTGCCCGGCCCGCCCGCGACTATGAACCAGATGTCGTCCGGCGTGCGCGATATGCTCAACATCGTATCGGGTTTGATTTCGCCGTACTCATCGGCGCGCGAGGCCTGCGCGCGCAGAATTTCTTTTACTGACAACTGCCGCGCGGGCATTTTGGTGAGTTCCCACAGACGCTGTTTCACGTCGCTTTTGCTTAGGCCGCCCGCCTTGAGTATGTCCGCATGTTCCGGCGCGAACACGATCCACGGTTCGCCGCCGTGACAATATTCGTTGCTGGTGGGATGCACCATCGACTCGGCGATCACGCGCAGCAACTCGCCGGCTTCCTTGGAATGCGTGTTGAGATTCAGCGTGCCTTCCGCGCCAACCACCGTCACGGTGCTCGCATCAGCCGCGAAACCGCGCTCCACGTGCAGCGGCTCCCACGGGCTTTGCGCCTCGTTCTCGCCACAGCAGAAAGTGTATTTCGCGGGCTGGCCCTGCGTGGCGCGATCCATCTCGCCCGG
>JANPOH010000127.1:0-2387 GCA_031427895.1 Betaproteobacteria bacterium
TGCGCCGTGCCCGTCACCATCACGCGCAACGGCATGGCGAGTTTGGGCATCTTGAGTTTATGTTCGGCGACGACGGCCTTTACGGCTTCGTTGATCTTCGCGCGGCTCCATTCGACGCCGGCAAGTCGCATCTGCAAATCCGCCAGCGCGGGTTTGATGTCTGCCAGGTAATGTTGCTGCTTTAACTCGGCAGGCGCCTCGACTGGCCGATAAAAGTACACCGCCGCGTCGGCAAGCTCCACGATGGTGGATATGCGCTCCTTCAGCAGCGCAACCACCGCGGTTAGCGGCGCACCCTGCTCCACCGCGCAGCCATTTTTGACCAGAAACGGCAACGTCAGCGCAGCCAGCCGCTCGTTATCGGCCTCTTTGATGTACTGCTGATTCAGCCAGCGCAGTTTGTCGGGGTCAACCCGCGCTGGAGAGCGGCTGATGTGTTCGAAGTCGAACCACTCGACGAGTTTTTCACGTGAAAATTTTTCGTTATCACCGTGCGACCAACCGAGCCGCGCGAGGTAGTTCACCAGCGCTTCGGGCAAAAACCCTTCTTCCAGATATTGCATCACGCTCACCGCGCCGTGGCGCTTGGATAAACGCTCTCCGTCCGGGCCCAGGATCATCGGCACGTGGCCAAACAGCGGCGGGGTTTTGTCCAGCGCCTTGTAGATATTGATCTGCCGCGGCGTGTTGTTGACGTGATCGTCGCCGCGGATCACATGCGTCATTTCCATGTCGATGTCGTCCACCACCACGCCGAAGTTGTAGGTGGGTATGCCATCCGCGCGCAGGATAACCAGATCATCGAGCTCGCTGTTGGCGATGGTGATCGGGCCTTTGACCACATCGTTCCATGTCACCTCACCCGCGTCCGGGTTGCGAAAGCGAATCACCGGCTGCGCGCCGGCGGGTGGCGTGAGGCCGGCGCGCAGCGCGTTCTCGGGACGCCAGCGGCCGTCGTAGCGCGGCTTTTCGTTGCGCGCGCGCTGGCCTTCGCGCATGGCGTCGAGTTCTTCTTTAGTGGCGTAACAAGGGTAGGCATGGCCGCTGCGTAGCAATTCGTCCGCCACCTGACGATAACGTTCCAGCCGCTGCATCTGGAAATACGGCCCTTCGTAGTCGAGCGCGAGCCACTGCATGCCGTCGAGAATGGCCTGCACCGAGGCATCGGTTGAACGCTCGCGGTCGGTGTCTTCGACGCGCAGCACAAACGTGCCGCCGTGTTTTTTGGCGAACGCCCAGCAGTACAGCGCGGTGCGTGCGCCGCCGATGTGCAGATAACCGGTGGGGCTGGGAGCGAAGCGAGTGCGGATCATGTTTGCGCTTTTTTATAAAGCGCGCATTCTACGTGATGCACCGAACATTGTCTTGCGTTAAAACATTAAATTCTTTTAAAAACAGATAGTTATGCACCCTCTGCCGGCAAAGGGCGGCTGCGCCTGAATTCCTCCACCGCGTGATCCACGCGCATGAATACGGCGCCTTCGTCCTTCAACTGCCGGACCATGCGTTCGATCACCATGATGCGGTGCCCGCGTCCGCTGATGAACGGGTGGCAGGTGTAGGTCAACACGCCCCACTCCAGCGTCTCGCGCATGTAGCGAAAATCGTCCACCCAATTCTGCTCGACGTGATGCGCGTTTTTCAAGCCTTGGCGCAGCGAGGTTTCGGCGCGGACGAATTCGTAATGCGGCGAGTCATCGGTAGACCAGTGTATCGGCATCTCCACCAACGGGCTTGGCGCGCCGAACCGAGCGGGCTGTTCCAGCGCAATCACATCGCCCTGCCGCGCGTAGTATGGCGTGTAGTCGTCGCCCATCATGCTGCTGTCGTAGTCAAAGCCGTGTTTTAGCAACAGCCGCACCGAATGCGGCGATAAATCCCACGACGGCGAACGGTAGCCGCGCGCGTACGCGCCGGAAAGTTTTTTGATCGATTCGTTGGCGCGCACGAGTTCGCGCTCTTCATCTTCAGCCGAAAGACTCGCCGGCGGGCGATGCGTCCAGCCGTGATGCGCGAGCTCGTGCCCCGCATTGATGACATTCCTCACCGCATCGGGAAAACTTTCGATGGTGTGCCCCGGCACGTACCACGAGGTCTGAATATCGTACTGGCGAAACAACTCGACCAGGCGCGGCGCGCCCACGCGCGGCCCGAACTCGCCGCGCGAGAGCCACGACGGCCCCACCTGCCCGCGCGACATAAAGCCGGAGAGGCCGTCGAAATCGAAGGTGAGGCAGACGATGTGCATTTATCCGAGATTATTCATTAGAAAGAATGGGTCTCTAAACCTGGGATGCGCGGCGGATCAAGCGCCGCACTCCACAGCCCCGAGAACCACGCGCGCCGCTGTCGCGGCATTGCCACGGTATATTGAGCAGCGTACGGGC
>JANPOH010000128.1:0-2856 GCA_031427895.1 Betaproteobacteria bacterium
ACGGAGGCATTGCCGGCGGTGGTGACGCCGCCTTCATACAAAGCCTTCATTTTCGCCAACGTGGCGACATCGGAGCCGGGACGCGGATGCTCATCCTCCGCCACCGCCGGCACCGGGCCTTTGCGCGTGGGCGGCATTTCAACCGGCGCGATTTCGTCGACAAAGAAACCCTCGCCTTTGGCCACGGCATATTTGGCTTGTGACGCGGCGGCGAATACATCGGCCTGCTCGCGCGTGATGCCGTATTCCTTGGCGAGGTTATCCGAGGTTTGCGGCATTTGCGGATCACCGAAACGCTTCACCAGCGCCGGGTTGGAAAAGCGCGGGCCGATGGTGCTGTCGAAAAATTTGATGTTCCGGTCAAACGGGTTTTCGGCGCGGCTCATCACAATCGGCGAACGGCTCATGCTTTCGACGCCGCCAACCACGAACACATCGCCCTCGCCTGCCGTGATCGAATGCGCCGCATGCACCAGCGCGCCCAGCCCGCTCGCACAGTTACGCTGAATCACCGTGCCCGGCGTTTCAATCGGCAGGTCCGCCATCAGCAGCGCGTGGCGCGCTACACAGCGGCTGTCTTCGCCGCCCTGATTGGCGCAGCCGACGATCACGTCCTCGATTTGTTGCGGCTTGAACGCGGATTTGGCCACCACCGCCTTGATTACGCCGCCCAGCATGTCGTCCGGCCGAACCTTGGCCAGCACCCCGGCGTGACGTCCAAAGGGGGTGCGTTTTCCTTCGTAAATGTATGCGTCTAACATGATTAAATTTCCTTTAAAAACATATAGTTAAAATATATTGTTAATGTTTATAATTAATTTTCGACAGTGAGTGCGGAAACGCCCAGTTTGGCGCGCCGGGTCAGCCAGATGTTCGGACGATAACGCGGATCGGCGTAAATTTTGTTCATGGTGTCGAGGATACGATGGATATTCTGCACCCCCAGCACATCGGCAAACTTGAACGGGCCGTTGGGGTAATTCAGCCCCAGCGTTACCGCCTTGTCGATGTCCGACGGCGAGGCGGTGCGGCTTTGAGCAATCGAGCAACCGATGTTGACGATCATCGCGACAATGCGCTGCGCGATAAAACCGGGGCTGTCGCGGCACACCGTCACCGGCACGCCGTCGGAAGCAAGCAAGCCATGCGCCGCATCACGCATCGCCGGGTCGGTCAGGGGCGTGGTCATGATCGTGCGGCGTTTTACCATCGGAAACAGCGTGTCCACGGCCACCGTGCGCTTGGGGTCGAGACCTTGCGAGGTCGCGGCAGTGGTAGCGTCTTCGCCTATGGGGGTGACGAGAATCAGCGCCTTGGCCGAGGGCTTCGCGCCGGTTTCAACCGCCGTACCGAGTTTACTCAGCAACTCAATCAGCTTCGCCGAGCCGGCGGCTTCAACGGAGCTGACCCACACCGATTCCGGGCGGGCGGCGGGCGCGGGCGCCTCCGGGGCGACGATGGCTTTCATATCCGCATCGTATTCGTAAAAGCCCTTTTTCGATTTGCGGCCCAGCACGCCGGCCTCATAGCGCGACTGCATAATCAGGCTCGGGCGATAACGCGGCTCCTGGAAAAACTGGTTATAAATCAAGGATGAAGCTGGTTGCGTGACATCCAGCCCAGTCAACTCCATCAACTCAAACGGCCCCATGCGAAAGCCGCCCACATCGCGCATGACGCGGTCCACATCAGCGAAGGTCGATACGCCCTCGTACACCAGATGCGAGGCTTCCAGCGAAAAGCCGCGCCCCACCTGATTCACCAGAAAGCCTGGCGCATCGGTGAGCCGCACCGGCTCGCGCGTCATGCGGCGGCCCAGTTGCATCAGCGCATCGCACACCCATTCTTCGGTCAGCAGGCCGGAGATCACCTCCACCAGCTTCATCAGCGGCACCGGGTTGAAAAAATGGAACCCGGCGAAACGCTGCGGGGTTTTGAGCTTCGCGCCGATGGTGGTGACCGACATCGACGAAGTGTTCGACACCAGAATGCAATCCGGCGTAACCACCGCCTCAAGCTCGGCGAACAGCGCGCGCTTGGCATCAAGGTTTTCGACAATCGCCTCGATCACCACGTGGCATGGCTTCATGTCTTTGTGACTGTCAACGATCTTGATGCGCGCGGTGGCGGCAGCGGCTTCTTCCTTGGTCATGCTGCCTTTTTCGGCGGCACGATCCAGCATTTTCGCGACGAAATCTTTTGCCTCGGCTGCGGCACCTGGGCGCGCGTCCGTCATCAGCACGTTCATGCCGCCGGCTGCCGTGACCTGCACGATGCCGCGCCCCATGGCGCCGGTGCCGATAACACCGACCGTTAAATCAGCGCGCGAAACGTCCAACGTGTCCAACTTCATGAATGCCCCTTTTGGTTATTTCGGTTTTTCGTTAATGGAGTGCAGCGTGGAGTGCAGCGACCTGGCCCGCGCGGAAGGCGCACAGGCTGCAATAAAAAATCATTTAAAAACAGATACTTACAAAGGTAAACCAGATGGGAAAGCGTCACCGAATTATAGGCGCAGGCGGTGACAGTGGCAATGCGTATCGTCCACGCCCGCGAGGCGCGTATTCACGCCGACCGCGCCGAGGCGTCGGCCCGCGCGACGCAGGACTGCGGCCCGACCGTCGGAAGACCTTCGCCGCCGTCAGTCAGAATTGCGTGCGGTCATTGCGGCCATCGGTATCGTTACCGCTTGCATCGCCGTCGGGTTCGCGCCGGATTTATCCGAGATTATTCATTAGAAAGAATGGGTCTCTAAACCTGGGATGCGCGGCGGATCAAGCGCCGCACTCCACAGCCCCGAGAACCACGCGCGCCGCTGTCGCGGCATTGCCACGGTATATTGAGCAGCGTACGGGC
>JANPOH010000129.1:0-6305 GCA_031427895.1 Betaproteobacteria bacterium
TCAACTGAAGATGCATCTCAAATCCACTTTTATAAAATCGCTTTAAAATCAAAAACAATTCATCACTTTCCACATCCCGGAAACCGCTTTGCATCACCGGGCCGGAGCTCCCATGCGGCTGACCATTTTTACCGACTACACGCTGCGTATCCTTATTTATTTAGGGATACACCGGCATGAGGGTCGCTTGACCACGATCAGTAATATCGCAACCGCCTATGGCGAAGATACTGGCGGGGATCGAAGCCGCCGGACTGACGCTTCCCTTGCGCTACCCGAGCCAGTGGGTGGTGGATTGCAAATCCGTCGGCAGCGGCGAGAAGGCACTTATCTACCTTGGGCGTTATCTTTATCGAGGCGTCATCGCCGAGAAGGATATCGTTGCTTGCGATAACGCTCAGGTGAGCTTTCGCTATCGAAACGCCAACACCGGGAAGAGGGAACGCAGGACCGAGTCCGGTACGCATTTTCTGTGGCTGGTGTTGCAGCATGTGCTGCCCAAAGGGTTCCGGCGTGCGCGCAACTTCGGCTTTCCGCACCCGGGCTTGTCCAACAAACGGTTCAGATCGTGGCTTCGCTCCGCTCGCACGATCTAACCTTATTCGGTGGGCGCCGACGCATGGAAGCCCAACCGCCGGGAAGCGCGCGGCAAAGTACCAGCGATCACCAAGGAAGAGTTGGATAAAATCAAAGTGAAGTATTACAGAAGCGATGCATCGGTGGAATGCACTCAGGGTTCGACAAGCCAGCCCCGGGCGCTGTCGAAGCGCTCGGTACCGGCGAACCTGAATTACAGGGACAGAGACTAATCCGCTTCTCAACCGCTACCGGTAGACCACCACCGGTATGCTTGAATGCGACAGCACGCGCGCGGTTTCGCTGCCGAGGATGAACTGCTTCACGCCGCCGTAGCCATGCGAACCCATCACAACCACGTCGCAGCCATGCGTCTTCGCGGCGTCGATGATCGCCTGGTAGGGCAAATCACCAAAGACATGCAGCGACTCGCACTTGACGCCCGCCCTGCCCGATTCCAGGCAAATATTATCCAGCACCGCCTGCGCGCGCTCTCCTATCTGCTCCTCCCAGCGCTCGCGGATGACCTGCACCGTGGGCACCACGAAGCCGTCCTGGTAATGCTGCCGGTACGTCGACGACACCATGATCGCGGTCAATTTTGCGTTGCACAGCTTCGCCAGTTCAATACCATGACGCGCGGCGCTTATGGACACTTCACTGCCGTCGATCGGGGTTAACACGTGGGTAAACATGGCATCTCCTTTAGGGTCAATGGTCAATGGTCAATCGTGGTTCTGCGCCGCGCCGATCACCTGCTGCAAACCCGCCTCGTCGCGGATGTGCAGATGGCGGTTATCCACCTCGATCAGACCGGCTTTTTTGAAACGCGACAGGCAGCGGCTTACCGTCTCCAGCGTGAGGCCAAGGTAGTTGCCGATATCCTCGCGCATCATGGGCAAGGTGAATTCTCGCGCCGACAGGCCGCGCGCCTTATAACGCTGCGCCAAATTGAGCAGGAACGACGCCACGCGCTCGCCCGCCTGCATGCGGCCCAGCATCATCATCACGCTCTGGTCGCGCACCAACTCAAGGCTCAACAGGCGTTGCACGTAGTCCTGCACCGGCTCGGCGCGACGCGACAGTTGGTTCAGGCTTTGATACGGGATGGCGCACACCCACGCATCCTCCAGCGCGACACCTTCGCTCGGATGACTGCCGGCGCCGATGGCGTCAATGCCGAGGCTGTCGCCCGCGAGGTGAAAGCCGGTGATCTGTTCGCGCCCGTCCGCGAGCATCATCACCGACTTTAACGCGCCGGTCTTGACGAAATAGAGGTTACTGAAGGCATCGCCGGCGCGATACAGACGTTCGCCCGCGGCGAGTCGCTTGTGCTGGAACACCAGATCGATGAACTCATCGCGCCCACCGGCGTCCAAACCTTCGGGGATGCAAATTGCATTGAGCCGGCAGTGTTCGCAGGAGTTCTTGCGTGGCGCCGTGTCTACCGCGCGCAAATGCGTGCGTGCCAGGGACATCACACCGGGATGGTACTGGGCCGGGGCTATCTGCGTGTTGATTTGCATGGTCAGTCTCCGTTGGGTGGATGTTCCGCATTCAGGGTTCGAATGCGTGACTGAACTGTAGGCGAGCGCGATTTCCGGTGGTATCGGTACGGGCTTAAAGTGAGCTGCGGCAATCGCCGGGCGACGCCCCGGATAACGCTGAAAGGGGGTAGGAATTCTCCTACAAAGATGCGGCAGCACTTTGGACGCCACACGAGAACTGTAAAAATACTTGTTTAAAAACAAATAGTTACAAAATCCACGTCCAGCATGAAACGGACGCCGCAGTCACGCCAGGGCCATGCCCAGTAACAACCCCGCCGTGGATGCCGCGAACGCCAGCGCGCATTGCCGCGCCAACGCGGCGCCACCGGCAGCGAGTGCAATGGAAAACTTGAAACGAATATTCGCCACAAGTGAGTGTTGCCGTGCCCGATCTTGTAGCGCTGCTTCTCGTCGTGTTTGCGCAAAAACTTGCGCTTGATCTCCGTGCCCATACCGTTCTCCCATACGTTACGGCCATCGTAGCGGCCGCCCGATCAAGCCCATTGTTGCAGGTCAAGCACCCGCTGCGCCTGTGCGGCGCCGCCGCCGCTTGATGCGCCGTCATGCAAGGTTGATCTGGATCAATCCTCCTCCGCCGCTATCGGCTATGGTGACGCCACAGTACTCACGCATGTCGAGGAGCAGGCCGTGACATCCATTACCGAGCGCAGCCGCACCATCAAACGCAGCGGCTGCGGCACCCGAATTCCACCGGCCCGGTTAAAGGCGGTCCGGTGGCGGCGGCGATGGCGCGCATAGGCATCATCGGCGCCGGCGCCTACGGCACCTACGGCACCGCGCTGGCCTGTGTAGCACGCCGCGCCGGGCATGAAGTCGTCCCGTGGGCGCACGAGCCGGAGGTGGTGAGCGCCGCGCGCGGCGCAGTAACGGATTATTTTTTTCATCAGCAGGGCGCCCAGCCCCCGGCCTTTCAGGTCGGAGCGCACGACGATCGCGAATTCCGCGTTGAGGTTATCCGGGTCGGCGATCGCGCGCACCACGCCCCATGTCTGGGCGTTCGCATTGCCATCGTCCACGCTGGCGATGAACGCCATCTCGCGGTCGCAATCAATCTGGGTGAAACGCGCGAGCGGGTCGTGCGTGGCCGTACGCACCGCATGGATACATGGAACGCCCCGGCTTTCGTCCGCTTGCGGGCGGCGCACTTGGCGCGCGACGTGCGCGGCACCGTGTGCGAAAACTGCATCGCCTATTCCTGATGCAGCCCGACGCCGCCCCGCCCCCAAGACGCATCGCCATGGCCGCCCGGCCGGCCCATGTGCGCCCCCTTGATTCGGGTAAACTTCGCGCCACGTGCTCCGCGTGCAGCCTGCGCGAACTGTGCCTGCCTGCCGGCCTTGGCCCGCTGGAGATCAACACCGTGGACAAACTTATCAACCGGCGGCGGTCGCTGGCGCGCGGCGAATATCTGTTTCGCAACGATACGCCGTTACAGTCGCTCTACGCGATACGCGCGGGGTTTCTGAAGACCAGTGTGATGCATGCGGACGGCGGCGAACAGGTCGCGGGGTTTCACATGCCGGGGGATTTGCTGG
Organism: Betaproteobacteria bacterium; assembly: GCA_031427895.1. Classification (GTDB taxonomy): domain Bacteria; phylum Pseudomonadota; class Gammaproteobacteria; order Burkholderiales; family SG8-41; genus UBA5216. The sequence continues at coordinate 3,683 of JANPOH010000129.1, forward strand.
GGCTGGACGCCATGGGCAGCAACCATCATGTGTGCGACGCCACCGCGCTGGGGCGCGGCGAGGTGTGCGAAATACCGCTGGACACGCTGGAACTGCTGGCGCATAAACTCCCCGCGCTGCAGCAGCACTTTCATCGCATACTAAGCCGCGAACTGGTACACCATCACCACAGAATGCTGCTGCTCGGCAGCATGCGCGCCTGCGCGCGCATCGCGGCGTTTCTGCTCGATTTGTCACGGCGCTACGCCGCGCGCGGCTACTTGCCCGCCGAGTTCCTGTTGCACATGACGCGCGCGGAGATCGGCAGTTACCTGGGGCTGACGCTCGAAACCGTGAGCCGGGGCTTATCGCATATGCAGGACAGCAAGCTGATCCAGGTGAATAACCGGCGCATCCGCATTGCTGATTTGGCAGGACTGCACGCCCTGGCGCACCCCCGCGCGGACGTCGCGTAGCGAAACATAGCGACGCCCGCGCGCTTCACAGGCGATCCGCGCAGCGGAACAATTCGGTAATCTCCGCCTCCACGCGCTCGGCATCCTCCTCGCTAGCGTCGCCGGGCTGGCGATGCTGATAACGGTCCGCCCCCCGGTAGACAGCCTCATCCTCCAGCGGCAGGTATTCCAACTCGTCTATTTCCGGTATCGCGGCCGCCGGCGCCGGATTGTGCCGTACCGGCCGCAAGAGGCGTTTTCTGCTTTTGGCGCCGTTCCGGTTACGCGGTTGCGTTTGCATAGTGCCTCCAGATTAACGTTATTAAGAAAACCCCGATCCGGGCACCCGCGCGGCCATGGTGACCAGCCGCATCGCCCCGATTGCATGCTGGGTGTCAGTCTGCGCCGCGGCTTGATTTACATCAAGCGCGGCGCGTACGGTCTTTTTCGCCGCGCACTTGATCAATATCAAAGCGCGGCTTCACGGGCCGACTATTCTGTCTACGTGCAATACCACGCAGTGATGCCCGGAAAGGACAAAAAAATGTTTAAAAACATACTGCTGCCGACAGACGGCTCACCGCTGTCACGGCGCGCGGTGAAAGACGGGATTCAGCTTGCAGGCAAGCTGCGTGCGCGGGTGACAGGTTTTTATGTCGCGCCGGCCTTCCATGTTCAGGTGAGCGACGACATGCTCTACGTGCCGCCCGAAATGCTGAACGCGCGGGTGCATGCCGCGAGCGCAAAAAAAATAGCCCAGCGCCATCTCGAATTTATCAGTAACGCCGCGCGCGACCATCATGTGCGTTGCACCTGCCACTTTGTCATCAGCGACGCTGTCGCCGATGCCATCGTCAACGCGGCGCGCAAACACAAATGCGATCTCATCTACATGGGCTCGCATGGCCGCAGCGGCTTGTCCAAACTGCTGCTCGGCAGCCAGGCCAGCAAAGTGCTTGCCCTGACGCGCATACCCGTGCTGGTGCATCGCTGATCGTAAAAGTTACCACGGCTTTTGAACGTCCGTTTGAACATTAACCCAAGGAGAATGCCATGAGCGTACAAACAGAAAGATTGGTAACCGACGTGAAGGTGCTGGTCAATGACACCGAAGATTTGGTGAAAGCCACCGCCTCGCAAGCGGGTGAAAAAATCGTCGAAATGCGCCAGCGCGCGCAGGATGCCGCGAATAATCTGAAGCCGCAGTTGCAAAAAATAGAGAAAGCGATGGTGGAAAAAACCAAAGCCTCGGTGACGGCGGCGGATACCTACATTCACGACAATCCGTGGACCGCCATGGGAGTATCGGCGGGCATCGGCTTGGTTATCGGCTTGTTGATCGGACGGCGCTGAAAGCGAATGGTGTCATGCGTGCGCGGCTTTCACGCTCGCCGCTGCGGCTGGCGGCGTGCGTGTTGGGCGCGCTGTTGGTGACCGGCGGCATGGCGGCGGCGCGATTCGCGGCGGGCGCGGACGAACCGTCCATTCGCATCACCCGCCCGCATCCCGACGAGACCCTCCACGATAATACCGGCGCGGTGCCGGTGGTTGTCGCCCTGCACGGCGTGGGCTTGGCTCCGGACAACAGGCTGCGGGTGTTGATCGACGGCGCGCCTGACACGGCTCAACCTTGCGGCGCATCCACCAGCTTGTGCTCAAGGGCGTAGCGGATCAGCTCCGCCTGATTGCTCATGTGCATTTTTTCGAGGATGCGGGTTTTGTGGGTGCTCACCGTCTTCGGACTCAACTTCAGGTCACCGGCGATTTCCGTGGCGGATTTTCCCGATGCGATCAGGCGCAGCACCTGAAATTCGCGATTCGACAACTGTTCATGCGGCGCCGCGGTTGAATCGCCGCGCAGGTTGTGAAACATCGCCTCGGCCACCGCTTGCGAGACATGCACGCCGCCGGAGGCGATTTTGCGTATCGCGGTCACCAGTTGATCGCTTGCGCTCTCTTTGTTGAGGTAGCCGGCAGCCCCCGCGCGTATGGCACGCACCGCGTACTGGTCTTCGCCGTACATGCTCAACACCAGCACCGGCAATTTGGGGCAGGCCTCTTTGACCAGTTTGATGAGTTCAATGCCGCTGCGGCCGGGCATCGACATGTCGGTGACGAGCACGTCCCATGCTTGCGCCCGCACCATCGCCAGCACATCGTTACCATTGGCGGCCTCGCCGGCGACGATG
>JANPOH010000130.1:0-4279 GCA_031427895.1 Betaproteobacteria bacterium
GCTGCTCATCACCCTGCCGACCCAGCCAAATGCGGTGCGGCTGCGCCTGTGGCGTGCGCTGAAGGCCCTGGGCTGCGCTGCGCTGCGCGACGGCGCCTACCTGCTGCCGGCGGCGCAGGCGGCCTCACTCGACGCGCTGGCTGACGAGGCCCACCGGCATTTGGCACAACACTTTCGGGTTTTTCGGGTCGGCGATATTCAGAATGCTGGTGCCGAGTTGTTCTTTGTTGGTGATGTGGCCGATGTAGGCGTAATCGCCCTCAACGGTGACCTGGCCCGCGCCCTGCAAATCGAGATGGCCGAGGCGGGTGACGTTGTGGGCGAGTTTGACGGGCGCTTGATCCATGATTTTTCTTTCGCGAGTGAAATGATGGGGTGAGAATGAATGGAATGAATGCCGGGAAACATTCTACTCCAGCGTTAATGAAGTAAAGTACGCGCCATCATGCTTCGTCTCACCGAAATAAAACTCCCGCTCGACCATTCCGATGCCCAATTGCGCGCCGCGATCATTGCGCGGCTTGACATCGACGACAGCGCGCTGTTGCGCTTTAGCATCTATCGGCGCGCGGTGGATGCGCGCAAACGCTCCGCGATATTTTTGATTTACACGCTGGATATCGACGCGGCCGATGAATCGGCGTTACTAAAAAAGAATAATAAAAACAAATACTTATCAAATTCACCCGATACCGGCTATCGCTTTGTCGCGCGCGCGCCCGGCGACAGCGCGCAACGCCCGGTGGTGGTCGGCACCGGCCCCTGCGGTTTGTTCGCGGGCCTGCTGCTGGCGCAGATGGGGTTTAACCCGATCATTCTGGAGCGAGGAAAAGTGGTGCGCGAACGCACGCAGGATACCTGGGGCTTGTGGCGCAAATCCGTTCTGAACCCGGAATCAAATGTGCAGTTCGGCGAAGGCGGCGCGGGCACGTTTTCCGACGGCAAGCTCTACAGCCAGATCAAGGACCCGCGTTATCTGGGCCGTAAAGTGTTGACGGAGTTCGTCAGGGCAGGTGCGCCTGAAGAAATTTTATACGTGGCAAAGCCGCACATCGGCACGTTTCGGCTGGTGGGCATGGTGGAAGCGATGCGCGCGACCATCGAAGCGCTGGGCGGCGAGTTTCGTTTTCAGCGCAAGGTCACGGATATCGACATTGAAGAGGGGCAGGTGCGCGGCGTGGTGTTGGAAAATGGTGAACGCCTTGCGAGTGAGTACGTCGTGCTCGCGGTGGGCCACAGTGCACGCGATACGTTCGAGATGTTGCACCGGCGCGGTGTGTATCTGGAGGCGAAACCGTTTTCGATAGGCTTTCGCATCGAGCATCCACAATCGCTGATCGACCGCGCGCGCTATGGCAACTACGCCGGACACAAACTGCTGGGCGCCGCCGACTACAAGCTGGTGCATCACGCCGCCAACGGACGCTCGGTTTACAGTTTTTGCATGTGCCCCGGCGGCACGGTGGTGGCGGCGACGTCGGAAGCGGGGCGCGTGGTCACCAACGGCATGAGCCAGTATTCGCGCAACGAACGCAATGCGAATGCGGGAATTGTAGTTGGTATCACGCCTGAGGATTACCCCGGCGACGTGCTGGCGGGCATCGAGTTTCAGCGCTATTGGGAATCGCGTGCGTATGAACTCGGTGGCAATAACTACTGCGCGCCGGCACAAACAGTCGGCGATTTTCTCGCGCGTCGCGCATCGACTGCATTGGGTGAGGTGGTGCCGTCGTATACGCCGGGCGTGAAGCTGACGGATTTGAGCACGTGCATCCCCGATTACGCGATTGAAGCGATACGCGAAGCACTGCCCGCGTTCGACAAACAGATCAAGGGTTTCGCCATGGGCGATGCGGTGTTGACCGGCGTGGAAACCCGCACTTCGTCGCCGATACGGATCAAACGCAATGCGGTGTTCGAGAGTCTGAATACGCGTGGGTTGTATCCGGCGGGCGAGGGCGCCGGTTACGCCGGGGGTATTCTGTCGGCGGCGGTGGATGGGATTGAAGTGGCGGTGGGGGTGGCGCTGAGTATGGTTCAGCGTGTGAGCGCGTAGACGCGATACTATTGCCATACCACCACCGTCATTCTGGCGAAAGCCAGAATCCAGTTCGTAACTCGCGCGTAGCGCACACTTGAACTGCAAAGTGATGAACGCACTGGATTCCGGCTTTCGCCAGAACGACGGGTGTGGGGTGTCATCTGCGTAAATCCGCTTAAATCCGTGGCAAAAAAAGGTTTTGAACCGAAATGGAAAAAGTCCGCGTCTCCAAACTGATGTCTGAGCAAGGCATCTGCTCGCGCCGCGAGGCCGACAGCTACATCGAGCAAGGCTGGGTGCTGGTCGATGGCGTGCCGGTCACCGAACTCGGCACGCGCGCTTTCCCCAATCAGGTAATCACCCTCGCCCGGCAAGCGCAATCGAAGCAGGAGGCCAGCGTCACCATTCTGCTTAACAAGCCCATCGGTTACGTTTCGAATCTGCCGGAGCTGGGCTATCGTCCCGCGATGGAGTTAATTAAGCCGGAAAATCGTTTCGAGGGCGACAAACTGCCGCTGCGTTTTTCCGCCACGCATCTGCGCGGGCTGGCGCCGGCGGGGCGTCTCGATATCGATTCGGTGGGTTTGATCGTATTCACACAGGATGGCCGCATCGCCAAGCAGTTGATCGGGCAGGATTCCAAAATCGAAAAAGAATACCTGGTGCGCGTAGAAGGTACGCTGTCCGCGGAAAACCTGGCGAAGCTCAACTTCGGCCTGAGCCTCGACGACAAACCGCTAACGCCCGCCAAAGTGAGCTGGCAGAACGAGGATCTGTTGCGCTTTGCCCTGCGTGAAGGCAAAAAACGACAGATCCGGCGCATGTGTGAACTGGTCGACTTGAAGGTCACGGGCTTAAAGCGCGTGCGCATCGGCAGTGTGATGCTAGGCAAACTGCCGGAGGGGCAGTGGCGGTATTTGCGGGCGGATGAGGCGTTTTAGCCGGTCTTGTAGCCCGGATGTAGCGTAGCGGAATCCGGGGGGGCAGCCCCGTAATACGCTTCGCTCCTTCAGGGCTACGCTTGCTGGATTGCGGCCTTCCCCGGAATGGCGATGCAGGTGGCTTTGTCAGGCGTGCGGCGCATTGCGGATTGGCGGATGTTTCGTGATGCGGTTAGACATCCTCGTCCTTGTCGTCTTGGTCATCGAAAAGATGCTTGAAATATCGTTCGGGGGCATTGAGGAAGTCGCGCGTCACACGATAGTGTTCCGAATCGTGGTAAGCAATTTGCTCAATGGCATCGCCATCAAAACTGAATAGAACGGCGCTAGGATAGCTCAGGATAATGGGTGAGTGGGTTGCGATGATGAATTGTGCATGACCGGATGTTTCCAGTTCGTGAATAACGCTGAGAAACGATAGCTGCCGTTGCGGCGAGAGCGCCGCTTCGGGTTCATCGAGAAGGTAGATGCCTTGCTCGAAACGATTTGTAAAGAGGGAGAGAAAGGATTCTCCGTGGGATTGCTCGTGCAGCGATTTTCCGCCGTAGGCCCGCAAATCGGATACCTCGTCTATGTATGTGGCGAAGTTGTAGAAGCTTTCGGCACGCATGAAGAAGCCTTCGGCTGTCTTCTGCGACCACGATAGCCGCAAAGCCTGCGCCAGTGCTGAACGTTCGTTAAATGTCGTGCGGTAATGATCACGATTTCCGCCTTCGAGACTAAACTCGCAGCATTCTGCAATAGCCTCCAGGAGCGTGGACTTGCCCGCGCCGTTCTCTCCAACGAAAAAAGTGACGTTTGTCTTTAACGCCAAATCGATCCCGCGGGACAATGCTCGCACGTTGAACGGGTATTGGGTCGCAATGAACTTTTCAGGAAGACTTTTAACATGGCGCAAGAATGGCGCGCCCATGCTTGTTGCCGCCTTGGAAGTTTTGTGACCGCGCTTCATGTGGCGATGATGTCCCGATCAAGGAATAAGCGTAGGGTGGCACGCCGTTTGTGCCCACGCGGACAGCCGCAGGCAATGATACTTCTCATTCCCGCACCGGCGGCCACTGTCTGGCCGTATGCACCAGTGCCAAAATCCATACTGTTTCCTGCGCGACCTCGTATACCAGACGATAACTCTCGTGCGGAATTAGTTCGTGGGTGCCCGCAATTATTCCTAAATCTACCCAGCTTGGGATGCGCGGCCAGCGCCGCAGCCGCATCGCTGAAAAGCGCGTCCTTGCGCGCGGCGGCGCGCGGGTTGTCGGCTGCACTGGTGTCCCAGATGTCAGCGGGGTCTTGCTGC
>JANPOH010000131.1:0-4660 GCA_031427895.1 Betaproteobacteria bacterium
CTACACCATCATCCTCAACGCGCCGGGGCATGCCACCAACCCGACGCTGATGAAGCTCAACTTCGATTCGATCCGCGATTTTGCGTTCATCACCACGGCGGCGGAATCGGTGAACCTGCTGGTCGCGCATCCGTCGCTGCCCGCGCGCAGCGTCAAAGAGTTGATCGCGATTTCCAAGGCGAGGCCGGGCGACATTTTCTACGGCTCGTCGGGTGTGGGCACCACGGTGCATCTATCGGCCGCGCTGTTTGAATACATGACCGGCGTGAAATGGGTGCATGTGCCCTACAAAGGCGCGGGGCCGGCCTTGATCGACATGCTGGGCGGGCAGTTTTCACTCTACTTCGGCAACATGCCGTCGGTCATCGGTTACGCGCGCCAGGGGCGGCTGCGCGCACTGGCGGTGACCGGCGCCAAGCGCTCGTTGGCTGCGCCCGACATCCCCACCATCGCCGAAAGCGGCGTGCCCGGCTACGAAGTCACCACTTGGTACGGCGTAGCCGCGCCCGCCAAAACGCCACGCCCCATCATTGACCGGCTGCACAGCGAAATTCTGCGCGCGCTGAATTCGGCGGATTTGCAGGCGCGATTCAAAGACCTGGGCGCAGATCCCATAGGCAACTCACCGGAACAGGCGACGGCCTATGTGCAGAACGAAATCAACAAATGGGCGAAGGTCATCAAGGCGGCGGGGATCAAGGGCGAGTAAGCGAGCACCACCATTTAAATAATTCTATAAAAACAATAACTTATATCAAATCGATAAGCTGACGCCGGCATGAGCGGAATCTGCGGTTGGGTGGGTAACGAAGATCCGGCGGTACTCGACGCGATGCTCGATGCCATCGATTATCGTGGCGACCGCGTCGACACGGCGCATGCGCCCGGTGTCGCGCTGGGCTATCGCTGGTGGGGCGGGCGGCCCGGCAAGTCGCCGGGCATTCATCGCGACGGCGATCATATCGTTGCGTGCGCGGGCACATTCGCGCCGCCTGCCGACTCGCCCGCTGCGGCGCTCACCGGCAAACTGCAGCCCGGCGCGGAAGGGCTGGACAGCATGGACGGCGCCTTCGCGGCGGCGTGGTGGGATGGCGGCAAGCGCCGCCTCACGCTGCTGCGCGACCCGTTCGGCGTGCGCTCGCTGTATTACACCGAGCAGCGCGGGGTGTTTTATTTCGCCAGCGAACTCAAGCAATTGCTCGCCGTGCCCGGCATGCCGCGCGACATCGACGACGCGGCGATACACAAGTACCTCACGTTTTCCTTCGTGCCCGGCGAGGATACGCCGCTGAAAGGCGTGCGCCGCCTGCTGCCGCGGCGCATCGCCACCTTTGAAAACGGGCGTCTGGCGGTAACGCAGTATTTTGAGCTGCGCGAGTCGCTCGACTCAAAGCTGGCCGATCGCAGCGAAGCCGTGCGTCTGATCGGTGACCTGTGCAAGGCTGCGGTGGTCAAGCGGCTGCACGGCAAAGAGAACATCGGGTTGTTTCTAAGCGGCGGGCTGGATTCTTCGTCTGTCGCGTTATGGTTGAAAGAAGCGGGTGCGAATGTCAGCGCCTTCAGTCTGGATTTCGGTGAAAAAAGCGTGGAAAAAGACCGCGCGCGCGAAGTCGCCGACGCGCTGCAAATCCCGCTGCAATTTGTCAAGGTCGGTGGCGAAGACCTGCTGCCGATACTGCCCGATCTCGCGTGGCGGCTGGACATGCCCTTCGGCGACGCCGTGACCGGCCCGCAATATCTGCTGGGCAAGGCCGCGCGCGCCGCCGGCTGCGATTGCATCTTCAACGGCGAGGGCGGCGACCAGTTGTTTGGCGGCTGGACGCAAAAGCCGATGATCGGGGCCGAGATTTACGCCAATCTGTATGCGAGCCCTGGCGGCGAGGCGTCGCGCGAAGAAATTTACCTGCGCAGCTACCACCGTTTCTATGGCATGGAAGACGCGCTCTACACCACGGCGTTTCGCGCGCGCGTCGGCCCCGCCGGGCAGCGGCGCGCACTGTTGACGCCCTATCTGCAAGGCGAGAAAGCCACCACCTTCGCGAACCGCATCCGCCTTGCCGACTTCGCGCTAAAGGGTTGCCAGAACATTTTGCCGCGCGCCGAACGCATGGCGAATGCGTGGGGCCTGGATGTGCGCACGCCGTTGTTTGACCGCCAACTTGCCGAGGCGTCGTTCGCACTCGCACCGCAACTGAAGTTAAACGGCGCCGTGGAAAAATTCATACTGAAGCTCGTGGTGCGCGGCAAGCTGCCGAAAGAAGTGGTGTGGCGCAAAAAGCTCGGCATGGGCGTACCGATTACCGACTGGACACTGGGGCCGCTGGCGCCCGCGATGCACGAGCTGCTGGGCAAAGCATCGCTGGAGCGGCGCGGGTTGTTTCGCAGCGAATTCATCGCGCCGCTGCTGCAGGGGCGCAATCTGCCCGGCGAGACACGCCGCCGCCGCGTGGGTGAGCGGCTGTGGGCGCTGGCCATGCTGGAGGCGTGGTTACGCGTGTTCATCGACGGCGGCGGCAAGCGGCCCACGGGTGACTGGCGATGAAGTGCGCGCGTTGCGGTACCGACAGCAACTATAAGGATCGCGCCGGCAAAATTTGCCCCTCGTGCAAGGGCGCCTTCGCGTTCGAACCCAAGGACGGCGCTCGGTTTACCGATGTCGCGTTCCAGAACGCTATAGATGCCGTATCCGCCAAGGGGCAGGTGCGCTGGGGCGCCGAGCACCTGTATTATGAGTTGGCGCGGCGGCAACGCCCCAAGGTCGGGTGTGCGGTCGCAGGGGCCATTATTCTTGCCGTGATTGCGTTGATTGTTGTGGTGAAAGCACCGTGGATCGCGTTGGCGCCCGCGCTCGTCGCTGTGTTTCTGGCTTGGGGCATACGGTCGAAAAAAAAGCAGAAGTTTGTAACGCTTGAACAGGGCCGGTTCGACACGCTGTTAAAAGCATGGCAAAAAACGCATGGCCAGCCCACGGGCCTGATCGTGCGCGCCATGACGCGCGGCGCTGCCGCGCCGCCGCGCGCGCTGGAGGCGGACATCGCCGACTATTCGTTCGACCGCGCAGTGATTTGCGACCGCGCGCGCACGGCGGATATCTTGCTCGCGAATAACTTTCACTTCGAGAACAACTGCGCCGTGCTGGCCGTCGATGGCTACCCGGAGGCGCAATTCGAAACCGTGCGCGCCATGCTCAAGCGCAACCCGCGCCTGCGCGTTTTCGCGCTGCACGACGCCACGCCCAAAGGCTCCCGCCTCGCCCACACGCTGGCCACCGACAGCGCGTGGTTTGCGGGACAAGTGCCGGTGATCGACGTGGGCCTGCGCCCCGCACACGCGCGCGCTTTCACCGGCGCGTTCCTGCCGCACCGCGGGCAACCGGTGCAAGCGGGCAGGGGCATTTCGTCCAGCGATGCCACGTGGCTATCCGCGCAAGCGCTGGAACTGGCGGCAGTGCGCCCCGAACAAGTGTTAAAGCGACTCTACAAGGCCATCACCCGAACGGAAAACGACGGCAGCGGTGGAGGTGGCGACGGCGGCGGCGGGAGCAGCAGCAGTAGCGAGAACAGCAGCGGCGGATTTGCCGGTGCGGGTGGCACCAGCGCCGGCGCTGGCAGCAGCGTCAGTTACGACAACACCTCGTTTGCCGATGAAGCAGGCGACACCGAAAGTGACAGCGACGGTTTTGGCTAACGTGCCCGCGCCGCACGCCACACGTGCTGCACGCACGGGCATTGCCGCGCGTGTCGCGGGCTTGCCGGGACAAACAGCCGCGTTCCATGTCGAGCACGATGGCACTCCCGCGCCGAGCGAAGCCGATTGGTTGCGTTGGTTGCGTGACGGCCAGCTTGCGCAAACGCCAGCGCCGTTTGCGCTGGCGCACGAAGCCGGCGATGGCACGGTCACGCTGGCGCGCGATGCCATTGGTGAGCGCAGTCTCTATTACGCTGCGCTGCGCTGCGGCCGCATTATTTACGCCTCGTCCCTGCGCGATATTCTGGCCTCGGGGCAGGTCGCGCGCGAGCTGGATATCACGAGTGTGGCGACCTATCTGACGTGGTCGTATCTGCCGGGCCGCGAAACACTGGTGCGCGGCGTTTACAAAGTGCTGCCGGGCGAACAAGTTCGCTTTAGCGGCGGCAACCTTACGCGCCGACAATGGTGGTCGCTGCCCGGCGAACCCGATCATTGGCGCGATGAAGTCACGCTACGAAGAGAGTTACGTGAACGGCTGGAATCCGCCGTGCGCCGCCGTTTGCCTGCGGGCGAACCCGTGGGCGCCACGCTGTCCGGCGGCATAGACTCCAGTCTGGTGGTGGCGCTGGCGGCGCGGCTGCATGATGCGCCCGTGACAACCTACTCCGTGTCGTTCGGCGCGGAGTATCGCAATGAGCTGCCGTTCAGTTCACGGGTGGCGCAGCACTGCGGCGTGGCCCATCGTGTGGTTGAGTTGTCTCCAGCGATGATCGTCGCCGAACTCGACCGCACCATCGCCCTGCTGGGCGACCCCATCGGCGACCCGCTCACCGTGCCTAACGCCCTGCTGTTCGCGAGGCCGCGCGCGACACCGGCGTGGTGCTCAACGGCGAGGGCGGCGACCCGTGTTTTGGCGGGCCGAAAAACACCCCGATGGTACTTGCCGAACTATTCGGCGATTTGTATGACG
>JANPOH010000132.1:0-6618 GCA_031427895.1 Betaproteobacteria bacterium
TTTTGTATCGGCCCTTAGGCACGATACGTAGAATTTGCGTTAAATGCTAGCAACAACTCCTCCCTGTGTCTAGTGAATCCGTCACCTGGCGGCGGGCTATAATGCCTGGTGGTCACGCCGCGGCGCAGCGCCGGGTTTCGCCATATCGAGTTTTTGCGCCTGTCCGAAAAGCGGCTGCTGCTGATTATCGTCACTCCCGAAGGCGATGTGCAAAACCGCATCATCCTCACCGAAAAAGCCTACTCGCCCGCCGAACTGATCGAAGCCGCCAACTTTCTGAATCAGCATTTCGCCGGGCTCACCTTCGTCGAAATCCGCAACCGCTTGCAACAAGATCTGCGCGAATTGCGTGAAGACATGACCCGGCTGATGACGGTGGCGCTCGACGCCGGCAGCCAGGTCGCCACCGAAGCCGAAACCGAAGTGTTGATCTCCGGTGAAAACAAGCAGCTCAATATCGACGACTTGTCGTCGAACATGGTGCGGCTGCGTAACCTGTTCGACCTGTTCGAGCGCAAGACCGGCCTGCTGCAACTGCTGGATATTTCCAGCCGCGCGCACGGCGTGCAGCTTTTCATCGGCGGCGAGGCCGGCCTGTCGCCGCTCGACGAATGCAGCGTGGTCACCGCGCCGTACGAAGTCGACGGCAAAATTGTCGGCACCGTCGGCGTCATCGGCCCCACGCGCATGGCCTACGAGCGCGTGATACCGATCGTGGATATCACGGCGAAGCTGTTGTCCAGCGCGCTGTCGCAGCACTGACAGCGGTGAACGGCCACCCTGCGGCGTGCGCGCGGCATCTCGCGTGCGCGCCGTAGTCCTTAACCGTTGCATCCCCACGAACGTCCGCATCCGTTCACCCGCTCACGTCCCTCACGCCATTCACGCGGTTACTGACCCATGACCTCTGCCGTTCTCCTCCTCAACCTCGGCACGCCCGAGGAACCCACGCCCAAAGCGGTACGTAAATTCCTCAAGGAATTTCTGTCGGATCCCTACGTCGTCGAAATTCCGCGCCTGCCGTGGTGGATTATTCTCAACCTGTTTATTTTGCCCACCCGCAGCAAAGACACTGCCGCGCGGTATGCGTCGGTCTGGACACGCGAAGGCTCGCCGCTGCGTTTTCATACCGAAAAACAAATGAAGCTGATGCGCGGCTATCTCGGCGAACGCGGCCATCGTGACCTTCTTGTTGACTATGCCATGCGTTACGGCGCGCCTGCCATTAAAACGCAACTATCTGTTTTTAAAGAGAAAAATATATCGAAGCTGGTGTTGCTGCCACTCTACCCGCAGAACGCGCGCAGCAGCACCGCCACCGCGCTGGATGCCGCCACCGCACTCATGACGGAAATCAACTACCACCCCGAAGTCATCAGCATCGAGGACTTTCACGATCACCCCGGCTACATCGACGCGCTCGCCAGCAGCGTGCGTGAATCCTGGACGCGCAGCACAGGCCGCCCCGACAAACTGGTGATGAGCTTTCACGGCGTGCCGCAATACACCATCGATCGCGGCGAGCCGTACCAGCAACATTGCCTTACCACCGGCAAACTGCTGGCGGCCAGACTCAATCTGGGCGAGCATCAGTACCAGATTTGTTTTCAGTCGCGCTTCGGTCGCGCCGAATGGATCAAGCCCTACACCACCGATGTGCTCACCGAACTGGGCAAACAAAAAACCGGTCGCGTCGATATCGTCTGCCCCGGCTTTGTCAGTGACTGCCTCGAAACCCTCGAAGAAATCGCCATCGGAGGCAAAGAACTCTTTCACCAGGCCGGCGGCGGCGAATACAACTACATCCCGTGCCTGAATGAACGGCATGACTGGATGAATGCGCTGACGAATCTGGCGCTGAGCGCACTGGACAAAAAATCATGAGACTGTTGCTGGTATGGATCATCAACGCCGCCGCCCTGTTCGCGCTGCCGTATATCTTCGACTCGATAAAAGTCGACTCTTTCACCACCGCACTGATCGTGGCGTTGATACTCAGCATCCTCAACACCATCGTCCGCCCGATATTGCTGGTGCTCACCCTGCCCATCACCGTCATCACGCTGGGCCTGTTCATCTTCGTGCTGAACGGACTGCTGCTGTGGTTTGTGGCGTCGTTCGTCAGCGGCTTCACCATCGCCGGATTCTGGCCGGCGATATTCGGCGCGCTGGTTTACAGCTTCATCAGTTGGGCGGCGACCGCGCTTATTTTGAACGAGAAAAAGCAGTAATGCTTACTGCGGCTTGATGCCCGCGTCGCGCATCACCTTGGTCCAGCGCTGCGTTTCATTCTTCAAAAATGCGCCGAACTCCGCCGGCGTTGAAATCAGCGCTTCCGCGCCGACGCCCAATAATCGTTCCTGAATTTCCGGCAGTTTCAGCACCTGCGTGAACGCGCTGTTGAGTCTGGCCACGATGTCTTTCGGCGTGCCCAGCGGCGCGATGATGCCATACCAGCCCTCCATGTCATAACCGGGCACGGTCGATGCGATGGCCGGTACGCCCGGCGCGAGTTTGCTCGGTTCGCGTGAAGTGACGCCGAGCGGGCGCGCTTTGCCGGTCTGCATAATGGCGTGCAACGTGGGAATGGCCGAACACAGGATATGCACCTGGCCGCTGCCCAGATCGGTGGCGGCGAGTATGCTGCTCTTGTACGGCACATGCAGCATATCCACGCCCGCCATGCTCTTGAACATTTCCATGCACAAGTGCGGCGTTGAGCCTTGTCCGCCGGAGGCATACAACACCTGGCCCGGACGCCCTTTGGCGTAGGCGATCAATTCGGGAATGGTTTTCACCGGCAACTGCGGACTCGCCACGATCACAAACGGCGTCGAGCCCACGCGCGACACCGGCGTGAACTCCTTGTCCGGCGGATATTTTTGATAGAGCACCGTCGCCATCAATTGCGTCAGCGTCACCATGCCCAACGTGTGGCCATCGGGCGTGGCCTTGGCGACCAGCTCGGCGGCGAGCAGCCCGCTGACGCCCGCGCGGTTGTCCACCACGATTTGTCTTCCCAGCACCTCGGTCAGCTTGCCGCTGATGATGCGCGCCACCACGTCAGAGCCGGAGCCCGCGGCGGTGGGCGTGACCAAGCGTATCGGACGAGACGGATAGGCTTGTCCCGAGCCGGTCGAAGCGCCAACCGAAGCGGGCTGCGCCGTGACCGTGGAAGACACCAGCGCACCGCAGGTTGCCAAAATTACCAAAGTTACCACGGGACGATTCATTGATTTCCTTTACGGCGGCGGCTTGATGCCCGCCTCCTTCAACACCCTGCTCCAGCGCACGTTTTCGCGCTGCAAAAACGCGCCGAAATCCGTCGGCGAGGTATGCGCGGCCTCTGCCCCCACCGCGATCAGCCGCTCCTGCAGTTCCGGAATTTTCAGCACCTTGGCCAATTCCTGATTGATGCGCTCGACGATCTGTCTCGGCGTATTGCGCGGCGCCAGCACGCCATACCATCCGACGAGCTCAAAACCCGGCACGCTTTCCATGATGGTGGGCACCCCAGGCGCGAGCCTGGTCTGCGTGCGCGTGGTCACGCCCAGCACGCGCACCTTGCCGCTTTGGATGAAAGACGATGCCGTTGGCGCCGCCGCACAGGTGCTGTGCATCTGCCCACCCATCATGTCGGTCAACGCGATCACGCTGCCCTTGTACGGCACATGGCCCAGATCAGCGCCGGTCATCGACTTGAACAACTCCATGCACAGGTGCGGCGTGGTGCCCTGCCCGCCGGAGCCATACAGTAACTGGCCTGGACGCGCCTTGCTGTACGCAATCAATTCGGCGATGGTTTTGATCGGCAAGCCCGCGCTCACCGCGATCACGAACGGCGTTGACGCCACCTGCCCCACCGGCGCGAATTCCTTCGACATCACAAAGCGCTGATACAGCGTGGTGCTGATGAGTTGCGTCATCGTCGCCATCCACAGCGTGTGGCCGTCGGGCGCGGCGCGCGCCACCAGTTCCGCGCCGATCAAGCCGGATGCACCCGCGCGATTGTCCACCACGATTTGCTGGCCCAGTGATTCGGTCAGCCGCGCCGCGAGCAAACGCGCGATCACGTCCGGGCCGGAACCGACCGTCGTCGCGGTAATCATGCGGATCGGGCGCGAGGGGAATTTTTGCGCGTCCGCAGCGCTCGTCAGAGTGACGCTCAGCACGATTCCCGCGCCACGAAGCATCATTGGAATTTTAATTAATTATTGTTTAAAAACAGATGGTTACATAACTTCACTCGCGCCCGATATTCGCGTCCTTAATCACCCGCGCCCACTTGTGGATCTCGCTGTCGATCTGCGCGCGCAGCCCTTGCGGCGCACTGCCGCCCGGCTCCACGCCTTCTTTCTGGCTCTGCGCGCGTAGCGCCGGCTGCTGCAACGCGGCGACCGAAGCCGCACTCAGCATTCTCACCACGTCTTCCGGCGTGCGTTGCGGCGCGAGCAAGCCGAACAAACCCATCGACTCCAGTTGCGGCATGCCGAGTTCAGCGGTGGTCGGCACATACGGCAGCACTGAGGCGCGCTTGCTCGATGTGACCGCGAGTATCTTGAGTTTGCCTGCGTTGACCAGCGGCACGTACACCGGCACGTTATCAAAGGCGAGCGTGATGCGCCCGGACACCAGTTCCGGCAGGAACGCCGTCGATCCCTTGTAGGCCACGTGCAGCACATCCACGCCGGCGGATTTTTTGAACAACTCGCAGGTCAGATGCAGCAAGCCGCCCACGCCCGACGAGGCACAGGTCAATTTACCGGGCTGCGCCCTGGCTTCTTTCACCAGGGCCTGCAACGAGTCGCCGGCGAACACCGGCGTGACAAAAAAGCCGTTGGGTATCTGCGCCACGGTGGAGATCGGCGCAAAGTCGCGGCGCAAGTCGTAGGCGAGCGTGCCGGCGCCGTAGGTCATCTGAATGGCGAGCGACGCGGTGGAGCTGAACAGCAGCAGATAACCATCCGCCGGCGCCTTGGCTACCGCCAGCGCGGCGATGTTGCCGCCGTCGCCGGGGCGATTGTCCACCAGCACTTTTTGATTCAGACGCGGCGACAGCGCATCGGCGAACTGGCGCGCGAGACGGTCGCCCGCCGACCCGGCCGACAGTGAATTCACCAGGCGTATCGGACGCTCGGGATAAACCTCGACGGTTTGAGCGAACGCCGCGCCCGCGAATAACCAAAGTGAAAAACAAA
The DNA here is from genome assembly GCA_031427895.1 of Betaproteobacteria bacterium. GTDB lineage: Bacteria > Pseudomonadota > Gammaproteobacteria > Burkholderiales > SG8-41 > UBA5216. Next base: position 5,199 of record JANPOH010000132.1, read on the forward strand.
GCGCGAACGCAGCCACCATGGCCGCCCACGACCGCGGCATCACCATGTCGTCACCGGGCTGACGAGCGGTGTCACTACACACACGAACCACGGATTGCCTGAACTTTTCCCCATTGCCGCCCCTCTAATTTAATCTTTTAAAAACAAATACTTATGCAACATTCTTTGCGGCACTCTCGGCCGCTATCGCCTGGTTCACGCGCGGCATCACTACATTCGCCATCAACTCCATTGAACGCTGCGCCAATTTGGGATCCACCCAATCCATGCCGGCGTAAACGATCTCGCCGAAGTCGCCGGTTTCCTCGCGCAGCTTGAGTATCTGATCGACCACGCTGTTCACCGTCCCGAACATCACCAGATTGTCGAGCACGCGGTCTTCGGTGATCGCCGAATCGGGCTCCGACGGATCGTTCTTGAAGATGACGTGGCGCTTGGCCTTCATCATCTTATAGGTGAGTTGTTTCCAGTAATAACGATACGGGCTGCGCGGATCATCGCGCCCGTAACGCTTCGCCGTGGCTTCGTCGTCGGCGACAAAAATCGTGCGCGCGATACGCCAGTCAGCGGGATCGGCGGTTTGCCCCGCGTTCTTTTTGCCTTCGCTGTAATTGGCCCAGTGGCTCGGCAGCCATTTCGAAAACAGAAAATTCGCCGACAGCGGATGAAAATCACGCTGCCCCATTTGTATTACGCCCTTGGAAAAAGGCGCGACCACCGTGCCCACGATTTCCGGGCGCGGTTTTTGATACGGCTTGTACAGATGCCCGCGTCCGATGTTGGCATCCTGCATTTTCGCCACCGATACCTTGTAGCGGTTATTCGGGAAATCGATGTCATACGGCGGATCGCGCTCCCAGATCGCCAGGATCACGTCGATCGCGTCGGCAAAGAGCTTGTTGCGGTCCTCGTTCAGCAGCCCCAGCGCTTCGAAATCGGACGGCAGCGCGCCCGGGCTCACGCCGAAGATGAAGCGGCCCTCGGCCAGGTGGTCGAACATCGCGGCCTGCGCGGCGATCAGCGTCGGGTGCATCTGCGACAGGTTGCAGGTGCCGCTGCCGAGCTTGATGGTCTTGGTGGCGTGGATCAGCGTCGCCAGGAACATCATCGAGTTGGTGATGTTCTCGGTGGTGTCGGTAAGATGCTCGCCGATGAAGACATCGTGGTAGCCGAGCGCATCGGCCAGGATCACCGTCTCGCGGTCCTCACGCAGGGTCAACGTGTGGTTTCGGCCCAGCGCATGCATGGGCATTATCATTATCATCATTATCATTATCATCATTATCATTATCATTATCATTATCATTATCATTATCATTATTATTATCATTATTATTATCATTATCATTATCATTATCATTATCATTATTATTATTATTTATTTAACTTTTTTTAAAGGTGCAGAAGAAGCAGATTTTTC
>JANPOH010000133.1:0-2673 GCA_031427895.1 Betaproteobacteria bacterium
AATATTGTTTAAAAACAAATGCTTACATAACTCCAGCCATGCGCTTTCCGACCACAGCTTGCGATCGGCGCTGGTGGCATGCAACAGCACGGCATAAGGCTTGCCGGGCAACCAGGCAAAGGCGCGGCTTTGCGAGGCAATAGCGTAATCGACTTGCGCTGTCACCGGATACGCCAGCGCCTGCGCCGCGAGACTGCGATTGCGCACCACGGCATGTTGACCCCACGGCACATTGAACGTGCAGCCATAGAGAAAACGCAGCGGTTCGCGCGAGCTGCGCCAATCGAGGCCGTAACAGTTTCCGCGCGCGGCACGTGCCACCAGTGCGCTTTTCAGCAGGCCCTGCGTGTCGATGATCGCGTCGTATTCGTGCTCGCGCAGCGCGCCGAGAAACTAACAAATCTCCGTGCGCGTTGTCAACGCCAACAGGTTGCGCCGCCAGCGCCGCAGCGCCACCGGTAGCACGCGGCGCACCGCCGGATGCATGCGCGCAATGGCGGCAAACGATTCTTCGACGACCCAATCGATCTGGGCGTCGGGCGCGTGACGGCGGATATCGCTCACAACCGGTAGGTTGTGTACAACATCCCCCAGCGAAGAGGTTTTGACCAGCAGGATCCGTGGCATCAGAGCAGGGGGAATACGAATATTGAACGTATGTATTTGTTACAATTGGCTAATTTTGTTGTTCGGCCAATTCGCCCGACAGGTTAGCATTCGTGGGCGAAAATGCCTACATCCACCCACAGTCCTTATTTCAAGAAGTATCTATTGTGATCTTAGTTACTGGCGGCGCCGGGTTTATCGGCGCGAATTTCGTGCTCGACTGGATTGCCTCCGTGGGCACGCCGGTGGTCAACCTGGACAAGCTGACTTACGCGGGAAACCTCGGCAATTTGGCAAGCCTGCGCGGCGATGCGCGCCACATTTTCGTCAAGGGTGATATCAACGACCGCCCGTTGGTTGCGGGGCTGTTGAAGCAACACCAGCCCAGCGCCATCGTACATCTGGCCGCCGAAAGCCATGTCGATCGCTCGATTCATGCGCCGGGCGAATTCGTGCAAACCAATGTGGTCGGCACCTTCAGCCTGCTGGAAGAGGCGCGCGCGTATTGGGGCGCGCTGGCGGCGCCCGCCAAAAGCCAATTTCGCTTTCTGCATGTCTCCACCGATGAAGTGTATGGCTCGCTGGGGCCTGCCGATCCTGCGTTCAGTGAGCTGACACCCTACGCACCGAATAGCCCCTACGCGGCATCGAAGGCGGCATCCGACCATCTGGTGCGCGCGTATCATCACACTTACGGCTTGCCGGCGATCACCACTAACTGCTCGAACAATTATGGTCCGCTGCAATTTCCCGAGAAGCTGATTCCGCTGATGATCCGCAACGCGCTGGAGCGCAAGCCGCTGCCGGTGTATGGCGACGGGCAGCAGGTACGCGACTGGCTGCATGTCACCGACCATTGCGCGGGCATCCGCGCCGCCTTGCACAAGGGACGGATCGGCGAGACTTACAATATCGGCGGCAACAGCGAAAAAACCAATCTGGAGGTGGTGACTACCTTGTGCGCCATTCTCGATAAAACATTGCCCGCCCACGCGCCGCATGCAAAGCTGATCGCTTACGTGAAAGACCGCCCAGGGCACGACCGGCGTTATGCCATCAACGCGACGAAAATGATGAACGAGCTTGGTTGGGAACCCGCGGAGCAATTTGAATCCGGTCTGCACAAAACCGTGGCGTGGTATCTCGCTAATCAGGAATGGGTAGCCGACGTGACCAGCGGCGCCTATCGCAACTGGGTCGAAACCAATTACGCCAACAGAGGCGCCGCATGAAAGGCATCATCCTCGCGGGCGGCAGCGGCACGCGCCTGTACCCCGCTACGCAAGTGGTCTCCAAGCAACTGCTGCCGGTGTACGACAAGCCGATGATCTACTATCCGCTGTCAACGCTGATGCTGGCGGGTATGCGCGATATTCTGCTGATATCGACGCCGCAGGACACGCCGCGCTTCGAGCAACTTTTCGGTGACGGACACAAATGGGGGCTGAATATATCCTATGCCGTGCAACCCACGCCCGACGGCCTGCCTCAAGCCTTTACCATCGGCGCCGATTTCATCGGCAACGGCCCGTGCTCGCTGATCCTCGGCGATAACATTTTTTACGGGCACGACCTGACGCGCGACATGTGCGTGGCCATGGAACGCACGACGGGCGCAACCATCTTCGCCTACCAAGTGCAGGACCCGGAGCGCTCCGGCGTGGTCGAGTTCGACAAGAACCGTAAAGTGATCTCCATCGAAGAAAAGCCCAAGCACCCTAAATCCAGGTATGCCGTCACCGGATTCTTCGTCTACGACAACCAGGTGGTCGATATCGCCCGTGCGCTGAAACCCTCCGCGCGCGGCGAACTCGAAATCACCGACGTGAGCAATGAATATCTGCGGCGCGGCCAACTGGACGTCGTGCCGCTGGGGCGCGGCGTGGCGTGGCTCGATACCGGCACGCATGCGTCCCTGCTCGAAGCATCACTGTTCATCGAAACCATCGAAAAACGCCAAGGGCTAAAAATCGCCTGCCCGGAAGAGATCGCTTTTCGCATGGGGTATATCACCGCGGATCAGCTTGCCGCGCTCGCCCGCACCATGGGAAACAACGGCTACGGCAA
>JANPOH010000134.1:0-3476 GCA_031427895.1 Betaproteobacteria bacterium
CTGCGCGCGCAGAATTTCTTTCACCGACATCGCTCCGGCCGGCATTTTGCTGAGTTCCCACAAGCGCTGTTTCACGTCGCGTTTAGTCAGGCCGCCGGCCTTGAGTATGTCCGCGTGCTCCGGCGCAAACACCAGCCACGGTTCGCCGCCGTTGCAATATTCGTTGCTGGTGGGATGCACCATCGAGTCGGCACTCACGCGCAGCACTTCATTCGCATCCTTGGAATGCGTGTTCATGTTGAGCGTGCCTTCGGCGGCCACCACGGTCACGGTGCTGGTTTCGCGCGCGAAACCGCGCTCCACGTGCAGCGGCGCCCACGGGCTTTGCGCTTCGTTTTCACCGCAGCAAAACGTGTACTTGGCAGGCTGGCCTTGTGTCGCGCGATCCATGTCACCGGGCAGCGCGCCGCCGATGTTTTGCAGAATCAGCCGCATCGCGCGGCCCAGCGTCGCGTTCGCCCATGTGCCCTGACCCAGACAATTAAACGTGGCGTTGACGCCGAGTTGTTGCACGATGGGGCCGTTCAACACCAGCCACACCGCCGCTGAATTGGTGGTGGTCTCGATGCCTTGAATATTAAATTGCGCCTGCGCGACGGCATCGGTGGCCGCAAGCAACACCGGCAGGTATTCGGGATCGCAACCCGCCATCACCGCATTAATCGCGATGCGCTCGACGGTGGCTTCGCCGAAACCCGGCGGCAGTATCGCTATCACTTCGTCGCGCTTGCGTTGGGTGGCCGCCAACATACGTTCCACGCGCGCCTCGGTCGGCGGCACGATGGGCAAGCCGTCGCTCCAGCGGCGCTCGCGGTAGAGCCTGTTGATCGCATCGAGATCGTCGAGCGCTTCAAAGGTGGCTGCGGCTGACATTATGATTCCCCGAAAACGGCTTCACCGCAAAGGCGCAAAGACGCAAAGAACCCCACGCAAAGAACTGCAAAATGCTTTTCTTTGCGTTTTCTTTGCGCCTTTGCGCCTTTGCGGTGATCTGTTGACCTAATCATTTCGCCCCCGCCTTGCTCATCAACCGCGCGATATCATCCGCGCATTTTTCCGCGATGGCGCGCACTTCGTCACGCTTACGCAAGCCGAACGGATGCGGCATCACGGCTATCGGCAAATCTTTTTTCCCCAGCGCCGAGGCCTGTGCGTGGCCCAGCGTTTTGAACGCCGTCGAACAAATCGTCAGCGCCGCCTTGCCGCGCTTCGTCATCTCTACACTGTCGTGGATACTCCACGACGTGCAGGAGCCTCAGTCGCCCGACCCGGTAATCACCAGATCGCATTGCTCGGCGTAATCCGTATAAACCGAATCCGGCGCGGGCACGGAGGCGGCGCGCTTACGGCGCTTCAATACCTGCTTCACGCCGTATTTGCTCATCAGCAACTCGCCAATGTCGTCGGCCAGATGATTGAAATTCGGCTTGGCGTTGTCGATGAAACCCACCACTTTGCCCGCGAGTGATTCGAGCGTCGGCAGAGCGGTTTCCACCTTGGCCGGCACTTTGGCGCGCGGCGCGGTGGGGTCGTAGAGGATGATGTTGGCGGTCATGGGGGCTCCTTTTCAAACAGTGTATCCGCAGAGGGCGCGGCTTAACACCACCCTCGTCATTCCCGCGCAGGCGGGTATCCCCTTCCCTCAGGGAAGGTAGGATGGGTGGGTTTTGTGCCATAGGGACCGGTGTTATGGGTTCCCGCCTACGCGGGAACGACGGTATTATTTTTTCTGTTTCACTGCGCGCTGATGTTGGCTTTGCGTATCAAATTGTCCCAGCGCTCGATTTCCAACTGCGTAAAGCGGCGCGCTTCCTGCGGCGTGCCGCCCAGCGGTTCGCCGCCCTGCACGGCAAGCTGCTCGATGAAGTCCGGCAGCTTGAGCACGCGATTGATCTCGCCATGCAGGCGTTTCAAAATCGCTTCCGGTGTTTTCGCGGGCGCGAGCATCTGGTACCACAGTGACGCCTGATAGCCGGGAAACCCCTGCTCCGCCACGGTGGGAATCTCCGGCGCGGCGCGCGAACGTTTGGCGCTGGTCATCGCGATCGCGCGCAGCCGCCCGCTTTTCGCGTGCGGCAGCACGGCGAGCGGGCTGGTACACATGAATTGCACTTGCCCGCCGATCACATCGGTCAACGCCGGGCCCGCGCCTTTGTACGGCACATGCACCATGTCGATGCCCGCGTTGAATTTGATGAGTTCCACCGCCAGATGCCCGCCAGTGCCCGGCCCGGAGGTAGCGTAGTTAATGCGCCCCGGTTTGGATTTCGCAATCGCAATCAGCTCTTTCAGATTGCCCGCGCCCAAGGCCGGGTTCGCCACGCACAACAGCGGCGAATCCGCCATCAGCGTGATGAACGAAAAATCCTTCACCGAATCGTACGGCAGCTTCTTCAGCAGCGCGGGGTTGATGGCATGGGTGGCGCTCGCCAGAAACAAGGTGTGTCCATCGGCGTTGGCGCGCGCCGCGAGCTCGGTGGCGATCACCTGCCCGCCGCCGGGACGGTTGTCGTTGATAAATTGCTGGCCCATGGATTCGGTCAGCCGCACCGTCACCATGCGTCCGAGTATGTCGCCCGCGCCCGCCGGCGGAAACGGAATAATCACGCGCACCGTGCGTTGCGGGTAATTTTCCGCGGCATGCGCGCCCAAGGCCACGGCACCCGCTCCGGCCATAAATAAATTTCTCAATAAAAACATACACCTTCGCATCAATACCCCCCCCCTTCAGCGTAACCCTCTCCCGCAAAAACGGGGCGAGGGGACTTCTTTGTATTGGACGCAGTTAAAACGTCGGGCTTTTGTATTCGCCGCCCATGGCCACCAACCCCCACGTCGGCAATTGCGTGTCCATGCTGAAATTGATGTGGCCCGCCGCCGCGTGCGCGTCGCGAAAACGGCGTTGCAGCGGCGCGTTGTCGTAAATGCCGTTCGCACCCATCATCTCGTGCAGGATATCCACCGCCTCGGTCGCCATCTTCACCGCCATCGCGGCGTTGCGCCGGTACTTGATTTTGGTCAGCGTATCGAACGTGCCACCGGCGTTGACCACTTCATTGGCTTCGATGCAATCGTGGCGCAGCCAGTGGCGCGCGGCATCAATCTTGCCCGCAGCCAGCGCTACACGACATTGTACCGCCTGAAAGTCGCGCATTTTCGCGCCAGTATAGCTGGTGCTGCGCGCCTTGACGTGTTCGATGGTTTCGTCAAGCGCGCCCTGTGCGTTGCCGATCATGCAGCCGCCGATGCCGTAACCGCCGAATCCCGACAACGGTATGCGGTAAATCGGATTGGTATGCACTTTTAAACCGGCAAACTCGTGCCCCGGCAGCGCCACCGCCATCGTGCTCACGCGAGGAGCTGGGTCGTAAACTATATCGCAGCGCAGCGAGCGGGTGCCGGTGCCGCTCATGCCGAGGGTTTGCCATTCAAAGTTGATTACCTAGTCGGCGCGCGGCACCATGTTCATCACCCAA
>JANPOH010000135.1:0-5692 GCA_031427895.1 Betaproteobacteria bacterium
GAAGTGCGGCATCATCAAGACACCGCGCACCGTGCCGCGCCGACCGCGCATCATCATCCGATAGCCAAACCGGCGGGTGAATAAGATGTATCATAAGTATTTGTTTTTATTGATATTTTTTTCATACCTTCAAGGCTGCGCGACGTGGCCCGCGTACGAGCGGCCGAAGAGCGATTTGCCGGCGGCGTGGCATGGCGCACTTGGGGAGGGCGCGGCGGTTCTGCGGCTGCCGGTGGGCGAACGCTGGTGGACGCTGTACGGCGACAGCGCGCTTGACGCGCTGGTGGCCGAAGCGTTCGAGCACAACCGTGACCTCGCGCTGGCGGCGGCGCGCGTGGATGAAGCGCGCGCGTTGTCGCGTGTCGCCGATTCGCGGCAGTATCCGTCGGTGGACGCCACGGCGCAGCGTGATCGCTCGCGCGCTTCCGAGGTGGCGCCGATCCCGATTCCCGCGGACGCGCTGGAGCGCAACAGCTATCGCGCGCAGGTGAACGTGGCCTATGAGATCGACTTGTGGGGACGCCTGCGCGGCGCGGGCGATGCGGCGCGCGCGGAATTGCTGGCGACGCAAGCGGCGCGCGAAACCGTGCGTCTGGCGCTGGGCGCGGACGTGGTGCGCGCGTATTTCACGCTGCGCGCCCTGGACGAGCAAATCGCGGTGACGCGGCGTTCGCTCGCGCTGCGCGAAGACAATTTGGGCATGCAGCGCGTGCGTAACACCGCCGGGTTGACCAGTGATTTTCAGTTGCGCCAACTCGAAGCCGAAGTGTCGGCGGCCAAGGCGCAACTGCCTGCGCTCGAACGCAGCCGCACCGCCGAAGAACTGGCGCTGGCCGTGCTGCTCGGACGCAGCCCGCGCGCCATCACCGAATCGAGCGTCGCGCGCCGTGCTGACAACAAAGGCAGCGGATCACCCGAAGCGTCGCCGCCCTTGTCACCACTGGTACCACTGGTACCACTGGCACCGGAGGGCTTGCCGTCGGACTTGCTGCTGCGCCGTCCCGATATCGTGCAGGCGGAGCAGCGGCTGATCGCCGCTAACGCGCGCATCGCGGTTGCGCGCTCGGCGATGTTTCCGCGCATCTCGCTGACCAGTTATCTCGGCAGCGAAAGCCGCCAACTGGGCGATTTATTTTCCGGCCCCGCGCTGATCTGGCAACTTGCATTTGGGCTGGCGCAGCCGATTTTCCAGGCCGGGCGCTTGCAAAGCGAAATCGCAGCGGTCAGAGCGCGCGAACAACAGGCGCTGGCGCAATATCAAAAAACCTTGCAGGAGGCGTTTCGTGAAGTGCGCCAGGCGCTGTCCGCGCAGACACGTGCGCGCGAAATTTTCGCAGCCGAGACCGCGCGCAGCGACGCGCTGCGCGACACCCTTCGCCTGGCGCGCATCCGTTATGAAAACGGGCTGGTCAGCCAGTTGGAAGTGATCGACGCCGAGCGCAACCTGCTGGCGGCGGAGCTAAACCGTCTGGACGCGCTGCGCGCGCAACGCGTGGCGGTGGCCGATCTGGTGCGCGCGCTGGGCGGCGGGTGGAGCGAAAAGTAAAGTCCGCTACTGGCTGACGGGAAGATAGTCGTCCGGCGCGCCGGGCGGAATCGGCGGATGCGTTTTCAGACTTTGCTGAAAATCCTGTATCAGCACGCGCAGCGGGCGGCGCACCCAACTGTTCTGCGTGCCGACATCGGTTTCTTCCTTGGGGTCCTGCGTGAGATTGAATACCCACGGTGTTTCCAGATGCACCGGGCCAGTGTTGGGCTCGGTTTCCCACACCATGTGCATTTTCCAGTCGCGCCATTTCGCCGCGCGCAGCTCGTCCTTGATGTAATAAACAAAACCTTCGCGCGCGGATTTTTCGCTGTTGCCGAAAAAGAAATCGCATTGATCCAAACCGTCGATGGGCCGATCGGCGGGCAGCGTCGCGCCGGCGATGCGGGCAAGCGTCGCGTAAATATCCGTGACATGCACGATTTCGTTGGACACGCGCGCGGGCACGCGTCCCGGCCAGCGCAGGATGAACGGCACGCGCAGCGCGCCTTCCATCGCCGTGTGATAAGTGCCGCTCCACGGGCCGGCGGTGCCGCGCCAGGGGCGGCGAAACTCCGGGCCGTTGTCGCTGGCGAAGATAATTACCGTATTCTCGCGCAACCCTGATTGTTCAATAAAAACAAGTAGTTGCGATACTCTGGCATCCATCTCCACCATGGCGTCGGCGAAATCACCCGCGCCGGTCTTGCCCGCGTAGTCGTGGTGCGGCAGCGTCGGGTAGTGAAGTTGGGTCAATGGCACGTAGGCAAAAAAAGGTTTGTGCGCCGTGATCTGCCGCTGCATGAAATCGATGCTGCGCTCGATCAGTTGCGCATCGATCTTGCGGCGAAACTCAAGGTCATAGACCGCGACGTTGGTCGCCGCCTCGCCGCGTTTTCCGTTCATCACGTACGGCATCGGCACCACGGCAGGATCAAATCCCGGCGTGCTGGTGAACATGCTTTCGTTGGTGGTGCGCGGTATGCCGTACCACTCGTCAAAGCCGCGCTGGTGCGGATAACGTCCGGGCCGGTCGCCCAGATGCCACTTGCCGTATATCGCCGTGGCGTAACCCTGCGCCGACAACAATTGTGCGAGCGTGATCTCCCACGGCGTGATGCCCTGCGGCAGGCCAGCGGGCACCGACTGCAAAGCGCCAGTGCGAATCGGATGACGGCCGGTCATTAGCGCCGAGCGCGTGGGCACGCAATCGGATTCGACATTGAAATTGGTGAGGCGCAGCCCTTCGGCGGCCAGTGCATCAATATGCGGCGTCGGCGCGCCGCGCAGCACGCCGCCGCCATAACAGCCGAGTTCGCCCCAGCCGAGGTTGTCCGCGAGCACGAGTACGATATTCGGCGGGCTGGGTAGGCTGGGTGGGCTAGGCGGAGATTGGGCGGCCATGGTTTTTGTCGTTGCCTGACGGGAATGCTCGCGGATAGTATAGCAACACCAGCACGGAGGGCGCTTGCATGAAACTCACCATCCAGCAACTCGAACAGTTCGACCGCGACGGCTATCTGTTTTTCCCCAGCCTGTTTACACCGGCGGAAATCACGCCGCTGCTCGACGAAGTGCCGCTGCTTTATGCGCAGCAGCGTCCGGAAAATGTACTGGAAAAAAGCGGGGTGGTGCGCACCAATTTCGCCGCGCACATGTACAGCAAGCCGTTCGCCACCCTCGCGCGCCATCCGCGCATGCTAAACCCCGTGATGCAGATGTACGGCGAAAGCCTCTACATGCACCAGTTCAAGATCAACGGCAAAATGGCCTTCGACGGCGATGTGTGGCAATGGCATCAGGATTACGGCACCTGGGTCAACGACGACCAGATGCCCGAACCGCGCGCGATGAATGTGGCGATTTTTCTCGACGAGGTGAACGAGTTCAACGGCCCGCTGATGTTCATCCCCGGCAGCCACCAGCTCGGCGTGCTCAAAGCGCAACATGATTTGACCACTACCAGTTATCCGCTATGGACCATCAATCACGACACCATCACGAAGCTGGTGGCGCGCGGCGGTATCGTTGCGCCCAAAGGTCCGCCGGGATCGATGATCATGTTCCACTCGTGCCTGGTGCATTCGTCGACATCGAATCTGTCGCCGTGGAATCGTGTCGCGGTGTACTTAAGCCTGTGCGCGGTGTCGAACCACATCCGCCGCTTCAAGCGCCCGGAGTACATCGCGCATCGCGACTTCACGCCGCTGGAGTGCCTGCCGGATGATTGCCTGCTGAAGGACTACGACGTGCCGCTGCCGTGGAAAGATGGCACGCCGGCGGCGGCGCTAACATCGGCGGCGGCACCGGCGCTGGCGGCTTGACGCTATTGCACTTGAAGTTTGGTTGCTTTCGCCACCTTTAGCCACTTCGCGATCTCCGCACTGACCAGCGCGGCAAATTCACCGGAGGTGGTGCCGGTGGCTTCGAGGCCGTCGCCGGCGAACACGGCTTTGGCTTCCGGCGAACGCGCGGCGCGGACGGCTTCGGCATTGAGTTTCGCTATGACCTGCGCGGGTGTTTTTGCGGGTGCGAACAACCCGATCCATGATGCATGGTCATAACCGGGGATGCCGGCTTCCGCGATGGTGGGCAGTTCCGGTGCGGCAGTGGAACGTTTGGCGCTGGTGACGGCGAGTGCGCGCAGGCGATTACCGGTGAGATGCGGCACGGCGGTGGAGATGGTGGCGAAGTTGACGTGGCATTCGCCCGCGAGCATCGCCACCATCGACGACGCACCGCCCTTGTACGGAATATGGGTCATGCTCACGCCGGCCATGAACATGAATAGTTCCGCCGCCATGTGCGTGCTGGTGGCGTAGCCGCTGGAAGCAGCGTTGAGTTTACCGGGCGAGGTTTTGGCAAGCGCGATCAACTCTTTCACCGAATTCGCGCGCACCGACGGGTGTACTACCAGCAGATGCGGCACGGTGGCGAACTGCGTCACCGGCGCGAGATCACGCACGGGGTCGAACGGCAGTTTTTTGTGCAGCGCCGGGATAATGGTGTAGGACGACGCCACCGCCAGCAGCGTGTGTCCGTCGGGCGCGGCATTGGCGACGATTTCAACGCCGACAATGGTGCCCGCGCCGGGGCGGTTGTCGATAATCACGGATTGGCCGAGCGCATCGCCCATGCGCTGCGATACCACGCGCGCGATGACATCGGTGGAGCCGCCCGGCGGCTGCGGCACGATTATGCGGATGGGGCGGCTGGGCCAGACTTGCGCGGGTGAGGGTGTTGCGCCTGACAACAGAACGGTCGAGGCGATGAGGAGCATGTAATTCGGAGTCATGCACGTATTATGCCGTGGTTGGATTGCCGCAACGATCTGGTGGCGGGTAAACTATACTGAGCAATCGCGAACATTTTTCTGGAGACAGGCATGGCACTCACCAAGACCCGCATCGAAGTTAACAACGCCGTGTTCTCGCTGCCATACCACGTGGCAAAAGAAGAAGGCTACTTTGAACAGGAAGGCTACGACGTGGAGTTGGTGCCCGCCGGTTCGGGCCGTGATCGCGACAAAGAGGTGCCGGAGCAACCGATAGAGGATCACCGCGCGGTGAAATCCTACGGCTGGCATGAGGGCATCGAGAAGGGCGAGTTCTGCATGTATCGCGCTTGTGAGTGGGGACAGATCCGCCGCACGCAGGACAGTGCCGCGCACGCCAAGGTCATCAGCAAGCGCGCGGCGGTGGCGACACAAGCCATCGTGGTGCGCGCGGATTCGCCGTACAACGTGCCGCAGGATTTGCGCGGCAAGACGGTGGCGGTGAATTTTCATGCCGGTTCGCACTACATCACGCTGGCGATGCTCGGCGGCTCGATGAACAGCAAAAGCGAAGTGCGCGCCGTGCATGTGGGCGGCCCCAAGCAGCGGTTGCGCTTTCTCGAAGAAGGCAAGGTCGAAGCCGCGGCGGTAATGGAGCCATGGATCACGGTGTCGGCGAAAAAGGGCTTAAAGATCATCAGCGAGGCGTTTTATGAAGGCGCCGAAGTCGCCACCCCCGATGTCGAGCCGCGGATGTACGCCGCGATCAATCGCGCCATCGTCAAGGCGGTGGCGAAAATCAACCAGGACATACGCCCCTACCTGCGCTATATGATTCGCGAAGTGCCGGCGGAGATCATGACGCTCACCGAGAATGATTTTTACCTGCCGCG
>JANPOH010000136.1:0-1504 GCA_031427895.1 Betaproteobacteria bacterium
CCCACTTTGCTGCGGTGCTCGCGGCAGCCGCCACGTTCGCCGCTACGCCCGCCTTTGCGCGGGACGCTGCCAATTACCCCAACAGGCCCATCCGCCTGATCGTACCGTTCGCGCCCGGCGGCGGGCTCGATATCAGCGCGCAGCTGATCGGCCACAAGTTGACCGAAAGCTGGGGACAGAACGTCGTGGTCGATTCGCGTCCCGGCGCGGCCACCATTGTCGGCACGGAAATCACGTCGAAAGCGGTGCCGGACGGCTACACCGTGTTGATGATCACCACCACGTTCGCGATCAACCCCGGCCTCTACGCCAAACTGCCGTACGATCCTGTCAAAGACTTCGCGCCGGTGACGCAACTCAACTCACAACCCAACGTGGTGGTGGTCGCGCCCAATTTCGCGGGCAAGTCGGTGAAAGATTTGATCGCGGCGGCGAAAGCCAAGCCGGGCGAGCTGACATTTGCCAGCCCCGGTGCAGGTTCCGCGCCGCATCTCGCAGCCGAAATGTTCCAGCGCGCCGCGGGTGTGAGCATGATTCATGTGCCGTACAAGGGCATCCCCGCAGCCGTGACCGACGTCATCGGCGGGCGCATCACCATGCTGTTCACCACCACGATATCCGCCGCGCCGCACATCAAGAGCGGCAAAATGCGCGCCATCGCGATCACCAGCGCGAAGCGCCAGCCGAGCATGCCGGATGTGCCGACGGTGGGAGAGACCTTGCCCGGATACCAGGCCGAGGCGTTTCAGGGCATGGTGGCGCCCGCCGGCGTGCCGCAGGCGGTGGTCAATAAGCTGTCGGCGGAAGTCGCGCGCATCATCAAGTTGCCCGACGTGGCGCAGCGCTTTGAACTCGACGGCGCCGAGGGCGTGGGCAGCACGCCGACGGGGTTCGCGGCGTTTCTCAATGTTGAGATGCAGAAGTGGAGCAAGGTGATTCGGGATGCGGGCGTCAAGGCGGAGCAGTGAGTTGGAACAACCCGCAGTAACTGCCTGACATCCGCACCGTCAAAGCAAGCGCGCGGACTGGCCTTTTGCCGCGAGCAGCGTAACCGCCTGCTTGTCGAAGGACGCGAACGTTTTACCGCCGAGCCAGTTGCCCTCGAAGGCGATCACGCCGTCGGCAAAATCACCGCCCGCTTCGAGCATCGCGAGGCCCGCTTCCACGGCCGGCCGGTTCATCTCTGCGTTCCCGGCGGCCATCAGCGCGCGGATCGCGGCGGCAACGTCAGCCGTTTCAAAACCGTAAACCTTGCGCAGGACCCACACAAACTCACACAGGCACGGCACCGCCACGGCGATCATCTCCGCTTCGCGCAGCAGCTTCGCCGCGATGCGCGCCTGCTTTACGTCATCGCGCACCACCGCGCGAATCAGCACGTTGGTATCGACGGCAACGTTCACTTCTTGCCGGCCCAGCCCTGCGCCGCCGCCCCGTTGATTTCATCGATGGTGGCGATCTTGCGGGTGCGGCCCGCGAGCAGCCCGACAAAACCGCCTATCGT
>JANPOH010000137.1:0-10677 GCA_031427895.1 Betaproteobacteria bacterium
CAGTCGAACAAGCTGGTGGAGCAGGCGATCAACACCACCAACAAGCCCGGCGGCAATTACGGCATTGCGATGAATTATCTCGGCCAGTTCAATGGCGACGCGCACAAGCTGATGGTGCAGACCACCACACCGCTCACTGCCGCGATCCAGGGCCAGATCAAGTTGAACTACTTTGAATTCACGCCGATTGTGAATCTGATTTCGGAGCCGATTGCGTTCGTGGTGGCGACGAATTCGCCGTTGAAAACCGCGCGCGATCTCACCGCAAAGCTAAAGGCCGATCCCGAATCGGTAAGCATCGCGCTCTCTGCCGCGCGCGGCAATGCGTTTCACATCACCGCCGCTTTGGTCGGGCGCTCGGTGCAGGCCGATATCAAGAAACTGAAAATCGTGGTGTTCAACGCGTCGAGCGAAGGCGTGATCGCGGCGGCGGGCGGGCATGTGGATGTGATGGCGGCGACACCCGCGACGGTGATGCCGCTGGTGCAGGCGGGCAAGGTGCGCATCATCGGCATCGCCGCCCATGCGCGGCTCAAAGGCGCCATCGCCAACGTGCCGACATTCAAGGAGCAAGGCATCGACGCGGTGTTTGATATTCCACGCGGCTTCATCGGCGCGCGCGGGTTGTCGGCGGAGCAGGTGCGCTACTGGGACGGCGTGTTCGCGCGGCTGGTGAAGTCGGACGAATGGAAACAGGCGGTCGACAAAAATCAGTGGGTGGAAAATTATATGAACAGCGCCGACATGGGTCGCGAACTGCGGCGCCAGCATGGCATACTGAAAGATGTGTTGAGCGAGTTGGGGATGGTGCAGTAACGTCCAGCCCGTTTTTACATGGATGCACAGGATATACGGGATTGAACCCAGGGACCACGGCGACTCATCCTGTACATCCTGTCCATCCATGTCATTTTATTATTTTAAAACAAATACTTACATATCATGACCCACGACGGACACTACGAAGTTTACTGGCCGCGCACGCCGCGCCAGACCGGCATCAAGCCGCTCGCCAAACGCCTCGACACACTGAACGGCAAGACCATCGCGCAGGTGTGGGACTTTTTGTTTCGCGGCGATGCGGTGTTCGAGCATCTCGAAACCGCCATCAAAAAACAATACCCCGACGTGAAGTTCGTGAGCTGGCGCGAGTTCGGCAGTTCGCACGGCGGCGAAGAAAAAGAAGCGCTCGCCGAGTTCGCCAAGAAATTCAAAGCCATGGGGGTCGATGCCGTCATCAGCGGCATGGCGTGTTGAGGCTCCTGCACGCCCGCCGTGTTGCGGGCCAGTGCAGCGTGCGAGGCGCTCGGTTATCCGACGTCTTCATTAACGTGTGAAGGATTCTTCCGTCAGGCGGCGGCCACCTCCATCGGGCTGGGCATGCCGAACATTCCGCTGGCGCTGGTGCCCGGCCACATCGGCACCAAGAGCGATAGCGAGTTATGCCGCGATGTGATCGAGACCACCGCGAAGCACGTGATCGAGAACCTCACCGTGCAGCCCGCACCGAAAGGAAAAACCACCGAACCCGCCGCCCGCGAGGTCGTTTTCAAAGGCGGCTTTAACGCGGTGAATCAGTATTTTTACGAGCATGAATTGTCCGACGGCCTGCCCATCGTGCCACCGACGCTGGAGGCCATCGAAGCGTTTTTGCAATTCACCGACCGTGACTCGAATGAAGTGCTGGGTGTGATTCTGCCCGACAGCCGTGCCGCGACCATTTGGAGCATCGCGGTCAACGGCGTGATGGCCGGCTGCAAGCCGGAATACATGCCGATACTGATCGCCGCCGTCGAAGGCATGTGTGATCCGCACTACGGCGTGGAGCACAGCGGCAATACGCCCGGCGGCGAGAACCTGATTATTTTGAACGGCCCCATCATCAAGCAGCTCGGTTTTAATTACACGCAGGGCGCGCTGCGTGACGGCTTCATGCCCAATACCACCGTCGGGCGCTTCTGGCGGCTGTATCTGCGTAACGTCGCGGGCTTTCTGCCGCACAAAACCGACAAGGCCACCTACGGCAACACTTGGCGCGTGGTGCTGGCTGAAAACGACGACGTGTTGAAAAACATCGGCTGGGCCAACACCGCCGAGGAAATGGGCTATCAGGCCGGTGACAACGTGGTCACCGTCGCGCGCTACACCGGCGGCGGCTCGTTCTCGTCGGTGTCCGGCAGTACGCCGGAAGAACTGCTGCCGTACGTCGCGGATTCCGTTTTGAAATACCACATGTGGCAAATCACCTTCACCACCAGCCACGGCAACGGCATGCTGCGCCCGTTAGTCGTGCTGAGTCCGATTTTGGTCGAGACCATCGCCAAGGCCGGTTGGACCAAGGCCGACGTGAAACAGTATCTCTACGACCATGCGCGCCTGCCGGCATGGGAATTCGAGCGCCAGTTGCGCGTGTGGAACATCCGCGGCGTATGGGATTTAAAAGACGACGTGCGTAACGGTCGCATCCCGAAAGTGTTTTATGAATCCGACGATGAAAACCGCCTGGTGCCGATTGTTTGGAAGCCGGAAGATTTTATGATCGCGGTGTCGGGAGACCCGCTGCGTAACAATATGTATGTGTTCGCGCATAACGGGTTTTTGGGGTTTCCGACCGGCAAGAAGATACAGTTGCCGAAGGATTGGGACGCGAAGCTGGCGCGGCGGTGAATTGGGTGGATCGAAAAAGCGAAACCAATTTTGACGCGGATTTACGCAGATGAACGCAGATTAAAGACCAACACCGTCATTCCAACGAAAGCTGGAACGACGCGAGGGGTTAATCTGCGTTCATCTGCGTAAATCCGCGTCAAATGTTCTTGAAGTTATGTGCTAAAACATCATCTGCCCGCCATTGATCTGCAACGACTGGCCGGTGACATAGCTCGACGCCGGCGAACACAAAAAGCGCACCACGGTCGCGATTTCTTCGGCGTCGCCCTTGCGCCCCAGCGGAATCATGGAATCACCCAACGGCGCAGTACGCCCCGCCGCGCGCACGGTGTTCATCTGCCCCGGCGCGACGCAGTTGGCGCGGATGTTGCGGTCGCCGAATTCGCGCGCAAGCCCGCGGGTGAATCCGACCAAGCCGTGCTTCGCCACCGAGCCATGGATGCGCTTTTTCGCGCCCGACAAGGACATCATGCCGCCCAAGGTGACGATGCTGCCGCCGCCGTTGGCGATCATCGACGGGATGCACGCCTGCGCCAGATAAAACGCGCCGTCGAGCGTGATCGACAGCGGGACGCGCCATTCGTCGTAGCTCAATTCCAGAAACGGCTTTTCGGTACGCACCGAAGCATTGAGCACCAGAAAATCCACGCGGCCGAATTTCTGCATCACCCCATCCACCATGCCTTTCGCCGCTTTGGCGTCACCGATATCGGCCACGTACACCTCGGCCTGCCCGCCTGCCGCACGAATTTCGTCGGCGACTTTTTTCGCGTCATCCACCGAGTTGCGCGTATTGATCGCCACCGCCGCACCGGCGCGCGCCAGTTCCAGCGCGGTGGCGCGCCCGATGTTTTTTGCCGCGCCGGTAATCAGCGCCACTTTTCCAGCCAGCTCTTTGGTGTTGTCCATGATTTGATTCTCCATTGAATGTTGCATGATTTTATTTTTTCCGCCAGCGGACTATACTATGGCGATCTGCCGGCAACTCAGGAACAAGCACATGTCCTACACGACTCTCGAAGCGCGCCCCATCGCGGGCTGCATCGGCGCAGAGATTTACGGCGTCAATCTCAAGGATCACGGCAACAGCGCCATGTGGGATGAATTGCAGCAGGCGTTGCTGGAGTTCAAAGTCATCGCCGTGCGCGGGCAAAGCCTGAATCCGCACGAGCAACTGGCGGCGGCCAAACATTTCGGCGAGCCGAATTTTTATCCGTTCGCCAAGGGCATGGATGAAATTCCGCAAATGACCCGCGTCATCAAAGAGCCTCACGAACGCGAAAATTTCGGCAATGACTGGCATTCCGACACGCCTTACCTCGCCGAGCCGCCGCGCATCACCACGCTGTATGCGGTGGAAACGCCTCCCAAGGGCGGCGACACGCTTTACGCCAACACGCAGGCCGCGTACGAAGCGCTTTCCGCCGGCACGAAAAAAATGCTCGAAGGCGTGATTGGCGTGTTCAGCGCGAGCTTAAAACACAAGCCGGGCGGCGACCGTGCCGCGCATCACCGGCGCATCACCACCATGCCGGTCACCAATTCCGAAAACGCCGACCGCTACGAATCCAGGCATCCGATCGTGCGCACGCATCCGCAAACCGGCAAACGCGCGCTGTATTGCAGCGCGCTGCATACGCTGCGTTTTGACGACATGACCGAGCGCGAAAGCCGCCCGATTATCAACATGCTCAACGATCACGCGATCACGCCCGAATTCACCTGCCGCGTGCGCTGGGAGCCGGGGCAACTGACGATCTGGGACAACCGCTGCACCATGCACAACGCCATCAACGATTATCACGGCACGCGGCGCGAAATGCGGCGGCTGACGGTGGGGCCGGAAAAACCGGTGTAACGAAAACGGCAGTGTCAGCAATGCCAGGATTGCCGCCGGCGATGCAATAGGTGTTTTAATTTGTCGCGACAAGTATGCGTTGTAGCATCACGACCGGGGAACGATATGCGGGGTCATAGGTTGCGTGATTGTGCTGAATGGCGATTGGCGCGGATCACGATGGCTACGGGAGCCATCGCCGCCATTGGCGCACTGGGCATCGTGAGCCCGGCGCGCGCCGAGTACCCCGACCGCCTGATCCGCGCCATCGTGCCGTTCGCCACCGGCGGCACCAGCGACATTACCGCACGCATGATTTCGCAGCACCTCGCCAAGTCGTTCGGCCAGCAGGTCGTAGTGGAAAACCGGCCTGGCGCGGCGGGCAATATCGGCATCGAGGCGGTGGCGAAATCCACGCCCGACGGCTACACCATTTTATTCAACGCCACCGCTGCAACGCAGAACCCGGCGCTGTTTCGCAACCTGCGTTTTGATCCGCTGACCGACATACAGCCCGTGGCGCCCATCGCGGAGTATCCCTACGCCCTCGTGGTTAACGCGCATCTGCCGGTGAAAAACGTGCGCGAGCTGGTGGCGCTGGCGCAAAAAAATCCCGCCAGACTCAACGCTTCCGCCGGCGGCATCGGCACGCGCCTGTCGGTGGAGCTGTTCGCCATCCGTAACAATGCCCGCATTGAAATCATCACCTACAACGGCACCGGGCTCGCCTCGCTGTCCGTGGCAACCGGAGAAACGCAATTGGCGATTGCGGATGCCACGCCGTTTCTGCCGTTTCTTGCATCGGGCCGGGTGCGCATATTGGCCACCGCCAGCGACCGGCGGCTGCCGTCTTTCCCGGACATCCCCACGATTGCCGAGGCCGGATTGCCCGCATTGAAACTCGGCGCTACCGTCGGCACGTACGTGGCCGGCAAAACGCCCGCCGCCATTGTGCAGACGCTGAACACCGCGATCAACAAAGTGATTGCCCAGCCCGAAGTCAAAGAACAACTACGCAAGCAAGGCGGCAACCCGGAGCCCACCAGCATCAGCGACTTCACGCAGTGGTACCGGCGCGACATACAGACGTGGAAAGATATCGTGGCGCGCGCGAAGATACCGCCGGTTGACTAACCAACGCCCACGCCACAACAATATTCCAATATCCCAATATCCCAATCTGCACCGCTGGGAAGAGGGCCGTGACCTTCAACAACTCGGCGTGCGCTGGTTCACCATTCATGCAAAGGCCATGCTGGCGCGCGGCACGCGCGAGCTGCGCCCCTTGCTCGGTGAATAACGCCCTGCAAGGGCGGCGCTGGTTTAAAATGTTTTTTCACCGCCGCCGCGCTTACATAAATTGCGTGAGTTACGTAAGTGAGTTACATAAGCATTTGTTTATAAACGTTATTTTAATTACTCGCTTCACCACAGGAAACTTCAGCATGTCGCACGCCCCTCGTCGCACCACCCGCCTGATTTTCTGCGCCGCCCTCGGCGCCACCCTCGGTCCGGCTTTCAACGCCGCCGCGCAACAATACCCCGCGCGCAGCGTGCAGATGATCGTGCCCTACGCCGCCGGCGGCTCGATCGACATCATGTCGCGCACGGTCGCGGCCAAGCTTGCCGAAATCTGGGGGCGCAACGTGGTAATCGACAATCGCCCCGGCGCGTCGGGCATGATCGGTACCGAGCAGGTGACCCGGGCGGAAGCCGACGGCTATACGCTGCTCGGCCACACCTCGTCGTACACGGGTACTGCGGCGGTGCGCGCGAAGCTGCCGTTTGATCCGGCGCGCGCGATTATTCCGGTGGGCGGCATCGGCAAATCCGCGCTGATCCTGGTGGTGCATCCGTCGCTGCCGGTAAAAACCGTGCGCGAATTCGTCGATCTGGCGAAAAAGAATCCGGGCAAGTTGAATTACGGCTCGTCGGGTATCGGCGGCAACAATCATTTTGCCGGCGCGTTGTTCGACATGGCCGCCGGCACGAAAATGACCCACATTCCCTACAAAGGCATTTCGCTCGCCATGACCGCCGCCGCATCCGGTGAAGTGGAAGTGGTGATCGCCAGCGCGGCGGCGGTTAATCCGCAATTGCGCGCGGGCCGCGTGCGCGCGCTCGGCATGAGCGGCGCCAAGGCGTCACCCCTGATGCCCGGCATCCCTTCCATCGCTGAATCAGGCGTGCCGGGATACAGCTACGAATTATGGTGGGGCCTGTTCGCGCCGGCGGGCATGCCCGCCGAGCGGCTTGCCTTTATCAATGCGTCGATCAACAAAGCGCTGGTCAGCCCCGAACTGAAGAAATTTCTCGACAACGAAAGCGCCGAAGCATGGATCGCCACGCCGCAGCAGCTTGCGGATTTGCTGCCGCGGGAAATCGAGCGTTATCGCAAGGTGGCGGTGGCCGCCGGAATTCCACCGCAGTGAGCCGCCACAATAACCCGTAAACCGGCAAAAGGAAAACCACGCATGGACATCCCCGCAAACGCGCTGCCGCCCGGCGTCGAATTAAAACCCATGTCGGAGTGGCACTGGGAGCCGAATAAATCGGGCCGCCACAACGCCTACTTGTTCGGCCACCCCAGCCAACCGGGGCCGTACATCTACGCCACCAAATGGCCGCCGCACAGCCAAGCGCTGGCGCACAAGCATCCCGACGCGCGCTACGCCGTGGTGCTCGAAGGCGTACATTACATCGGCTACGGCGAAAAATACGACGCAGCCAAACTCCATCGCCACACTGCGGGCACGTGGTTCACCGAGCCGGCAAATCAAGGCCACTTCGGCCTGACCAGGGACGAAGGCACGGTGCTGTATTTTTACGGCATGGGCCCGAGCGCGTTCGAACCGCTGGAGTAGTTTTCGCAGTTTTTCATAGGGCGGAAGGAGCGCAGCGTATCCCGCCTTTGGGGCATGCCCATTACTGCCGACGCACGGATACGCTGCACTCCTCCCGCCCGATTTTACGTTGCGGTTCCAGCGTAGAGCTTCGCGATAAACCCTTTGCGATGAGCGCCTTGTAGATATTGCCATAGCCGCCCAGTCCCACGTAGGTCGCGGTCGCGCCGGCTTTTTCAATCATCGGGAAGGTCACATCGATTCCCTGCGCTTTGAACACGCCGGTCTCGGTGCCGCACCACGCCAGGCCGTGGGTCGGTGCGCGCAAGCGCGGTGGTCATGCGCACCTTGAGGTTCACAGCGGATTCACGGCGTTCTTCGTTGTCTCAATAACGCGGGTCGAACATCAGCGACTGCACATCCTTGGCCACATCCGTCGGCTTGGGCTTGCCGGCGATGCCGCGCCGATAGGCGATGTCGGCGATGGCGCAGCCGATGGCCGCCGACACTTCACGAATGCGCGGCAGCGCGGGATAAAGACTGCCCTGCTCCAAGTCCGACTCCGTCACCAGTTGCGCCAGCGTGTGCGCCGAGGCCATGAACATCTCGTTGGTGATGGCGGTGGCGCCGCTGGCGATGGCGCCCAGCCCGATGCCGGGAAAAATATACGAGTTATTGCCCTGCCGCGGCACATAGGTTTTGCCGTTGAACTCCAGCGGGTCAAAGGGGCTGCCGCAGGCGAACAGCGCACGCCCGCCGGTATGGCGGTACGCCTCTTCGGCGGTGCATTCAGCCTGCGAGGTCGGATTCGACAGCGCGAACACGATCGGCTGCGCGTTGAGTTCCGCCATGGTTTCGAGTACCTCGCGAGTGAAGGTGCCGCCAACCGCCGACACGCCGATGATCGCCGTCGGTTTTAGCGCCTTGATGGCGGACAAGAAATCACCGATCAACGGATGTTCGTGTGCATAGGTTAATTTGTGCTCGGCGAGATTGGTGCGGCTTTTAACCACCAGCCCTTGCGAATCCATCAGCCAGCATTGGCGCAGCGCTTGCTCGCGGGTAAGCCCGTTGGTGATCATCGCCGACACGATCAAATCGGCGATGCCGGTGGCGGCCTCTCCCGCGCCGAGAAAAAGAATTTTCTGCTCCGACAACGGCGCGCCGGTGACGCGCAGCGCCGAGAACAACCCCGCCAACGCCACCGCCGCCGTGCCCTGGATGTCGTCGTTGAAAGTACACAGGCGGTCGCGATATTTTTCCAGCAGACGAAACGCATTGTGATTGGCGAAATCTTCAAACTGCACCAGCACGCCAGGGAACACCTCCTGCGTGGCGCTCATGAATTCCTCGATGAAATCGTCGTACGCCGCGCCGGTGACGCGGCGCTGGCGCAGCCCCACGTAATGGACATCATTCAGCAGTGCGTCGTTATTGGTGCCCACGTCCAGCGTGATCGGCAGGCACAGCCGCGGATGGATGCCCGCGCACGCGGTGTACAGCGACAGCTTGCCGACGGGGATGCCCATGCCGTGCGCGCCAAGATCGCCGAGGCCGAGAATGCGCTCGCCATCGGTGACGACTATGATGCCCGCCGGATACGGCCAGTTACGCAGCACGTTCGCGATGTTGCCGCGATCATTGATGCCGATAAACATGCCGCGAGAACGCTGGAAAATATTGCCGTACTGCTGGCAGGCCAGACCGACGGTCGGCGTATAAACAATCGGCTGCATTTCGTCGATGTGATCGCACAGCACGCGAAAAAACAGCGACTCATTGCGATCATGCAACGAGTTCAATGCGACGAATTTATCCAGCGGGTCCGCCATCTTGCGCAGATTCAAGAGGACGCGATCCACCTGCTCCTTCTGGCTCAACACATGCGGCGGCAACAGGCCGCGCAGCCCCAGCGCGTCACGCTCCTTTTCGGTGAAGGCGGTGCCTTTGTTCAGCAGCGGATCGCGCAGCACGTCGAGGCCGCGCCGTGCGGCGGCATCATTGTTGTTTGGATTGTTGGACATGGGGGAAATCCTGTGTTGTTTTTTTGCGCGGAGTCTGGACAAAGAACAAATGGCGGGATAGCTCCCGCCCCTACGACTACACCGTCGCCACCGGCGTCACCGGCGAGCCTGCCGCGCCGGGCATACGCAGCGGCGGCGCGGTGAGTAAAAAGCTGCTGCGTTGGTTGGCGCGCAGCCACGCGGCCAGTTCGGTGAGATACCACAGCTCGCCCAGATGGATGCCGAGCTTCACCAGGCAATGTTCATGCAGCGGCAATGCCGGGCCGCGATGCGGCAGGCGCGGATCGGCGCCGAGCGTTGAGCTGCGCTCCACTGCGAGGTTGTCGCACGCAATCGCCGCGATACCGCTATCGGCGATCCACTCCAGCAGCGGCTTGTCGTAACCATCGAGCACCGAGCAACTGGTTTTGATGGTGTCGTCCAATTTTCCCCCGCGTTCAGTCGCGTCGCGGATCAACTGACCCAAGCCGGTATGCACGCACAGGATGTCGCCCTTTTGCACGGCTACGTTATCGTCGCGCATGACTTTCGCGAGCATCTCGTAAGTGACCGCCGTGCGCCCGTCGCCGAAATGGTGACGCAGGTCGACCATCACCGCGCGTCCCTGCACGCCGGTCTGCGCCATTTCCGCCACCGACACCGCGCGCGCGCCCAACTCGCCGTGCAGGCCGCGATTCTGTTCATCGACAATACGCCAGCCGTTGTACGACACCGCTTCTTCAACGCCATCACCATCGGCATCGAACATCGTGCCCTTATGCGCGAAGCTGTCCCAGTGCGTGGAGTACTGCATGTACAACATAATCGCTTCGTCGGAACCCACGTCGTTAAAGCGCGGATCGATTTTCGCCGACGGCAGATTGAAGTAAGTCTCCTTGCCGCGAAACACCGGGTGAAACACCGGCGGCTTGCGGTTCGGATTCAACACCGTGCCGCCGGGTTTATCCAGCGGATGACTCAGGGTGAACACCTGCCCGGTTTTCACTTCCTGTAACGCCGCGAGCCTGCGCTCGGCGGTGATGTAGTTCATGCGACCGCGTTGATCGTCGTCGCCGAATTCGCCCCAGTTGGAACCTTCGGGGCGGTTTTTCCAGCGCTTGGAGGATGCGCTCATGGCGTTTTTCCTGGTGAATTCGAGGGTCAATTATACTGCCGCGCACCTCGGCGAATCGAAACGCGGATTAGCGGTAAACTGCTGACGTTGTATATCCGCGCCACATTCTGAACAAACCTCCTGGAGAACATCATGGCCAAAGCGTATTGGATTGCATTCTACAAATCGATCAAGGATCAGGAAAAATTC
>JANPOH010000138.1:0-10226 GCA_031427895.1 Betaproteobacteria bacterium
ATGAAATTCACGACGGCGTGCGCTACGACTGGCTGGGGGGCGTTGTGGCGATAGTGCATAACAACTGCGTGCATCAGCACTTAAATGCCGATTCCACCAAGCCTGCGCGCGCCCTGGTATTCAAAACAAAGCCTATGTACCTGTTTATGAACATGTTATTTCAAAAAATGGTCGAAACGCGCTCCTCCGAGCCCGCCCCCGGCGGCGAAGGCTTTGTCGTGCGCGAGGCCGAACAAGACCTCAACCATTCGAAATAACCGGCAACCCATTCAAGGAGACACATCATGGCCTGGAGCGAAACAAAAGCGTGGACCCGCGGCAAAGCCACCGGAAAAATTTATCAGGATCTGCTCGACGACGCGACCAACGCGCCCGCGCGCAACGCACGGCGCAAAAAAGTCGTACGCCCCGAAGACATGCAATGGGAGATGTCGCGTCAGGGTTTGTTGAAGCACCTCATCAACGAACAGATGAACACCCGCATGGACACGGTCGATGCCTACATGCAGATCATCCCGCCCGGCAGCCGCTCCGGCAAGCACCGCCATCTCGCCGAGGAATGCCTGTACGTGCTGGAAGGCAAAGGCTATGACCTGCATCAGGACTGCGACGTGGAGATCACCGACACCTACCACTGGACGGCGCAGCCGGAAGTGAAGCGCTACGAATGGGAAGCGGGCGACGTGATCTACATTCCGCCCAACACCATCCACCAGCATTTCAACGCCGACCCGGAGCGCCCCGCGCGGCTGATCTCCGCGATCAACCGCATATTCAAGAACAGCGGGTTGAATGACCTGGAGCAAATGGAAGACGCGCCGGAATACGATGCGTCGGTGATCCTGACGGGCGAGGTGGTGCAGCGCTATCTCACGAGCAAGGTCAAAGAGACGGCGTAACCCGCCCCCGGCCGGTGGCGTTCAGTCCACCACGCTGATGCCCGCCGCACGGATGAACTTGCGGTAGTGTGCGAGTTCCGACTTGATATGCGCGGCGAACGCTTCCGGTGTGCTGGCCTGCGGCCCCATGCCTTGCGCCGCGAGTTTTTCGCGCATGTCGCCGTTTTTGTAGATGTAGACGATTTCCGCGTTGAGTCTCGCGATGATCGGCTTCGGCGTGCCGCGCGGCGCCACGATGCCGCCCCACGACGAGGTATCGTAGCCGGGCACTCCCAATTCCGCGATCGGTGCGACTTCCGGCATCGCCGATGAGCGCGTGGCGGTGGATATGCCCAGCGCGCGCAGCCTGCCTTGCAGCACGAACGGGCGCACCGACGCTGCCGAGGCAAACATCGCAGCCACCTGCCCGCCCAGCAGATCGATGATGGCCGGCCCCGTGCCCTTGTACGGCACGTGCGTCAGGTCTGCGCCCGACATGGACTTGAATAGTTCCGCGGCAAGCTGGTTGCTGGTGCCGTGGCCGGGCGAGGCATAGTGAAATTGGCCGGGTTTCGACCGGGTCAGCGCGACGAGTTCCTTTACCGTCTTGGCGGCGACGTTGGGATGCACGACCAGTAGATACGGAGACGCGGTAATCAGCGATACCGGCTCAAAGTCCTTGATCGGATCGTACGCAAGCTTCGGCCGGAGATTGGGCATGGCCGCCAGCGTGGCGCTGGTCGCGAGCAGCAGGGTGTAGCCGTCGGCGGGCGCACGTGCAACGATCTCGGCGGCGATCACCGTGGAGGCCCCGCCGCGATTATCGGCGATCAACTGCTGACCCAGACGCTCGGACAGG
Source organism: Betaproteobacteria bacterium (assembly GCA_031427895.1). Lineage (GTDB taxonomy): Bacteria > Pseudomonadota > Gammaproteobacteria > Burkholderiales > SG8-41 > UBA5216. The sequence continues at coordinate 1,738 of JANPOH010000138.1, forward strand.
CGCTCGGCGTACGCGCGTCCGAGCAGGTCGTTGCCGCCGCCCGGCGGAAACGGGATCACGAAGCGTATGGGCTTGACCGGATACGATACGGCGGTTTGCGCGAGCACCATGCCTGGCTGCAGCAAGCCGGAAAACACCCCTGACAGGGCGCACAACCGCAACCACCCGACCCGCTGGACAGCGTTCCTGAACCTTGCGCTTATAAAGGACATTTCATCGGATCTCTCGCACATGGAATGTGCCGATTGTACCCCAGCAAAAAGCAGCCGGAGTTCATTGCTGGAACGCATATCACATCGGTTAGAATGTCCACTCCACTAACACGCACGACATGAGACTCGCCACCATGCTTACCCAGGAACAAAACGACACGCTGACGAAAACCGGCCCCGGCACGCCGATGGGCGACCTGTTTCGCCGTTACTGGATGCCCGCGCTGCACGATTACGAATTGCCCGAACCCGACTGCGCGCCGGTGCGCGTCAAGCTGCTCGGCGAGCGGCTGATCGCGTTTCGTGATACGCAAAACCGTATCGGGTTGATGGATGAATTCTGCGCGCATCGCGGCGTGTCGCTGTGGTTCGGGCGCAACGAGCAAAACGGGTTGCGCTGTCCGTATCACGGCTGGAAGTACGATGTCACCGGCCAGTGTACGGAATTACCATCAGAGGGCGAGAGTGGCGGCGGCCCGATGTGCAAACGCATCAAGCTGAAATCGTATCCGTGCATCGAACAGGGCGGCGTGATCTGGACGTACATGGGCCCGCCGGAATTAAAACCCGCGCCGCCCGCGCTGGAGTGGACGCTGGTGTCGCCGCGCCAGCGTTATGCCTCCAAGCGCTTGCAGGAATGCAATTATTTGCGGGCTATCGAAGGCGGCATTGATTCATCACACGTGAGCTTTTTGCATGGCGGCGCGCTGAAAACCGATCCGCTGTTCGTCGGCAGCAAAGGCAATGAATACAACGATCACGACCGCATGCCGTTTTTTGAAGTCGCTGATTTCCCCGGTGGCCTGTTGATCGGCGCGCGACGCATCGTGACCGATAACCCGGAGCAATACTACTGGCGCATCACGCCGTTCATCATGCCCTCGCACTCGATCATTCCACCGCGCGCCGGACATCCACTGGGCGGCCACGTGTGGGTGCCGATCGACGACGAAAACTGCTGGGCGTGGAGCATCAACTATCACCCCAAGCGCGATTTAAGCGAGGCCGAACTCAATGCCATGAAAGACGGCAGGGGCATCCACGTCAAATACGTGCCTGGCACGTTTATCCCGCTGCAAAACAAGACCAACGATTACCTGATGGATCGCGCCGCGCAAAAAACCGGCGTGCATTATTCCGGCATCGAAGGCATCGCGATGCAGGATGCGTCGCTGCAGGAATCCATGGGTGCGGTACAGGATCGCACCAAAGAGAACTTGTGCCCCACCGACCGCGGCGTCGTGATGATGCGGCGCCTGCTGCAAAAATCCGCCGAAGCCAATCGCGAAGGCAAACCGCTCGTCGGCCTTGATCCGAAAGAGCAGCACGTGCGCTCGTGCTCGCTGCTGCTGCCAAAAGAGCAGGCGTTCAAGGATCACGCCAAACATGGGTTGTTTCCGCCGCTGGGAACCGACCCAGTAACTGTTTGATTTTATTTAATATTTCTGTAAATTCTCCTTCCCGGTCCGGCAGGCCGACTTTCGCCGCCCGAAAGTCACTCCTGTAAATTGTGCTATCATTTGATGGCACAATTATTGGGGGTGCCATGGAAGCGTTCGCTATTCGCGACTTGCGGGAACACACCGGCGAGTTGGTTCGCAATGCCGAGCAAGGCCGCTATTCGGTCGTGTCCAAACATGGCAAGCCCCTGTTTGTCGCACTGCCCTTTGACGACACGCTGCTAAAGGCGGGCGTCAACATCGCACTTGCTGACAAGCTGGTGCAATCCGGCGAGTTGTCGGTGGCGGCAGGCGCCAAGCTCGCCGCGATGACCTACCCCGGCTACTTGCGTCATCTTGGCACGCTGGGATATAGCCTGCTGGATGACACCGCGAACCTCGACGCCGAACTGAGTCTGCTGCAAAAGCAACTGCCGCCCGCCCCGTGACGCAGGGCATTATCGTGGCCGATGCAGGGCCATTGATTGCGCTGGCGGTAGGCACCGTACTGCCGCAATCCATTGCAATGCTGGGCAACCTGCTGGTGCCGCAATCCGTGCTGGACGAGTGCGTGGTGGATATCACTGCTGCCGGCGCTGCAACCATCAACGCGCTTTCGCAATCCGCCGCGCTAACCATCGTCGCGCACGGCGATATTGCGCCACTGGATGAAGCCTTTGCGCGCGGCCTGGGTTCCGGCGAAGCCGCAGTGCTGTCGTACGCCAATACCCACGGCCACACCGCATTGATAGATGAGCGCCGCGCGCGGCGCATCGCCGCAAAAATGCAAGTGCCGGTGATCGGCACGGGCGCCGTAGTGCTGGCGCTCAAAATGCAGGGGCGCATCGCCAGCGTGCTGCCGGTGTTGGCGGCCTGGAAATCCCACGGCTACTATCTCTCTGAAGCGGTCGCCACGGAAATTTTGCGACGCGCGGCGGAAACGCCCGCGCCAGCCGCGCCCAACACACAAGGCAACCCCCCCGTGTAATTGCTTGTTTTTAATGGGTATTTTTAATACCATTCACACACCCCCCTCATTTCCGACACATTGCGACAAAGCCCATGAGCAAACTCCGCCTCGCCCTCTCCTGCTGGAACTACGACCGCATGCGCGCGCTGGCGGATGGCCGTGTGCAACCTTCAGGCATAGAACTCAATTTCCTCGATCACATCGTCGAAGAAACGTTTTTCCGCATGCTGCGCTATCAGGAGTTCGATGTCGCGGAGCTGTCGCTGTCGTCGTACACCGTGTCGCTGTTTCGTGACCCGCAGCCGTTCATCGCGATTCCCATTTTTCCGTCGCGCATGTTCCGGCATTCCTGCACCTTCGTTTCGGCGGCGAGCAATATTCGCGAACCGAAAGACCTGATCGGCAAAAAAGTTGCTTCGCCCGAATATCAAATGACCGCGCCGGTATGGAGCCGCGGCATCATGCAGGACGAGTACGGCGTCAAAATCAGCGACTGCGAGTACTGGACCGGCGGGCAGGAAACGCCGGGCCGTGACGAAAAACTCAAACTCGATCTGCCGCCGCACATCAAGTTAAATCCGATTCCCGCGGGCAAGACACTGTCGCAAATGCTCGCCGCGGGCGAAATCGATGCGCTGCACAGCCCGCGCATGCCCTCCACCCTGCATTCACAGCCGGACAAAGTGAAGCGTCTGTTCGAGGATTACGTCGGCGTCGAACGTGACTATTACAAAAAGACCAAGTTGTTTCCGATCATGCACACCATCGCCATCCGCCGCGAGGTGTATGAAAAAAACCGCTGGATCGCGATGGAGCTGTACAAGGCCTTCGCCGAAGCGCAGCGCATCTGCTACGAAGAAATGTTCGAGACCGCCGCATTGCGTAACATGCTGCCGTGGATGATCGCCGAGGTCGAATGGCTCAAACGTAATATGGGCGACGACTGGTGGCCTTACGGCTATGAAGCGAACAAGGCCACGCTGGATACGTTTCTGCGTTATCACCACGAGCAAGGGTTGTCAAAGCGGCGGCTGGAAGCGAAGGATTTATTCGCGCCGGAGACGCTGGAGGCGTTCAAGATTTAGTGCAAAATAGCGGGGCGGGATCTTTCTCGCTCCGCCAAGGAAAGCGCCATGACATCCCTCTACCTACGTTATCTGCTCCCGACATTGCCGGCGCTGCTGGCGCTCCACACAGGTCATGCCGCGGCACAGGCCGCGAGCTGGAAACCCACCAAACCCATCGAATTCGTGGTGCCTGCGCTGGCGGGCGGCACGCTTGACCGACCCGCGCGGCTGCTGCAAAAAATCTGGCAGGACGAAAAGCTGGTCAATGTTCCGGTGGTGATTGTGAACCGTGGCGGCGGCGGCCAGTCGGTGGGTTACACCTATGTGCATCAGGCCACGGCCGACCCACACCGGCTGCTGCTGGTGTCGGGACCGCTGGTTTCCAATCACATCACGGGGCGCAGCAAACTGAACTACACCGATTTCTCGCTGCTGGCGCAGCTCTACAACGAGTACAACGTCCTGTCCGTGCGCGCCGATGCGCCGTGGAAAACCGCCCACGATCTCATCGCGCGCCTGAAGTCCGCGCCCGACAGCCTGTCGGTGGCGATCGGCACCACGCTCGGCAACAGTAGCCACATTGCCGTGGCGTTGCCGTTCAAGCGCGCGGGCATCGATATCCGCAAGCTGCGCACCGTGGTGTTTCCGTCGGCCGGCGAATACATCTCCAATCTGCTGGGCGGCCATCTGGACTATGCAACCGGCGGGCTGTCCGTGGCCTCGGCGCACTGGAAAGCGGGAAAGCTGCGGCTTTTGGCGATCAGTGCGCCCAAGCGGCTGGACGGGGAGTATGCCGCCATTCCTACGTGGCGCGAACAGGGCATCGACGTCGTGGTATCGAACTCGCGTTTCATGATGGGTCCGCCGGGACTCACGCCGGCACAGGTCGCCTACTGGGACGGCATACTGCGTAAAACCGTCGCCTCGCCTGAATGGAAAAAAGTCGTTGCACAGGAGCAATGGGTGGACGAGTACATCAGCAGCGCCGAAGCGAGCAAATACCTGAAGCAGGAATACGCGGAGACGCGCGAAATTCTGTCCGATCTGGGCATGGCCAAGTAGTACCAATTCCATTTCATGGGATAAATAACCATGTCGTTCTATTAACCTTGCCGGCACGGAACAATAATTCACTATTGAAATAGAAATGGAATAAGCGTCTCACCGAGTGCTTTGATTGACACGGGGCGAGCGGGCGCTCAACCCAGAATATGTGTAACCATGGAGTGCCATTGACGTTTATGAAACGACCACTTCCGCTTGCCTGCGCCCTGCTCGTCGCTACCGTTGCCGCCGTTGCAAACGCGGCCACGGCACAGTCCGCTTCGACAGGCTCAGGACAGGCCTACCCCGCCCGCGCCATCCGCCTGATCGTGCCGCAAGCGCCCGGCAGCGCCTCGGACAACGTCGCACGCCTGATGGCCGCAGAGCTGACCACGCGGCTCGGCCAGCAAGTGGTTGTCGATAACCGTCCCGGCGGCGCGCTGACGATCGGCATCGAGCTGATGATTAAATCCGCGCCCGACGGCTACACGCTCGGCTACGCGCCCATCGGCGCACTGGTGATCGGGCCGAATATGTTCCGCAAGCCGCCCTACGACGTGAACAAGGACATCGCCCCCGTGGCGCTGGGCGCGTTCAATCAGATGCTGCTCGCGGGCTCGCCGAAACATCCGTTCAGGAACATGCAGGAAGTGATCGATTTCGCCCGACAAAATCCCGGCAAGCTGTCGAATGCCTCGTCGGGCAGCGGCTCGCCGGGACACGTCGGCTTTGAATTGCTGCGTTCGATGGCGAATCTGAGCGTGGTGCATGTGCCGTACAAAGGCGGCGCGGCGGCGATCACCGATCTCATCGCGGGACAAGTGCATCTGATGATGGAAAGCCTGAATTCGATCACGCCGCATGCCAAGGCGGGCCGCGTGCGCGCCCTGGGCGTCACCGCGCTCACGCGCTCGCCCGCGATGCCCGAGGTGCCGACCATCGCCGAATCCGGCGTGCCGGGTTATGAAGCAACCACCTGGAACGGCATCATCGCGCCTGTAGGCACGCCGCGTGAAATCATCCGGCGGCTCAACCACGAGATCAATCAGGCGCTGGCATCGGCGTCACTCAAAGAAAAACTAGCGCAATTGGGCGCGGACCCCGCACCCAACACACCGGAGAAATTCGCCGAGTTGATACGCTTGGAAAACATCAAATGGGCGGAGGTGGTGAAGCGCTCCGGCGCGAAGATCGATTAACCGCGGTTCGCGGCCGGTTGGGGGTTCAAAGGAGAGCATGATGCAAAAATTATTTCTTCGCGCGGTTGCCTTGGCGCCACTGCAATCCGTGGCCGCCAGCGGCGTGATCGCACAAACCCCTTCGACAAGCTCGGGCGTGGCGATGCTGGGCATGATCGGCGGCCACGTGGATATGATGGTGATCGGCGTGCCGCCCGCAGTGCCGCATATCCAGGCTGGCCGCGCGCGCGCCGCGCTGTCGGCGGAGCGGCTCGCGGTGTTGCCCAGCGTGCCCACGTCAAAAGAATCGGGCTTCGCCGGCTACGAAGTCACCAGTTGGTACGGCATTCTCGCGCCGGCGAACACGCCGCTTGAGATCGTTGCGCGACTGAACGGCGAATTGGGCAGGATCGTCGCCGCACCCGACACGCGCGAGCGCCTGACCGCGGGCGGCTTCGACCCCATCACCAGCACCCCGGAACGCTTCGGCGAATTTATCAAAAGCGAAACCGCGCGCTACGCCAAAACCATCAAAGATGCGAAGCTGGAGTTGCAGCAGTAAACGCACCCCAATCGGTCACGCCTCACGCCTCGAATTGAAAATATTAAATAAAAACAGATACTTATGTTATTTCTTCATAGCGTTTTTGCTGTGCAGCACCGGCGCGCACGCCGCCTTCCCTGAACGCCCGATTCGATTTGTGGTGCCGTTTCCGCCGGGCGGATCGAGCGACACCGTTGCGCGCCTGGTGGCGCAACGCGCGGGCGAGCAACTTCGTCAATCGGTGGTGATTGACAACCGCGCCGGCGGCAGCGGCGCAATCGGCGTGGAGATCGCGGCACGCGCCGCTCCCGATGGACACACCTGGGCGCTGGGCACCACCAGCACGCATGCGATTGCGCCTGCCACCCATCCCGGCGCCTACGATCCGGTGCGCCATTTCACGCCTGTTACGCTGCTCGGTGATTCGCCGTACTTTGTGCTGGTGCATCCCTCGCTACCCGCGCAAAACGTGAAAGAGTTGATTGCTCACGCGCGCGCCCATCCCGGCAAACTCAATTACGCCTCGGCCGGCAATTCCAGCCTCGCGCATTTCGCCGGCGCGCTGTTTCAAAGCCGCGCGAAGGTCGAACTCACGCATGTGCCGTACAAAGGTTCCGCTCCCGCGCTGATCGATTTGCTGGCCGGTCGCGTGGAAATGCAGTTCGGCAGCATCCCGCCCGCGCTGCCGCACATGCAGGCAGGCCGCCTGCGCGCGCTGGCGGTCACCAGCGCACGGCGCATCAGCGCCGCGCCCGCAGTGCCGACGGTGATCGAATCCGGCTTGCCGGACTATGAAGCGGTGTTATGGATGGCGGTGCTGCTGCCCGCGGGCGCGCCCGCAGGCATGGTCAACACTTTGAACGCAGTCATCACCAAGGCCGTCGCGGGGAATCACGATGCGCTGCTCGCGCAAGGGCTGGAACCGCGCACCACCACGCCGCAAGCCTTAAGCGTGATGTTGCGTGACGAGCTGCAAAAGTGGGGAAAGGTTGCGCGCGACTTGCGGTAACGCCACGGATCAAAATCCGTAGCGTCGCGCCGGATTATCCACCAGAATTTTCTTACGCACGGTCGCATCCGGCGCCCACGCCGGCAACCCATTCAGCACCAAGCCGTCATCCACCGGCCACAGCGGCGTGACATCGGTGGGTTTGTTGCCCGCGCCTGAATTCGGATGCGGCCAGTTGGCGCCCCACGGGATACGATCGACATTGGCGGCGGTCAGCCTCTGCGCCAGCAGCGTGAAATGGCCGTAATTCTCGCGCGGCCCGCGTAAATAGCATGCGTGAGCATCGCGCGCGTCGACTTGCTCTTCCCGGCGCTCCAGCACTGCAAACGTCGCGGCATCGGCGCCCGCCACGGGCTTGCCGTCGTAGTAAATCGTGGCGCGAGTTCTGGCATAAAGCGAGGGCAGCATCTGAAAGTCGGCTACATCCTTTGAGAGAAATTTTCCCTTGTGATACACCTGACGGGCATCAACGGCATAACCCGCGCCCTTGGCCACAAAAGATTCGGGCAATGCGCCCGCAACCCGAACGCTGCGGTGCGGCAAGGGGTGGTTGATTACCGTGTCCACGTGCGCGGAGCGTTCGAGGGTTTTGCCCGCGTGTCCGGCTGGTACAGCATACGCCACGCTCGCTTAAAGTACACTCATTTCCCTCGCGCTGAATAGAGACTGTTTTTATTCTGTTTTTTAACGAGGCATGCCCGGCATACCCTGGGGCGGGCCACCCTTATCGTCGCCCGGCTTGCGCGGCTGCACCACCATCTGTGCGCGATCTTTCAGCATCGGTTCCAGCGATTTGGCGGGCATCACGTACACCCACTGGCCGAGAATTTTTTCAAACTGGCTGCGCGCGTCGAGACGCTTGTAGGTGTCTTCGTACTCCTTGGCGCGGCGCGCGATTTCGTCGGGCTTTTCGTCTTTTTCGGGCGCGCGCGTTTTCGGCGGCTCGCCGGTCAGCACAAAATTGAACAAATAATCGTCGCCGGTTTTCTGTTTTGCCACAGTGATCGTATACGTCAGGTTGTCGAA
>JANPOH010000139.1:0-3211 GCA_031427895.1 Betaproteobacteria bacterium
GGTCACATCAAAGCCCTTCAGCCCTTGCTCGGCCAGCGTGGGCACGTCTGGCAGCAGCGGCGCACGTTTATCAGTCGTTACCGCCAGCGCGCGGATTTTGCCGCTGCGGATGTGGCCCATCGATGCGGTGAGTTGATCGACGTGCGAATCGACTTGCCCGCCGAGCAAATCAATCAGCGCCGGGCCGCTGCCTTTGTACGGCACGCCGGTCATGCGGATGCCAGCGCTCAACTGAATCAATTCGCCCACCAGATGATTCGACGTGCCGGTGCCGGCGGTCGCCATGGTCATCTGCCCCGGTTTGGTTTTTACCAGCGCAACGAATTCGCGGAACGTTTTCGCCGGCACCGACGGATGCGAAATCAGCACGAACGGCACATTGCTGATGCCGGAGATCGCGGCGAAATCGCGCAGCGGGTTATACAGCGGCTTGGCGAACACATGCGGCGCCACGCTATACACCGAGTTCGATGCCATCAGCAGCGTGTAACCATCCGGCGGCGCTTTCGCCACCACCTCGCCGCCGATCATGCCGCCCGCGCCGGCGCGGTTATCGACAACCACCGGCTGGCCGAGCAATTCGGTGAGCCCCGGCGCCACCGCGCGCGCATTGATGTCCACGTTGCCGCCGGGCGCGAAGGGCACGACCATGCGAATGGTTTTGGCGGGATACGACTGGGCGTATGCCTGCGCCGCGACTGCAAGCGCGCAGGTGAACACGCAAGTGAGCAGTAAGCGTTTCATGAGTTCACTCCGGTAGGCTGATGGGGGTGTCGATAAACACCTGATACTTCTGATTTTTCGGCTTGTCGATATCCTCGGCCTTGACGTAAGTGATCGACGATTTTCCCAGCAACTCGCGCGGCAGTATCATCACCCGCGCAAAGCCCGACGCCATCGTCGGCGCAGCTTTGGCGTACACCGGCTCCGGCCCGGCTTCGTACCATGGCTCCAGCGGCGCGTAGCGATGCACGGTGTTGTTGGTGTGGATGTCGATGCCGCCCGCGAGCAAGCAGCGGATACCGCCGCCCTTGTGGGTGTGCGTCAACGCCTCGCCGTCCGGCGGGAAATCCACGCGGTCGCAGCGAAACAGATAGTCTTGTGCGGTGTCGAGCTGCATTGCCGCCGTGAGCAATTTTTTGCTGGCAATGCCCTCGCCGCCGGCAATCGCATCCGGCGTGCCTGCGCGAGCAAGTTCCCAGCGCAGCGTCCAAGTCACGAGGTGCCCCGCTGAAAGTTGCATGTCGCCTGCGGCATGAAACGCGCTGTTGCCGCCGAGCACGCCGCTGAATCCGCCGCCGCGCACGCGCAGGCCGCCGTGGATGACATAGATGGCACGCACGCAATTGCCCGCGGGCAGTTGTAACGCCGCCTGTGGCGCGGCTTCGTCTTTGTAAATGCTGAGTTGGTAGTTCATTCACTTCATTCCTGTTGTTGGTATGCTGGCTGCGGTTCTACTCTAATTCTTCCCCTCACCCTCGATCCCTCTCCCGGCGGGAGAGGGAAGCAAGCCTCGGCGTTGCGTCAATGCCCGCATATTTGGGTTTCTTCCCTCTCCCCTCGGGAGAGGGATCGAGGGTGAGGGAAGGTTTTCAGCATCATAAATTTCACAACCCCGCCCGCTGATCTTCCGGCAAGCCGTATTTTTCTTCGAGTTTTTGAATCTCCGGCAGCCCCGCGATCTCGGTGAATTGCTTGAACGTCGCCGCGTGCGGGCGAAGCCCCGCGATGGAGCCGGATTTTTTCAGTTCGCGCAGCGCGTTCTGCATCGCCGGTATCGCGGCAAGTATCATCCAGTTCGGATAGATCGACAATTTAAAGCCGAGGCGGCCGAGTTCATCGGCAGGCAGATCGGGGGTTTTGCCGCTGGCGGCCATGTTGTACAAGAGCGGCACGCCTTTGAAGCGTTTGGCGACAACCTCCACCTGTTCGCGCCCCACCGGCGCTTCGATGAACAGCATATCCGCGCCCGCTTCGCGATAACGCTCGCCGCGCTCCAGCGCGGCTTCAAGCCCCTCGACGGCAATCGCATCGGTGCGCGTGATAATCATAAAGTCTTTATCGCGGCGCGCGTCGCACGCGGCTTTGATTTTGGCAACCATTTCCGCCGTGGGGATCACGCGCTTGCCTGCCAAGTGCCCGCAGCGCTTGGGCCACGCCTGGTCTTCGATATGCACGCCTGCCACACCCGCTTTTTCGTAATCGCGGATGGTGCGCCGCGTGTTGATCGGGTTGCCGTAGCCGGTGTCGGCGTCGGCGATCAGCGGCAGCTCGGCGGCATCGACGATGCGGCTGGCGTTGTCGATCATTTCGGTGGCGGTCAGGAGGCCCACATCGGGCATGCCCAGGCGTGTCAAGCTGGTGCCGAAGCCCGTCATGTAAACGGCTTGAAAGCCTTCGAGCTTCACCAGCCGCGCACCGAAGGCGTCGGCGACGCCGGGCGCGACGACGCAGCCCGGTTGAGCAAGTAATTGGCGTAACTGCGTGGTAGCGCGTTCAGTCATGGGGTTCTCGATAAGAGGCTGTGAGCGGAAGCCAAATTATAGCCGCCCGCCCGCGGGAGAACATCATGGCCCTCGGCCCGCACAAAATCGAATACGAAGTCATCCAAGGCTGGGAGCAACTGCCCGAAGGCTACAGCTTCATGGAAGTCGCGGGCGTGGCGTGCGACTCGCAAGACCGCGTGTATGTGTTCATACCGCGGCAAGTATCCGATGATCGTGTTCGACAAGGAAGGCCAGTTTCTCAATGCGTGGGGCGCGGGTGAATTCGTCGGGCCGCACGGCATCGCCGTCGATAGCGCGAGGCTGGTGTATGTCGCCGACCGCGAAAACTCCCGCGTGCAGATTTTCAAACCCGACGGCGAATACCTGCGCGAGTGGACGCAATTCAATCGCCCCTACGATTTGTTCATCGACGATCAGGACATGATCCACATCGCCGAAGGCGGCTTTCACAACTACATGATGAAACGCTCCGAAGGCCCGCTGCCCGCGCACGATCAAACCATGATCTACCCACCGTGCGGGCACTCGCCCATCGCGCGCGTTTCGGTGGTCGATCCCGATCAAAAGATTTACGCGCAAGTCGGCGGCGAAAACCCCGCGCTGCCCGGCAACTTTGTCGCACCGCACGGCATCTTGGCCGACAAGCGCGGTGACTTTTATGTGGGCGAAGTCATCGTCAATGCCGGTGCGGTCAAGCGCATGGC
>JANPOH010000140.1:0-9715 GCA_031427895.1 Betaproteobacteria bacterium
TGACCGCCGTTTCACCAAAGCGTGACCGCGATTTCACCGAAAGCGTGACCGATTGAGGTAAACTAAAACCCTATTCATGCAGCATTCCCAAATCGGTCACGCTCTCGCGAAACGACCGGTCACGTTGCGCGAAATGCGCACCCGCCCGCCTGTATCCCTTGCGGATCAATTCCACCGTTGTGCCTGTGTGCTGCTATTTCCACATCCGCGGATCGAAATGAAAAGCGCGCGCGGTACCGATGCGCAGTTTCGCGCCGTCCGGATGCAGGGGATTGAAGATCAGGTTCGCCTCCGACGGGATCAACGCGGAAGGCACTTCCAGCAAAGCCGTTTTGCCCGCTATCAACCATTGATCGCCCGCCCCCATCGAAGCGAGGGTCGGCGGCTCGTTGCGCCAGCCCTTGGGTGCGGGAACGAGGGTTGAGATGGCGACAGACGCAGGAATCTCCACCTCGAAATACACATACACCAGGCGCGCTGCGTCCTCGCCCAGGTGGACAAAGGTTTCCATCGCGGCAAGCGACAGCGTGGCGGATAGATAAACCGCGTGTCGCCCAGGGCTGTTCCAGCGTCCGCCGGCGAGCCGCGCGCCTTCGCCGCTGAACGCTTGTTTTGCGTGACGGCGCTTAACGATGCGAAAGGCGTGCCGCACGCTCACGCTCACGTATACACGCCGTGTTCGATCCGCAACAGCAGTTGTTCGACCTGATCGGAACCGGCTTCGGTGGTCATGAGCGAAAACGGTGTCTTGCCGCCCAAGCCGATCTGCGCGCGGCCCAGCCATGCAATGCCTCGCTCGCTGCTTTCCAGCACCGCGCCTGCCAAAGCGACGATTCGGGCAGTGCGAAACAGGCGATCACTGGTTACGGTATCGAGCCGTTTGCCTGCGCTGCGGGCGCGTTGCAAGGTTTTGCCGCTGATGCCCACGAGCACGGCCAACTGTGCATCCGACAGGGCTGTCGCTTGCTTAAAACTTTCGAGCGCGCTGAGCGGCAGCCCGCTCGAAAGCAGTGCGTGCCAATCGCCGGACGTCTTGGGCGCTATCTTGAATGTGCCTTTGCCGCCTAGCATCTGGTCTACGGAAATGCGGATTTCCATGGCTTTCCTTTGACGCTACATTTGAGACCCGAATAGGGAATAAGGGAATAGGGACAACTGTCCATATCTTATACCTCGAATGTCTGACAAACAACCCGGCCGTCTTTGGCGTGCAGGCGGATGGGGTCGAGGCCAGCGTCACGGCCATAGGGCATGGTGAGTAACAGATTCTGCAGTGACGGCACTTTGAATTCACCGGCATCGACATGGATTTTTTCGCGAGACGCCTTGCGCGTGTGCGCCGCGCCGGTGGCGTCGTCATGGTAGGTGCCGAGCCGGTTAGAGCGGCTCGCGAGCAGTTGACGCATGCCGACCGTGCGACAGGATGGCCTTGATTTCACTGCCGCTGAAGACAGGCTTGGCGGTGACGCTTTCATCCGCGGCATTGGCAGCCGCCAGCGTGCATCCAGCCAGGCGCGAGGCGCTACGAATGTGCTCACGAAGGGTGTATCGCGTCGCCGGCAGTGTGATTACGTAACTATTTGTTTTTATTGATAAATTCACCCATCACTCGAATGAAGCCTGCCGGATTGTCGAGCGTCACATGGTGATCGCTGTTGGCGACCTCGGCGACTTCCACTTGCGGCGCGCGTGATATCACTTCGGCGATCACTTCGGGCGTGATGCGCGGGCTGCGGTCGCCCTTGACCAGCAGCGCCGGAATTTTGATCTGGTTCCAGTACGGAAAACTGTCCATGCGTTCGCGCATGGCGTAAATTCTGCGATCCACTTTATACCGCCAGCGGCCATCTTCAAACTGGCGTCCGCTGTTTAACGCGAGATGGCGTATCACTTCGGGCGCGGCCGTGCTGCCTGCCGGGCGCACTTTGTAATTCGCCAGAAACTCCTGCTGCGTCGCGTAGTGGCGGCCTTCGCGATTGCCCACCGCCTGCATGCTGGCGATGCGCTCGGGCGGCATGCAGATGGTGGAGTCGATCAGAATAAACGCCTTGGCGCGCCCCGGATACGTGGCGCTATACACGGTGGACACCACGCCGCCCATCGAATGCCCCACCAGAATGAAGTCGCGCAGATCAAGCTGCTCAACCACCGCGTTGATATCGGCGGCGTAGCGCTGGTACGAATAATCCGGCGCGGGCGAGGCATCCCACGCGCTGTCGCCGTGGCCGCGCTGATCGATGGCGCGCACGTGGTAATCGGCGGTAAAACCCGGCGCGATGAAATCAAACCAGTGCGCGTGCGCGGCACCGCCATGCACGCACAACATCGCCGGCTTGCCCGGCGTGCCGTAATCCTGCACGTGCAGCTTGAGACCGGCGACGTCGATGAATTTATCCGTGTACGGCGCGGGCTGTAATTCGTTTTTCGTGTTGGCGCTCGGTTGCGTGGACATGTTTTCCCTTCGCACAAGTATCAATCAATCTGGGTGCCGGTCGCCTTCACCAGCGCGGCCCAGCGCGCGATTTCGCTTTTCATGTAATCGCCCAGATGCGCCGGGGTGGAGCCTATCGGTTCGAACGCCTCGGCCATCAAGCGCTGGCGCAATTCGTTATTTTTGAGCGCGGCGAGAAACTCGCGATTCAGGCGCGCCACAATTTCAGCCGGCGTGCCCGCAGGTGCAAGCACGCCGTACCACACCGCTGAATCATAACCCGCCACGGTCTCGCCGATGGCCGGCAGATCGGGCAACGCGGGTGAACGCTTTACTGTCGTCACGCCGAGCGCGCGCAGGCGCCCCGCGCGTATGAAACCGCTGGTCGAGGTGTAGGTGAGGTAACTCAATTGCAATTGGCCGGCGACCAGATCGGTCATCGCGGGCGCGCCGCCCTTATACGGGATATGCAGCGACTTCACGCGCGCCAGCGAATTGAACATTTCACCCGCCAGATGCGCGCCGCTGCCGTTACCCGCCGAGCCGTAGCGCAACGCATCCGGCTGGGCGCGCGCCAGCGCCACCAGCTCCTTCACCGATTTCACCGGCAGCGCCGGATGCGTGACCAGCAAATACGGCGCAATGCCGATCAGCGAAACCGGCGTGAAATCACGCAGCAAATCGTACGGCAGTTTCGGATACAAACTCGGATTCACCGCCAGTTGCGCGGTGATCGCCAGTACCAGCGTGTAACCGTCGGGCGGGGCTTTCGCCACCGCGTCCATGCCCAGATTGCCGCCCGCGCCGCCGCGATTTTCAACCACCATGAGCTGGCCCATGCTGCCGCCGATCCATTGCGCCAGCGGACGCGCGATGATGTCGGTGCCGCCGCCGGGCGGATACGGCAGCACCAGGCGGATGGGCTTGGCGGGATAGGACTGTCCCGCGCCCGTCGCAGCCGGTTGCGCGAATACGACGGGCGCGGCCAACACCAGGGACGCGGCGCGCAGCAGATCACGCAGCAGATCACGAAATATTGGCATCGTCGGTTGGTAGATTTTTGCGTTGCAGCTTATTTTGAATGTCGCGCGTTGCGGTAAAAGCCGCGCGCCTATAATTGCAGTGAATTTTGTGGCAAGGGCCATGGCCTGTCTATCGATTTACACACGGCGCGGCGCACAGCGTGCTTTCAATCCGCTAACGAACCGAATATAACTATTTGTTTTTGTTGCATTTTTTCAAAGGACACGCATGACACTCATCACCCCGGCAGGGTTGCTCCTCGCCGCCATTGCCGTTGTCGCCACCCCTGCCGCCGCACAGCCGTATCCCGCCGGCCCGATGAACATGGTGGTGCCGTTTCCGCCGGGCGGCGGCACCGACATACTCGCGCGCGCGATGGCGCAGAAGCTCAATGAAGCGTGGGGCCAGCCGGTGATTGTCGAAAACCGCTCCGGCGCCAATGGCGTGATCGGCACCGCGCACGTTGCGCGCGCGGCGCCCGACGCGCACACGATGTTGATCGTGCCCGGCGGGCTTGCCGTCAACCCGGCGATCCGCAAGGATTTGCCGTACGACACGTTGCGCGATCTGGCGCCGGTGATGCAGCTTGCGTCCAGCCCGCTGGTGCTGTCGGTGCATCCATCGTTTCCGGCGCGCTCGGTGAAGGAGTTCATCGCGGTGCTGAAAGCGCGTCCGGGCGAGGTCAATTTCGGCACCTCGGGCAACGGCTCGCCGCCGCATCTGGCCGCCGAATTATTCAAGCATCTGACCGGCACGAAAATGATTCACATCCCCTACAAGGGCGCGGGGCCGGCGGCGATAGACTTGATCGCGGGCCACATCGCGCTGTATTTCATGAACGCGCTGCAGGTCGTGCCGCATATTCGTTCGGGCCAGGTGCGCGCGCTGGGTCTCACCAGCGCCGCGCGCTCGGCGGCGCTGCCCGGCGTGCCGACCATCGCCGAAGCGGGCGTGCCCGGTTATGAACTCACGCACTGGTACGGGCTGCTGGTGCGCGGCGGTTCGCCGCAGGCATCGATCAACAAGCTGCATGCTGAAGCCTCGCGCATCCTGCGTCTGCCCGAGGTGGAAAAGCGCTTGACGGCGGAAGGGGCAACGGTGGTGGCAAGCACACCCGATCAGTTCGCGAAATTTCTGAGCGTGGAAATGAGCAAGGCCGCGCAGATTGTCAAGGCATCGGGAATGACGGCGAGCAATTAATTCGGCAATCCACTGGGCGAAATCACGGCCGTTGCCGCATATTGGAACCCGAAAAATCGCGCGGCGTATTGCCGATAGCGCGCCGCGAAGGTAGTCTCTGGCTTCCCATCAACCCAACCAGCAAGGAGTTTCCCATGTCCGTGCAAGTAGGCGCAGCCGCGCCGGATTTCACCCTCGCTTCGCACACTGGAACCACAGTGTCGCTCGCGAGTTTCAAGGGTCGCAAGACCGTGGTTTCGTTTCTGCCGTTCGCCTTTACCGGTGGATGAAAAAATCAAGTATCCGGGTTCCGTGAGAACTACGAAGCATTCAAAGCGATGAACGTTGAAATTCTGCAAATCAGCGCAGACACCGTCCCCAGCCTCAAGGCATGGGCCGAACAACTGGGCGGCTTGCCTTTCCCGCTGCTGTCGGATTACTGGCCGCATGCCGCGGTGGGTACGGCCTATGGCGTGTTGAACGAAGAAAAAGGCTTCGACAAGCGCGCGGCCTATGTGCTTGACGACAAAGGCATCGTTCGTTTCGCCAAGGTGTATGACCCCGGCACGATTCCGGAAAGCAAGGATTTGCTGGCGGAGTTAGCCAAGCTGTAACGGGCGCATGCCCATCGGCCAGCCGCCGTCGGCTGGCCGATTTTTAGTGCCGCAACACTCGCTGCCCTCCGGGACATTCCCGCCACGGCATCGTCCGTCTTGAACAGCCGCGGCAGTGCGGGCGCGATCCAGGCGAAACGGACGGCATCTCAAGATAAAAACGCATCAGGGGAGAACAGGATGATATTTCCGAACGTGGAAGACGCACAGAACATTTTTGACTTGCGCGACATGGCAAAGCGGCGTCTGCCCAAGTGGCTGTTCGAGTTTGTTGATCGCGGCACCGAGGAAGAAGTGGCGCTACGCAACAACCGCGAGGCGTTTGAACGCATACAATTCCGCCCGCGCATGCTGGTGGATGTGTCGGGCCGCAAGCTCGACACCACGATCTACGGCAAAGAACACAAAATGCCTATCGGCATCGCGCCCACGGGAGCGGCCGGCATGATGTGGTACAAGGGCGAACTGGAACTCGCGCGCGCCGCCAAGGCCGCCGGCATTCCGTTTTCGCTCGCCACCGGCTCCATCACCAGCATGGAAGAAATCGCCGGCGAAGTCGGCGGCACGCTGTGGATGCAGCTTTACATGTGGGCCGACCGCAAGCTGTCGCACCAACTGGTGCGCCGCGCCTCGGCGGCGGGCTTTGAAGCGCTGCTGGTGACGGTGGACGGCGCGGTCGCCGGCAACCGCGAGTACAACCGGCGCAACGGCTTCTCCGTGCCTTTCAAGTACAACAGCAGGAACACCGCCGATGTGCTGATGCATCCGCGCTGGATGTGCGGCGTGCTGGGGCGTTACATCGCCAACGGCGGCCTGCCCGAGCGCGTGAATTTCCCCGACGAGTTGCGCGGCAAAATTACCACGGCCTATGGCGGCAACAAGGATACCCGCAGCGATTCGCTCAACTGGGACGACCTCAAGGCGCTACGCGATATCTGGCCCGGCAAGCTGCTGGTGAAAGGGCTGCTGCATCCCGATGACGCATCGAAGTCCGTCGAATACGGCGCGGACGGCGTGATCGTGTCCAACCACGGCGGGCGTAATTGCGATGCCGCGCCCGCGCCCATCGAGGTGCTGCCTGAAATCGTCAAGGCGGTCGGCGAGCGTACCACCATTATTTTCGATAGCGGCGTGCGCCGCGGCAGCGACGTGGTGAAGGCGCTGGCGCTGGGCGCGAAAATGGTGCTGATCGGACGCAGCACGTTATACGGCACCGCCGCCGCGGGCGAAGCCGGCGCGACCCGCGCGCTGGATATTTATCGCGGCGAAATCAGCCGCGGCATGGCGAATATTTCCTGCAATCGGGTATCCGATATTGGGCCGCGGCATATCGCTTTCCAGCAAGGCTGGCGTGGCGCGTAAACACGGGTGGGGTGCGATAAGCACGCGTAGGGTGCAATAAGCGCAACGCATTGCACCGCATGTCAACGGCGCAATGCGCTTCGCTTATTACGCCCTACGTGTACTTCAATTGCGTTTTTGAGGAAGTTCGAACGTCGCATCAACACGTTGTTCCAATGATCGGTTGGTGAAAAGCACTTTAGTCGATGACAGTTATGTGTTTTCGAGCAACTCAACTCGAATACCTTTCTTGTTTATTCAGAAGTGGCCCCGCAAATCTGAGTCACCGTATCTTCAGGCTACCGTGAAGAAAGTGTAGAGAGGATTTTAGTCAATCGCTACGAACGCGATCCCAGTGCCCGCCAGAGATGCATTGAGCGCTACGGCACCACTTGTAACATTTGCGGATTTGATTTCGCCACAATTTATGGAAAAGTGATGGCCGGATTCATTCATATACATCATCTCAAAGCACTTTCGAAACTTGGCGCCAATTATGAAGTTGATCCTATTAGGGATCTGCGGCCCATGTGTCCGAATTGTCATGCCGTGCTGCACTACCGAGAGCCGCCATACTCCATCGACGAAGTAAGGCAGTTGTTACAAGTTCATGATAAGAATTCGTAGCGCGTAGGGCGCAATCCCTATTGCGCCGAATGTGATGTGCATTCCCGCTTTTTGCGTAATGAACTCAATGGTTGCGCCTCGTCAATTTCCTTACTATAATAAATAACGTAAGGAAAAGGAGCCTCACCATGACAACAGCCGCAACCTTGACCAGCAAAGGTCAAACTACTATTCCCAAGGAAATCCGGGAAAGCCTCGGCATGAAAGCTGGCGATCGGATGACATTCACGTTGATGCCTGATGGCACTGTGGTGATGCGGGTCAAGAATAAAAGCATTACGCAGCTTGCCGGCACGCTGCACAAGAAAGGACGCAAACCGGTGCCCGTTGAGCAGTTGTCGCGCTGATGCTGGGGATCGACACCAATGTGCTTGTGCGTTATTTGGTGCGTGATGATGAAGCACAATTCGAAAAAGCCAGCAGGCTGATCAGACGCGAAACGGGTGCTGGGGAGGCAATATTCGTGAGTCTGCCGGTGCTGCTGGAAACCGAGTGGGTGCTGCGCAGTCGCTACAATTTAAGAAAAGCGGAAATCATGGAAGCCATTTCCAGACTGCTTGATGCAACTGAAATTCAATTCGAGGCTGAGCCGGTCATCGAGGAAAGTTTGAAGTTCTGGAAGGACAGCACGGCCAGTTTTGCCGATTGTCTCATCGGCGCGCACAACCGCCGGTTAGGATGCAGAGCTACGGCGACATTTGATGTGACGGCGGCCAAGTTGCCTGCATTTGTGGCGCTGTGATTCACGTTGCTATCCCCACTTTTTCCCAAGAGCCGAAATGCCCAAGATGACAGGCGCGCGACTATTTGCCGAGATGATGCGCGATTACGAGGTGTCGCATATTTTCTTTGTGCCAGCGTTCATGGGGGATGGGAATTTTGGCTGTTCCGCAGAATTTGTGGGTGATCGAAGGGTTTAGCCGAGGTTTTTGAGGAAGAATTCTTTTCCTCTTTTGACGCAACGTTTGATCTTGGCTTGTCCGTCCGGGGTGGGCATGAGATGCCCGCATTGTTGGCACTGATCTAGCTCGACGCGGTAAACATCGATGCGTTTGTCGGCGAGCTTGCCAGTAAGAGGAACCGGGTAGGTGGCGATTTTTCGTTTGAGGGAAGTGCTAGCGCACTGCTTGCAAATGCCCAGTGCGACCTCGGAATTTTTGCGCTTGAATGGGGAGAGCCAGTTCCGCATACTGCGATTTTCGCAGAATGGGATGACCCATGCACCTTGCATTGAAGACCTTGCTCAACCGCGTTGATCCGCTCAAAGGGTTTGTCTATGAGTCGAGCCGAATCAGCACTCTTGCCGACATCCGAAGGGGAAGCATGCTGGGGTGCGCTCCGAGGATCGAGATCTGTCTTCGCGCGCATCAGGGCAAACTGGGCAAGTGCTCGCAGTGCCTGTTGCCAGCGCCGGGGTATGACCAGTTGGCAGAGCGGCGCTTTCAATTTGTGCCGCTGTGGGGGATGCCGACCTGGTTCATTTACGCACCGCGGCGGCTGGAGTGTGATCGGTGTGGCATTCACGTTGAGTATCTGCCGTGGGCTTTGGGCAAGCGCCCCGTGACGCAGAGCTTCGCCTGGTTCCTCGCCAGTTGGGCCAAGCTGCTGAGCTGGCAGGTGGTCTCCCGACGCTTCCAGACCAGTTGGGAGAGCGTATTTCGCTCGGTCGAGATGGCGGTGGACTGGGGACGCCAACGGATGGACCTCAGTGGCATTTCGGCCCTCGGCGTGGATGAGATCTACTGGAAGAAGGGCAAGTTTCTGACACTGGTTTATCAGATCAATGAGGGCATGAAGCGGCTGTTGTTTGTGGTTGAGAATCGGCAGGAGCAGAGCCTGCGTCAGTTCTTCGTCTGGTTTGGAAAAGAACGCAGTGCGCTCATCGCGTTTATCTGCACGGACATGTGGAAGCCTTATCTGAACGTCATCGCCAAGCACGCGCCCAACGCGCTGAACATCTTGGACCGCTTTCACATTGCATCCAAGATGAACAAAGCCCTGGATGAAGTTCGGGCCCAGGAAACCCGCGCGCTGAAAGCCAAAGCCAAGGGGGCGACGGTGATCCTCACCCACTCGCGTTGGTGCCTGCTCAAGCGCCCCGAGAACCTGAGCGAACGTCAAGAGGTCAAACTGAAGGACCTGCTTTCGTTTAACCTGAAAACCATCCGTGCCTATCTGCTCAAGGAAGAGTTCCATCTGTTCTGGAAGTATGTCTCCGCGGCGTGGGCGGAAAAGTTCATGGATCAATGGTGCAAAAAGGCGATGCGATCGCGCCTCGATCCGATGAAGAAAATCGCTGGCATGCTGCGCCTGCACAAGCCGCTTATCTTGAACTGGTTCCAGGCCCGCGATGAAGTTTCTCTCGGCGCCGTCGAGGGTCTGAACAACAAACTCAAGGCGAGTATCAGAACATCCTACGGATTCAGAACCGCCAAGGCGATAAAAGTCATGCTTTATCATAAACTTGGCGCACTACCGGAACCAAAGTTCACCCACAGAT
>JANPOH010000141.1:0-2951 GCA_031427895.1 Betaproteobacteria bacterium
GTAGTTCGGAACCTGCGACGCTCATTCAGATGTCGATGGTTTTTTTGTGGTTGGACAACTTTATAGGCAATTGCCGCACGCAATGCAAACCAGCACTCGCAACAGTCTGCTGCTAAAACGCAGCCTCGCTGCCGTGTGGCACCCTTGCACACAGATGAAGCAGCATGAGTCGCTGCCGCTGATACCGGTGGCGCGCGCGCAAGGTTGCTGGCTGTATGATTTTGACGGCAAGCGTTATCTCGACGCGGTGAGCTCGTGGTGGGTCAACCTGTTCGGCCACGGCAATGCGCAGATCAACGCCGCGCTGCGCGATCAGCTCGACACGCTGGAACACGCCATGCTCGCGGGCTTCACTCACCAGCCGGTGGTTGAATTGTCGGAACGGCTTTCGGCGCTAACGGATAAGTCGCTCGGCCATTGCTTTTACGGCAGCGATGGCGCATCGGCGGTGGAGATCGCGCTGAAGATGAGTTTTCACTATTGGCGCAACAGCGGCAAACCCGGCAAAACACAATTCGTCAGCCTCCACGGCAGTTACCACGGCGAAACGCTGGGCGCGCTGTCGGTCACCGACGTGGCGCTGTTCAAAGACACCTATGCGCCGCTGTTGCGTGCCAGCACGCAGGTGCCAAGCCCCGACTGGCGGCTGGCGGCAGCGGGCGAGTCGCCGCGCGACTACGCCTTGCGCGCCGCGCGCGCGCTGGAAGCGCACTTGGCGCAGCATCACGCCGCCACCGCCGCGCTGATCGTCGAGCCGCTGGTGCAGGGCGCAGCCGGCATGGCGATGTATCACGCCGCCTATCTGACCGAAGCGCGCGCGCTGTGCAGCCGCTACGGCGTGCATCTCATCGCCGACGAAATCATGACCGGCTTTGGCCGCACCGGCACTTTTTTTGCGCATGAGCAAGCGAATATCCGTCCGGATTTTATGTGTTTATCCAAGGGCATCACCGGCGGTTATCTGCCGTTATCGGTGGTGATGACGCGCGACGACATTTACCGGGCGTTCTACGACGACAACGTCACGCGCGGTTTTCTGCATTCGCATTCGTATACCGGCAACGCGCTGGCCTGCCGCGCGGCGCTGGCGACGCTGGATATTTTTGAACAGGCGCCGGTGATTGCCTCAAACCGCGCACTGAGCGCGGCGATCAGTCAGGCGGCGCAAGGTATCGCGGCGCACCCGCGTGTGAAACACTTTCGCAACGCCGGCATGATCTGGGCGTTCGAGGTGGAAACCCGCAATGCCGCCTTCGCGCGCAACTTCCATCAGCGTGCGCTAGCCAAGGAACTGCTGCTGCGGCCCATCGCCAACACCGTTTATTTCATGCCGCCGTATGTGATTAACGACGAAGAAATCGCGCTACTCACCGCGCGCACGCTGGAGATTCTTGATACGCTCGGCGAATGAAACTCTTCTTCCACGGCGGCGTACAAGGCGTTACCGGCTCCTGCCACCGCATTGAAGCCGCCGGCATGCAATGCCTGGTTGACTGCGGCATGTTTCAGGGCGGACGCGAGGCCGACGGCAAAAACCACGAACCCTTCGCCTTCAACCCGCGCGACATCGACTTCGTGCTGCTCACACATGCGCACATCGACCACTCGGGCCTGTTGCCGCGGCTGGTGGCGGAAGGATTCCGCGGCCCGATTTACGCCACCGCCGCCACCGGTGATCTGCTTGAAGTGATGCTGCTCGACAGCGCGCATATTCAGGAAAAGGAAGCGCAGTGGCGTAACGAGGCGCGCAAAGAATCACGCGTCCGTGAAATCAAACCCATCTACACCGCGCGCGATGCAGAGCGCACCTTGCAGCAATTGCGCGTGGTGGCCTACGGGCAAGAGCTACAACCGCATCCGACGCTGCGCTGCGTTTACCGTGACGCGGGCCACATCCTCGGTTCGGCGATCATCGAAGCGTGGATCACCGACAACGCGCGTACCATCAAAGGCGTTTTCTCCGGCGACATCGGCCAGACGGCGCGCCCGCTGGTGCGCGACCCCACGCCGGTCGCCGACGCGGATTTTCTGCTGATCGAATCGACCTACGGCAATCGTCTGCATCGCTCGATGGACGCCACGCTGCTGGAACTGGAACACGCCATCACCGACACGCTCACGCGCAAAAAAGGCAACGTGATCGTGCCCGCGTTCGCGGTGGGGCGCGCACAGGAAATGCTCTATCTGCTGGCCGATCTGCATCGCAAAAAGCGCCTGCCGTCGATGAAAATTTACGTCGATTCGCCGCTGGCGATGAAAGCCACGGAGATCACGATTCGCCATATGGCGATACTCGATCCCGGCACCGCCGAGGTCATGAACTGGGCCGGAAAATCCGGCGGCGGGATGCAGGTCAACTTCGTGCAGGATGTTGAAGAATCCATGCGGTTGCACGAGGTCAAACACGGCGCGATCATCATCTCCGCCAGCGGCATGTGCAACGCCGGACGCATCAAGCACCATTTGCGTCACAACCTCGGACGCAAGGAAAGCACCATCCTCATCACCGGTTTTCAGGCGGCGGGCACGCTGGGCCGGCGCATTGTGGATGGCGCAAAAGAGGTGCGCATCTTCGGCGTGCCGGTGCCGGTGCGCGCGGATATTTACACCATCGGCGGCCTGTCGGCGCACGCGGATCAGGCAGGGCTGCTCGACTGGCTGTCGCATTTCAAGCGCGCGCCGGCACACACGTTTGTGGTTCACGGCGAAACGGAAACCACGACTATTTTCGCGGACGTAGTGAGAAACAAACTGCATTGGAACGGCGTGGTCGTCCCAACTCTCAACGCCAGCGTTAGCCTGTAACCGGATCATCACAAAGACTCTCATGAAACTTCGTAAGTATTTGTTTTTATTGGTATTTTTATATGCGCCGGCGCAAGCCCAGTTGCCGCCGCCGGTGGCACAGGCGTTGGCGAAAGCGGGCATCGCGGAAACCGGCGTCGGCGTTT
>JANPOH010000142.1:0-2674 GCA_031427895.1 Betaproteobacteria bacterium
CGCTCGGCATGGCGGCGGAAGTCAACGCCTCGGGCCGCGAGTTGATTACCGCGTACATCGCCGGACTGGAATCGATTGCACGTATCGGCATGGTGGCCAAAGGCGGGCTGCACCTGAACGGACTGCACCCGACGGGCGCCATCGCGGCATTCGCCAGTGCGTTGATCGCCGGCAAGCTGATGGGGCTCGACACCGAACAACTGGTGATGGCGCAGGGCAATGCGCTGTCCACCTCCGCCAGCAGCAGCCGGCAGTACAGCCGCGAGGGCGCGTGGACCAAGCGCCTGCATCCGGGCTGGGGCGCGGCGGCGGGCATCACCGCAGCGGCGATGGCGCGCGGCGGGTTTATCGGCCCGCGCGAAGTGTACGAGGGCGAGTACAGCCTCTACCGCACGCTCACCGGCACACGCTTTGACGAATGCGATTTGTCGCTGGCAACCAAAAATTTGGGCGTGGTGTGGGAATCCGCGCGGGTGGCGGTGAAGCCGATACCGGCGTGCCACCTGGTGCATGCGTGCTCGGATGCCGCCGTCGCGTTGGCAAGCGCGCACACGATAGCCCCCGCCGAAGTGAAGTCCATCCGCGCGCTGGTGCCGGCGCAGGCGATACCCATTGTGTGCGAACCAGCGGCGCAGCGGCATCGCCCGGTGTCCAGCTACGCAGCGCAGTTCAGCATTTATCACGCGGTGGCGGCGAGTCTGGTGCGCGGCAAATTGGGCCTGGCGGAAATGGAGCCGGCGGTTTACAACGACCCGGCGATACTCGCGCTCGGCGACAAGGTGACGTACGAAGCTGACGAGAAATCGGAGTATCCGAAATATTTTTCCGGCGAAGTGGTTATCACAATGAACGATGGCCGCGAACTGCGCCACCGCGAGGCTATTAATCGCGGCGCGGCGGAGCGGCCCATCGTGCGCGACGACATCGTGGTGAAGTATTTCGACAACGCCATGATGGCGATTTCACGCGTGCACGCGGAAAAAATCCGCGATGCCGTGTTCAGCGCGGACCAGCAGAGCGCGCCAGTACTGGAGTCGGTGCTGGCGCACCAGCCCTGAAGAACTTTATTTTCTTCCTCCGTCATTTCGCGAACGGTAACCCATAAGGTTTACATCGCACAAAGAAAAACCGCGCCGGGTAAACCCGTCGCGGTAAACGCAACCATCAAAGGAGGAGTGAGGGGGGTTGCGCGAAAACAGTATCTCGCCGTTTGTGTCAGTCGTCTGTGAACAAAATCACAAACACGGCAAGATAGTTTTGCAGCCGTTTCATTGACAAGCCGCTGAAACTGCCCAAAATGCCGGGTTTCACGCGTTGTGCTCTATTCACCGATTCAATTAACCACGGAAAAGTCCATGTTCAAGCTACTTGATGTGATCCGCGACCGTCGCAGCGACCGCCATTTTGCCAACAGGCCGCTCGAAGCGGACGCCGTCGAAGCGCTGCTCGACGCGTTTCGCTGGGCACCGTCGTCCAATAACCGGCAGCCGTGGCGCGTGCTGATCGCGTCGGGCGCCGAAGCGAATCGTATTTTTGACGACGCGCTGTCGGCTGGCAACAAGCAATGGGCGCCGGTCGCGCCGCTGAAAATGGTGATCATCGCCGTACCCGAAGAGCAGCCGGAGAAAAACGGCGTGCAGAATTGCATGCTGGATGTCGGCATGGCTATGGAAAACATGTTGGTGCAGGGTTACGCCATGGGACTCACCATCCACGCCATGGCGGGCTGGGATTACGAAAAAATCTGCAAGGGGTTTGCCATTCCCGCCACCGCCAAACCGGTGGCGCTGATGGCGGCGGGTCACCGCGGACGCGTCGAAGACCTCGCCGAGGAAGTGCGCGCCAAGGATATGAAGCTGCGTACACGCAAGGCGATCAGCGAGTTTGCCTATCGCGATAGCTACATGAGTGTGCTGTCCACGTATGACATATGCAGCCTCCCGGCCGGTTAATCCGCGCGCGCGCCGGTGGCCTTGACCACCTTGCCCCACTTCGCGATTTCACTGCGAATAAAAACGCTGAACTGCTCCGGGTTCAGCATCGTCGGCTCAAAATCATTGGCGTCCATTTTTTCGCGGCTCACGCGATCTTGCAGTATCGCCGCGCTTTCTTTGTACAGCCGCGCAATAATGTCCGGCGCGGTTTTCGCCGGCGCGACGATGCCATACCACACGCTCGCTTCATAACCCGCCACGCCGGATTCGGCGATGGTCGGCAAATCGGGCAGCTTGGCGATGCGCTTGGCGCTGGAGATGCCGAGCGCCTTCAACCGGCCGCCCTTGACCAGCGGCATCGCGCCAGGCGTGGAGGCAAACGACAGTTGTATCTGCCCGGCCACCAGATCGGTGTTGGCGGGCGCCGCGCCCTTATACGGCACGAACACCATGTCGAGGCCGGCCGTGCTCTTGAATAACTCGGTGGCCAGATGCGCCGCGTTGCCGGGCACCGCGCCGAAATTCAATTGGCCCGGCTTGGACTTCACCAGCGCGATCAACTGTTTGATGTTGTTGGCCGGCAGCGAGGGATGCACCACCACGACAAAAGGTGCGGAAGCCGCCAGAATAATCGGCGCGAAATCACGCACCGGGTCGTAACCGATTTTCTGATAGATGCTGACGTTGATCGACATCGGGCCCGAGGTGCCCATGAACAGCGTGTGCCCGTCGGGCGGCGA
>JANPOH010000143.1:0-3798 GCA_031427895.1 Betaproteobacteria bacterium
TCGGGGCCAGCAGTTGCGCGACATGGCGCGCATCGTCTTCGCGCCAGCTTATGACGACATCGGCGATAGCGGGCACATTCAGCGGCGTCAGCAATGATAGATGCGTGAGCACCGTATGTTTTTCAGCGAGATCGTACGGTACCCACTGATGCAGCAAGCGCCGTTTCCATTGTTCTTTTTTTGTCGGCAACAACAGCCCGATGCGTTGGCGACCGGCGATACAGGCGTAGAGCGTCGGCCGGTCGCCCGCCACCAGCGACAGTGCCAAGTCGTAACGCCGGAATAATTTTGCAATAAAAACAATATGTTGCAAGAACCCAGGGCGTTCGGGGATAGTGTGTATTGTATTGACGTCGGTGTTCGCGGCGAGCACGCCCGCCGTGCTGCTGAATACCAGCACGTCTATCACCGCATCGGGCCAGGCCTGGCGTAGCGAGCGCAGCACGGGGGTCGCCATCAGCACGTCACCGATGCGGCGGGTAACGATCACCAGCACACGGCGCGGCGGCGATTTCATGAATATTGATTGACGCCGGCGCGCGCCTCGATGCGGTTTGACGCGATGAGTTCGTCGAGCAGTTTCTGATTCTCGGCCAGCCGGACGCGGTCGTTCTCGCGGTGCCACAGGTGGAATACCGGCGTGGCAAAACGCGCGCTTTTGTGATGGACCCCGGCATGGATCAGGCGGATGGCGAGATCGCTGTCCTCCAATCCCCAGCCGGAGTACGACTCGTCAAATCCGTTCACGCGCATGAAATCCTTGCGCCATAGCGACAGGTTGCAGGTTTTCACGCCTTGCCATTGTTGCGGTGAGCGCTTGCGGAACGAAGCATCGGGCAGCGTGAGCAAGGGCAACAGACGATTCACGTCGCGTGTCATCCACGCCTGCAACCAGCGCGCAGCATGCCACTGGTGTACCGGCAAATTTGCCGCGAGAACCTGCCGCGTGAATGATTCGGAAAGCAGCACGCGATTACCGGAAAGAAAGTAATTTTTCTCCGCCAGCGCTTTGTGCCGCCGCACGAAATCCCGCGCCGGCACGCAGTCACCGTCCACGAATATCAGGTAATCCGCCGTGGCGCGCGCGGCCGCGCGATTGCGCGCCGCGCCGGGTCGGAATCCGCGATCCTCCTGCCACACGTGATGCAGCGGGAAGCGCGCGCGCGCGGCGTGGTTTGCCACTAAATCCTTGGTTTCATCCGTTGAACCATCATCGGCCACCAACAATTCGAAATCGCCGTCGGACTGCGCATCGTATCCGGCGAATACCGCCGCCAGCGCATCCGGACGATTGTAGGTAGTCACAATCACCGCGGTTTTCACCGGGGCTTGTCTCCCAGCATCATCAGTTTCAGATAGCGATAATAAGTGCCTTCGGCATTCGACACCGAGAGCATGAAGCCTTCGCGGCCATCCAGAAACCCAGCTTGAAGAATGTATGTGCGCACAAAGGCCCATACGCCATGAAAAATGGCTTTGCCCAGCGACGCGCGTTTGCCGTTGGCAAAATTAAACTTCGCCCCCGCCGAGGAGTAACCGTTCATTTTGTTAATGACATGCTCCAGCGTCGGCATGGGCTCGTGGCGCAGCGGCTGGCGCAGTTTGCCGACTTTGCCATTCACGATAATCCGGTCGTGCAAATGGTCTTCGGAAAACCGTGCTGCGCCTTTGCGGAAGAGGCGCGTCACCGGGTCGGGCCACCAGCCCGCATGGCGCATGTCGCGGCCGCAAAAATTGGAAAGTCGCGGCATGGTGAACACAACGGCATCGCCGGGATTCTTGATCGTGGCTTCGATTTCCGCGCGCAACTCGGCGGATACCCATTCGTCGTGGTCGAGCGCCAGCACCCAATCGCCCGTGGTGCGGTCGAGCGCACGATTTTTTTGCTCGCCGTAGCCGGGGAAATCAGGCGTTTGCGTGACTTTTGCGCCGAGCTCGGTGCAGATGTCGCGTGTGTGATCGGTGCTGCCGGAATCGACGACAATAATTTCATCGGCCCATGTCACCGATTCGACGCAGCGGCGCACCAGCGGTTCGCCGTTGAAGGTGGTGATGGAAACCGAAAGCGTCATGCGGTTGCCGGGAGTTTATCGCGCGGGCCGTATTCTAAGCCGCCAAAGAGGACGCCGCTCATCCACGCATAAAACAGGCCTTCCGCGTGGTCGAGCAGAAATGAATTGAGTAAGCAACCGATGACCATGGTGAGCACCAGACCATGGGCGAGGCCGCGTTCCATGGGAGATTGCAGCCGCGAAGCGATCCGCCATTGCATGACGAAAAGTGCGGCAAGCAAGATTGCGCCGATCAGGCCGACTTGCACTGCAAGGTGCAGAAACTCATTATGGGGATTATGTGTCTGTGCCTTGCCGGTGCTGGCCACCTGCTTTGCATAGGCCGCTGGAAACCCGCCCGTGCCCACGCCGGTTAGCGGGTGTTGTGCGACGATGGCAAGCGAATGATGATAAAACTCCAGCCGCAACCCCGTTGATGTCGTGGTGCTCTGATCGGGGTTCCAATCCCGCAGTTCGCGTTTGATCGTGGCCACGCGATCGTGCAATGGATTGGGAAAGGATAGACCCACTGACAATATGATTGCCGAGCCGAGTAACATGCCCGCTATCCCGCGCCAGCCCGTACATTGCCAGCCCAGCAGCAATGCCAAGGCGCCCAGCACCAGGTAGCCAGTTGCGCCCTGCACCATGAACAACACGTTGAGCGTGGCGAGTACCGCAAGCCCGTACCACATCAGGCGCAGACGCGGGTTATCGGTAACGCGCCCCAGCCAGACAAAAAGAAAAGCGCCAAAAGCAACAAGCAGGTTGTGTGTCAGCTTCAGCTTGAATACGGTGGGTGAATCGACAGTTCCAGTAATGAAGGGCAGTTTAGGTAACAACCCGAAGCGAATCATGTAGGACAAAATAACGACGCCCGCAACAGAGCAGGCCAGCGCATGCAGTGCATGCATACGGGTACCGGATGCGCGGAAGATCAGCACAAAAACGGGGATGTAGAGCAGGTCGGCGTATTTACTCAAGCCGGACAGCGCGGCCTGCCGTGGTGTGGCGCCATACAAGGCGCCGATCGCCAGTAGCAGAAAAAGCGCCGTGGATATTAATAAGTAATTGTTTTTAAACAATATTTTTACGTAATCACGAACTTCACCCGATAGCAACCACGCGGCCAGCATCAGCGCAAGCAGCACGTTATCCAACGCTGTGGATACCGGAATCGATGCGCCCAGCGCGATCACGCACCATCGCGAAGTGCGTCGCGCGTTGGAGTGAACGCTTTCAAGCACCGTCAAGCACCAAGCGCATGCTGCGGCGTGTACTCCGGCACACGGTGCGCTAGCGCGGTCTTAACCGCCGTATCGTCCGTCTCGGTGTTGGCGTCCAACCACAGGCTGAGATCACTCAGCCAGAGTGCGTCTTCGCTTCGCGCTTGCGCGATGCGCAGCTTCGGGTGTGGTGTTGGCAGGGAATTCTCGTCATTTGCCAGCAGTTCTTCATAGAGCTTTTCGCCGGGTCTGAGGCCGGTGTAGTCGATGCGAATTTCATTTTCCGTGAACCCCGACAGACGAATCAGTTCGCGAGCGAGATCGGCGATGCGTACCGGCTCGCCCATGTCGAGCACCATCACCTCGCCGCCTTTTCCCATCAGGCCGGCCTGAAGCACCAGTTGCACTGCTTCGGGTATGGACATGAAATAGCGTGTGATGTCGGGGTGTGTCACCGTCACCGGGCCGCCTTTGGCGATTTGCTCGCGAAATTTTGGAATGACGCTGCCAGTCGAGCCGAG
>JANPOH010000144.1:0-4999 GCA_031427895.1 Betaproteobacteria bacterium
GAACCCGGCACGCGCGCGGCGGCCAGATGCAGGCTCTTGAACAGTTTTTCGATCAGGTTCGCGCGCTCGACCAGATAACCCATGAACACGAATAGCGGAATCGAAATCAGCACATCGTTGGCCATCACGCCGTAGGTGCGCTGCACCATCAAGTCGAGCGTTTTGGTGGTGTCGTAGTTGTAGGCGATCCACGCGAACATCATGCCCATGCCCATCAGCGTGAACGCGGTAGGGAACCCCAGCATGATCGCCACCACCACCAGCGACAGCATCAGC
Source organism: Betaproteobacteria bacterium (assembly GCA_031427895.1). Taxonomy (GTDB): domain Bacteria; phylum Pseudomonadota; class Gammaproteobacteria; order Burkholderiales; family SG8-41; genus UBA5216. The sequence goes on from JANPOH010000144.1 coordinate 277, forward strand.
AACCCCAGGTGACCACTGGCCATCTGCGACGGTGACGGCAACAGCACGATGGTTGCCACCACGATCAAGGCCATGATGGCCAGACCAAACCAGACGCCTTTTTTCATTTGCCGGCCCCCTTGGCGTCATGCCGAACCACGTACTGGTCGAGCGCGGCGATGTCCTCGTCCTTGACGTGGACCATTTGCTTGAGTTTTTCGACGTCGACTTCTTCCACGTCCTGCTCGCGCGAGGGCCACTCGCCTTGCTTGAGGCAGAGCACACAGCGCACAATTTCCACCAACCCCTGCAACAGGATCAACGCGCCCGCGATGGGAATCACGGTCTTGAAATGGTATAGCGGCGGGCCGTCGGCGGTGATCGAAGAATGTTCCTTGATTGCCCACGAGTCGGCCGCGAAATGGTACCCGGCCCACGCCAGCGCGATGATGCCGGGAACAAAAAACAGAATGTAGAGCGCGAGATCCAGCCCCGCCTGCACGCGCGGGGTAAAAAATCCGTACAACACGTCACCACGCACATGGCCGTTTTTCGCCAGGGTATAGGCGCCCGCCATCATGAACAGCGTACCGTACATCATGATCATGGTGTCGAATACGAACGCGTGCGGATTATCGAAAAAACGGCGTGAAATGACTTCCCACGACACCAGCAGCGTCAGCGCAACGATCAACCACGAAAATAATTGACCGACCCAGGTACTGATGCGATCCATGAGCAACAATAACTTTTGCATAACACTCCCAAGAAAAAGCCATCCGGGCTAAACCCGGATGGCTTGTATCACCAGCCGCTTACGCTACCCTTTCTTGGCGGGCGCGGGTTTGCCGGCAAAGAAGTGGTTATAGGCCATGCGCGAGCCGACCATCGTATCCTGCTGCCAGCGCACCGCGCGCTGCGCAAAAGCGCGTTGCGAATCATAGATGCGCTTGAACAGCGGGTTCTCGGCGGATTTTTTGGCGACAATAGCGTCCCACACCGTAAGCTGCGCCTGCAACACCGAATCCGGCGTCTTGTAGAACTTGACGTTGTGCTTGGTCTGCAGCTCGATGTAGTCCTGCGAGTAACGGTGCGCAGCTTTCCACGACATATCTGCCGAAGACGCCTCCACCGCGTATTGTAGAACCGTTTTCAAGTCGCCCGGCAGGGAGTCGTAGCGTTTTTTGTTGAACAGAATTTCGAACTGCTCTCCCGACTGGTGATAACTCTGCAGCATGCACACCTTGGATACATCGGGGAAGCCGAGGATACGATCCGACGTCGCATTGTTGAATTCGGCTGCATCCAGCAGGCCGCGATCCAGCGCCGGCACGATTTCGCCGCCGGGCAGCGCGTTCACCGCTGCGCCCATGCCATTGAAAATATCCACCGACAGGCCGACCGTGCGGAACTTGAGACCCTTGAAATCCGCAGGGCCTTGAATCGGCTTTTTGAACCAGCCCAGCGGCTGCGTGGGCATCGGGCCATACAGAAACGACACCACGTCGAGGTTCAAGCTTTTGTAAATTTCTTCGAGCAGCGCCTTGCCGCCACCGTAGTAATGCCACGCCAACACGAGGTTAGCATCCATGCCGAACGCCGGGCCGGAACCCCACAGCGCCATGGCGTTGTTCTTGCCGTACCAGTACGCCGTGACGCCGTGGCCGCCGTCAAGCGTGCCCTTGGACACGGCATCAATCAGGTCGAAGGCTTTGACCACCGCGCCGGCGGGCAACACTTCAATGCGCAGCTTGCCGCCCGACATGTCGTTGACCTTCTTGGCATAGTCAAGCGCGTATTCGTGAAAAATATCTTTCGCCGGCCAGGTGCTTTGCCAACGCAAGGTGATCGGACCACTGCCGACGGCGGGCGCGTCGGCAGGCGCTTGGGCCTTCGCCATCATCGGCACGGCAGCCATCGCAGCACCAGTGGCACCAATGGCTGCTACTGCCTTGGTCAGAAACTTGCGGCGTGAACGCGCGGGTTTATCCAGCGCCACGGTTTTTTTCAGTTGCTTTTGCATGACTCCTCCGGGAGATTAATAGAACACGAACATGACAGGTTAACGCGGCGAAACAAAACCTTGCAGAACCTTGCAGCGCAAAGCATTCCGCAAGAATATCGTAAGAATATCGAATATATAGTATCTGTTTTTATGAGTGAAATTCTATACCGCGTACCCAGCGAAATCAAGGATAGTCAAACGAGCGCCTGCCGTGGGCGTCTACTCGAATACAGCAACCCTTTTACGCTTGGCCGGCGTCCCGCACCAGAATCACATGCACCCGGTATGGCCCATGCGCGCCGAAGGTCAGCGTTTGCTCGATATCCGCCGTGCGTGACGGGCCGGAAATGAAGTTCACCGCGCGCGGCGGGTAATCGGGCGTCTCGCGCAGCCGCTGCCAGGCTTCCTCCATGGACGGCACAATCTGCGACACACGCACCACCGCGATATGCGTTTCCGGCAGCAGGCTGGTGACCGGCGGCGTGTGCGCACCGGAAAGCGTCATCAAGGTGCCGGTTTCGGCAATGGCGCAGAATACTTCGGTCGCGCCGACCTTGTCCGTCTCGCGCGCGGGGCGAACTTCCATCGAAACGCCGTGGCGCGCCCAATCCAGATCGCCCAGCGCCTGCCAGCACACCGCCTGCATCGGCAAGGCGTTAGCCGATAAATACGCCGCCACCGCGGCAGGCACGCCTTGCACCGCCGCCACCTCGGCAATCGAGGTGGACAGCGCCAATGCTTTTTCGCGAAAGCGCGCAAGCAGGTCGCCCGCGATCGGCGGACGCGCACTCATCGCATGCGCGCCGATGCGCGCACGCACCACCGCCGCCGCACCATCGCCATCCTCACGGCGCAGCGACGTGCGTATGCGTCCCAGAATGTTCTCGCGCGCACTCATCGCAGCCTCACGTCTGACACCTCACGTCTCACCCCAACGTAGGCATATTAAACCCGGTCGGCGTCGCATTCGCATCCGGCCAGCGCGTGCTCACCACCTTGCCGCGCGTATAAAACCGCACGCCCTCCATGCCATGCACGTGGGTGTCGCCGAACAGCGACGAGCGCCAGCCGCCGAATGAAAAAAACGCCACCGGCACCGGTATCGGCACGTTGATGCCGACCATGCCGACTTCGATCTCGCGCTCGAACTTGCGCGCGGCGCCGCCGGAGCGGGTGAACACCGCCGTGCCGTTGGCGTAGGGATTAACGTTGATGAGTTGAATCGCTTCATCCAGCGTTTTCACGCGCACCACCGACAGCACCGGGCCGAAAATTTCGTCCTTGTAGATGCTCATAGCGGGCTTGACGTGATCGAACAGCGACGCGCCGAGGAAAAAACCTTCTGTCGAGTTGAACGTGCGCCCGTCGAGCGCCAGCGTTGCACCCTCGGCCACGCCCTTATCGACATAACCCGCCACCTTGTCGCGATGCGCCTGCGTCACTAGCGGCCCCATGTCCGGCTCTTTGCCATCGACCGTGCCGGCGCCCGGCCCGATGCGCAAACTCGCGGCCTTTTTCTTGATCGTCGCCACCAGCGCGTCACCAATATCGCCCACCGCCACCACCGCCGAAATCGCCATGCAGCGTTCGCCCGCCGAGCCGTAGCCCGCGCCGATCAGCGAATCGGCGACAAAATCCAGATCGGCCGGGCTGTTCATGTCGGGCAGCACCACCGCGTGATTCTTCGCGCCGCCGAGTGCTTGGACGCGCTTGCCGTTTTTCGCGCAAGTCTCGTAAATATATTTCGCAATCGGCGTCGAACCCACAAACGAAATCGCCTTGATTTCGGGATGATTGAGAATCGCATCCACCGCCTGCTTGTCGCCATGCACCACGTTAAACACGCCGTCGGGCAAGCCCGCCTCTTTGAACAACTCCGCCAGCCGCATCGCGGTCGAGGGCACTTTCTCCGACGGCTTCAGCACAAAGGTATTGCCGCAGGCAATCGCCACCGGATACATCCACAGCGGCACCATCGCGGGAAAATTAAACGGCGTAATCCCCGCGCACACGCCCAGCGGTTGGCGCAGCGAATGGCAATCCACACCGCTGCCGACTTCCTCGCTGTGCTCACCCTTCATCAGATGCGGGATGCCCATGGCGAATTCGACGACTTCGAGGCCGCGCTGCACCGAACCGCCCGCGTCCGACAGCGTCTTGCCATGCTCGGCGGTAATCAGCGCCGCGAGTTCGCCGCGATGCGCGTCGATCAGCTCGCGGTATTTCATCAGGATGCGCGCGCGGCGCAGCGGCGGCGTGTCGCGCCACGCCGGAAACGCCGCCTGCGCGGCCTGCACCGCCGTGTTTACATCCGCTTCATTGCACAGCGGCACCTTCGCGGTAATCACGCCCGTGGCAGGGTTGGTAATGTCACCCATGCGCGTCGTGGTGGCCGCAGCGAGCTTGTTATTGATCCACAGGGGAATGTTCGTAACTATTTGTTTTTCAACGGGTTTATTCATGTCCGCTCCATCGGGCTTTGTTGCTGGATAAAGTGAAAAATGCTTTCGACACAGATTAACGCAGATTTACGCAGATTTTTCCGCAGGTCCATCTGCGTGCATCTGCGTAAATCTGCGTCTAAGGTTTTGACGTTGAAGTTATTCGTCGCGCTTTGTATAGCTCGCGAAAAGTTTTTCCCTGCGGCGCGGGCATGTCGCGCCCGTCGGTCCAGCCGCCACCGAAGGGCAGGATGTGTATCAGTTTATCGCTGCTGCCCATCACCGCCAGCACGCGCGC
>JANPOH010000145.1:0-3721 GCA_031427895.1 Betaproteobacteria bacterium
GATCGGCATGCGGGTGATGTCGGTGCCCCAGAAACAGCGCTCCGGCCCGAAGGTCTCGATGATCCGGCGCAAGTACCCGTGGATATTGGTGTACGGATAAGACGCGCTCGACGTGCTCGGCGCGCCCGACAGCTTGACCGCGACATTGGGCAACTTGGCAAGCGCCAGCATGTCCGCGAGATCGGCATAGGCCGCGTCATCCTTGTCCGCGCTCCTGCCGCCGCCGCGTCCGATGTGGTCGATGTGCAGCTTGAGGCCGGGATGGCGCAGAGCGATATCCCCCAGCGCCGCGATATTGCCGCCGCTGGCCAGCAGCCCGATACGCAAATCCGCCTTCTCGCACGCCGCCCAGAACCAGTCGAGCGTGCCATCGGTCCACCACGACTTCTGATGCGGCTCGCTCAGCGTGAAGCGGAATCCGAGCATGCCCGTGCGGCTGCGCCAGTGCGCGACGATGGTTTCGCGATCCGGGCTTTGCAGATCGAAGTGCCCGAGGATGCAAAATTTATCGGGATGCCGGCGCACCGCTTCGACGGCATAGGCATTGGACGGCTCGCCAAACGCGCTGGGTGGATGGATCACCGCGCCATCGACGCCGGCCGAGGCCATCTCGGCCACGGCATCTTCTATCGAGTAGGTCGGATTCTGGCGATGGTGCGGGCTCATTTTCCCGTTTTGCCAGATGTGTATCTGTGAATCGATAATCAGCATTCCCTGCTCCTTTGAATTCCCGCGAAAAAACGGTTAAACCTGCAACGCCTCCGCGCCCGGCCCCGCCTCTAGCTCGCAGGCGTTCGCGGTCATCACCAGCAGCGTGTAGTAGCCGATAGTGCCGGTCAGCTCGACCAGTTGTTCGTTGCCGAAACGCTGCTGCAAGGCCTTCATGACTGCCGCATCGACACGATGCTTGTGGATGAGATCGCGGGTGAAATCCACGATCTGCGCGTCTTCCGCCGGCAGGCCGCGCGAATGTTTTTCGCGGATCGCGGTGATGGTGGATTCCGGCACTTTCTGGCTGCGCGCCGATCCGGTCTGCGCGCCCCACACATACATCGCGTCGAATTCGCGCGCCACCGTCATCGCCGCCAGCACACGCACGCGCTTGTCGAGCTTGCCTTCGAAGCGCACGTAGCCGCCGAGATCGACCAGGTGGCTCGCGAGCGGCGGACAATGCAAAAGCATGGTGAAAGGCCCCTGCACCGCGCCGCGGCTGGCGACGACTTTATCAAACACGCCGTGATGCTCCGCCGGCACTTGTTCCTTTTTCGTAATGGATTCCAGTCTTGCCATGATGCGCTTCTCCGTTGTTGTTTATGCGACGTTCTGCCGTGCCACGCTTCAGATCACCTTGCGGTCACGGAACCCCTGTATCTCCGCCGCGCTGTAGCCCACCTCTTTTAACACGGCGTCGTTATGCTCACCCAATTCCGGCGCGAGACCAATCTTCGCCGGTGTTGCGGAAAACTGCCACGGCGAGCCATGCACTTTCAACTTTTTGCCGTGCTTGGGGTATTCCACTTCGGTGATGTAGCCGTTGGCCAGCACATCCGGGTCTTCCGCGGCTTCGAGCAGCGTGTTGATGGGCGCGGATACAATATCCGCCTCGCGCAGGATTTTCACCCACTTGTCGCGCGGGCCGGTGGCAAACAGTGCGTCGAGCGTTTTCAGCAGCGTCTCGCGCCGTTCATCATTGCCGATCACCACCCCCAGTTCCGCAAATCCGGCGTGCGACAACGCGTCGTAAAAACCCAACGCGCCCATCGCCTGCTTCCATTTAGCCGCGCCGTTCATTTGCATCACCAGCGGCTTGCCGTCGATATCGTTAAAACTCGCGCTGATGCCAGGCTGTTCCGCCGTGCCGTTAATGCGCGCCTGCCCCGTCACCGGATCGCGGTTGCGCCACATCGCGGTGGTCAGCGTCCAGCCCATCAGCCGTATCTGCCCGCCGAGCAGCGAGCAATCGACCTTTTGCCCGATGCCCTGCGTGCGCGCGCAATGCAGCGCCGCCAGCATGCCGCCAAAGGCGAGCACGGCACACATTTCATCGGCCACCGACACCACCCCGGTACGCAGCGGCAAACCCGGTTGCGAGTACGCCTGCGCGATGCCGCCCAGCGCCTGCGCCATGGAGTCAGTGCCCGGCAGCGCGGCATTCGGCCCATTGGGGCCGTAGCCGGAGATCGACACGTAGACGAGTTTCGGATTGATCTTTTTCAAATCCTCATAGCCGAAACCGTTTTTCTCGGCAGCGCCGGGGCGGAAGTTCTGGCCGAAAATATCCGCGCGCGCCACCAGTTTGTGCAGTATCTCGCGCGACTCCGGCGACTTCATGTTCAGCGTAAAACTCTTCACCCCGCGATTGTTGGTTTCAAAATACGTGCTCGGCAAACCAGGAAATATGCTGGAGTCGCGCGAGTTGTCGCCCTTGCCCGGCACCTCGATCTTGATGACTTCGGCGCCCAGGTCGGCCATCAGCATATACGGCACCGTGCCTGCCTGCGCGGTGGAACAGGCCACCACTTTTACGCCATCGAGCGGGCCGCGTGATTGCGTCATGACAGTAATCCTCTATTGGCGATTGAGACTATTGATTTTGTAGACTACGCCGCGGCCGCGCTGCATTGGCGGCGCGGGCTGCGTGGCGCAGGCATACCATGTCTTCGGGGTGTATTCGTGCATCGTGGTCAACGCGAAGGCGCTTCGGTTTGGGGGAATCGACGGCTATCGTCGCACATAAAATGCCGCATTTAAAGCCACGAAACACCAGTTGACGCGAACACCTTGCGCCGAAAATGCTTCATCCCCCCCCTCCTCGCGGCGAGGAGTAAGATAGCCCAACAGTGACGCCGCTGCGGCGTCACTGCATCACGGCGCCAATCGCTTGGCCTTGCAAGGCAGCAAAGAAACAGCGGAACAAAAGATACACGCCCGCCGCAACAAGCACACGAAAAATCACTCTTGTCAGGAGCATCGACCATGATTGAACAATTTGAGGGTAGCCAAGGCCAAGGGGCGCTGTTGAATGCGTTGCGTAACCAGTTTCTGGTCGACGGCAATACGGAACTCGCCAAGAAGATGGCCGCGGTCGTAATGGTCAAGCAATTCAGCCCCGGCAGCGAGTTATTCTCGGAAGGCCATCGCGGCGGTGAATTATTTTTCATCATCGCGGGCGAAGTCTCTATTCAAAAACGCGGGCGTGAAATCGCCAAATGCAGCATCGGAACACACGTCGGCGAGATTGGTTTGCTGGAACCGTTCAAGGAGCGCTCCGCTACCGTCGTCGCCATCGATACGGTGGTCGTGGCGCAGATCACGCAACTGAAATTCAACGAACTCGCAGAGTCGTATCCGACGCTTTGGCGTCACATGGCGCTGGCACTGGCGCACCGGCTGGTGGCCTCGCAGGATGCCGTCTGACAGGCCATTGACCAGCAGACGACCGCGCCCGCTACCGCCCGTGATACACCGGTTTGCGCTGTTCCAGAAACGCCGTCGCGCTCTCGCGAAAATCGTCGGTCAGGTGCAGCCTGCGCGGCGTTTCGGTAATCTGAAATTTCGCGTCACGCGCCGCCACCGGAAGATCGGCATAGAGCGCCATAGCACGGCATAGCACGCCAAGGCCATACTCACGATGCCCGACGAACTGTAGTTGACCTTATCGGGATTCGCCTTAAGATACTGCACAAACTCCGGCACCGATTTCACCTGCAGCGTCGGCTGC
>JANPOH010000146.1:0-1842 GCA_031427895.1 Betaproteobacteria bacterium
AAAGTAATGTATCAGGGCCGCGAACTCGATTTCGCCAAGCCGTATGCGCGCCTCACCATCACCGATGCGATCCGCAAGTACCAGCCCGACATCGGCGACGACGTGCTGAACGACAAGGCTAAAATTATTGCCAAGTTAAAAAGCCTGCACGTCGAGCCGCGCCCGAACGATGGCCTCGGCGCGCTGCAACTCACGCTGTTTGAAAACACCGTTGAAACCAAACTGCACGAGCCGACGTTCCTGATTGACTACCCCGCTGAAGTCTCGCCGCTGGCGCGCAGCAACGACAAAAACCCGGAGATCACCGAGCGCTTTGAACTGTATATCGCAGGCCGTGAAATCGCCAATGGCTTTTCGGAGCTGAACGATCCCGAAGATCAGGCCGCGCGTTTTCAGCAGCAGGTCAAACAAAAAGACGCGGGCGATCACGAGGCCATGCACTACGACGCCGACTACATTCGCGCGCTGGAATACGGTTTGCCGCCCACCGCCGGTGCGGGCATCGGCATCGACCGGCTGGTAATGCTGTTGACCGACAGCCCGTCGATACGCGACGTGATTTTGTTTCCGCAGATGCGGCCTGAATAAAACCCTGCCCGATTCGCGAGGAAGCCATGGATCAACCGTTGTGGACCCCCTCCCCCCAACGCGTCGCCGCATCCAACCTGTCGGCGTTCACGAAATTCGTCGCCGACCGCTACGGCGTTAAATCCAAAGACTACGCTGAACTGCACGCCTGGTCGTGCAATGACCGCGAGCAGTTCTGGCATGCGATCTGGCAATTCTGCGGCGTCGTCGGCTCGACGCAGGGCGACACCATTCTCATTGACCGCGACCGCATGCCCGGCGCGCGCTGGTTCCCGGAAGCGCGGCTGAATTTCGCGGAAAATTTGCTGCGTAAACGAGACCGCACAACCGCCATTGTCTTCTGGGGCGAAGATCAACTCAAAAGCCGTGTCAGTTGGGCGGAGTTGCACGCAGAAGTCTCGCGGCTGGCGCAAGCGCTGCGCGCGCAGGGCGTTAAACCCGGCGATCGGGTCGCGGCGTATCTGCCGAATCTGCCCGGCGCGGTCATCGGCATGCTCGCCGCCAGCAGCATCGGCGCGGTATGGTCGTCGTGTTCTCCGGATTTCGGCGTGCAGGGCGCACTGGATCGCTTCGGGCAGATAGAACCGAAAGTGTTGCTGGCGGTGGACGGCTACTACCACATGGGAAAAACCATCGACGTGTTGCCGCGCGTGGCGGAAATCGCGGCGCAATTGCCGTCCGTGGAGAAAGTGGTGGTGATCCCGTACACTCGTGCCGCACTGCCGCTAAACAATATTCGCGACGCCATTGACGTGCGCGACTTCATGGCACCCTATCAGCCGCGCGAGATTCTTTTCGAGCGACTGCCCTTCGACCATCCGCTCTACATTTTGTATTCGTCGGGCACCACCGGCGTGCCCAAGTGCATCGTGCATGGCGCGGGGGGCACACTGTTGCAGCACCTGAAGGAACATCAGTTGCACACGGATGTAAAGCCGCGCGACCGTTTGTTTTATTACACCACCTGCGGCTGGATGATGTGGAACTGGCTGGTGTCGGGCCTCGCCTCGCGCGCCACGCTGATGCTCTACGACGGCTCGCCGTTCGTGCGGCGCGGCCGCGTGTTGTGGGATTACGCCGAGGCCGAAAACATCACCATCTTCGGCACCGCCGCCAAATACATCGACGCCATCGCCAAGCTCAATCTGGAACCGGCGGTCACGCACAAACTGCCGAAACTCAAAGCGCTGCTGTCCACCGGCTCGCCGCTGGCGCCGGAGAGTTTTGCAAGGCGGCGGTCGCTTCCTACTCCGA
>JANPOH010000147.1:0-18037 GCA_031427895.1 Betaproteobacteria bacterium
ATCGCGAAGGCGCTCACCGACCGCTGGAACGTGCAGTTCGTGGTGGACAACCGGCCCGGCGGCAGCAACATCATCGCCACCGAGATCGTCGCAAGGTCGAACGCCGACGGCTACACATTGCTGATGGCGACCGCCACGCACGCCATCAATCCCAGCATGTTCGCGAAGCGGCCTTACGACGAGAACAAGGATTTCGTGCCGATCGTGGTGGTATCGAACTCGCCCAACCTGATCGCCGTCAATCTGAACGCGCCGATGAAAACGCTCGGCGATTTTGTGGCATATGCGAAAGCCAATCCCGGCAAGATGAAGTACGGCACCGGCGGTCACGCAACCCACCAGCACATGGCCATCGAAATGTTCCGCGCGGTCGCCGACATCAACATCACCCACGTGCCCTACAAGGGCGGCGTACCCGCGGTCAACGACACCATCGGCGGCCAACTCATGATGGTATCGACTTCCGTGCCGGCGCTGGCGCCCTATATAAAATCCGGGCGGCTGCGCAGCATCGCGGTCACCAGTCTCAAGCGTTCATCGATGATGCCCGACGTGCCCACCATCGCCGAGCAAGGGTTTCCGGGCTTTAACATCAACTACTGGCTGGGGCTGATCGGGCCCGCCAATCTGCCGCCGGCGGTGGTCGCGAAGATCAATCAGGACGTCAACGCCGCCCTCAAGTCGCCGGAAGTGCGCGATCAATTCCTCGCCCAGGGAGCGGAACCCGCGGGCGGCACACCGCAGGAATTCGACGCGCTCATCAAGCGCGAGAGCAAGGAATGGATCACGATGGTGAAGAAGGCCGGGATCAAGGCGCAGTAAGAGTGATCAAAGGGGCCTGGCTCGCATTGATTTCCGTTGAAGGAATTCACCGCATCTTTTTGAAGCCTTTTAAATCCATGCGGGGCTGACGTTTTTGCCGGAAGCGTTGGGCGCGGTTACTTGATAAGCACCATGCCGCCCGTCTTCGCCGCAGCTCGGTCAAACGTCATCGTGCATCGGCATCCGGCAAGTGCCGACGAGCGCTCGATCAAACAGTCGGCAACGTCCGCTGCGCCTTCGGCATACGAGCGTAACGCAGAGGCAACAACGGCAACGCGGTCAACCTTGAAAACACTCACCGCAAGCAGATTGCGCAACGCCTCAGTTACTTGCCGGCGCGACAAATCGTACGCCGACTCCAACACCCATACCAATTCGACTATAGCCACGAGCGACACGTACCCGGGTGCAGCCTCGGTTAATCCCTCGATCAACTTATTGGCGAGCGCCGCTTGTTTCGCATCGTCCTGCATGATGTAGCGTACCAGCACATTGGTGTCTAATCCGGTCATTTTGACGAGGCGGCTCTTTTTGCAACGACCGTGCGCATTTGCTCGATCGAGACGGTTCGCTTCGCCTTGCCAAACATGCCTTTAAGCGCGGTCGCAGGCAGGCTCTGTGCGGGCTTAAAGACATATCGGCCCGGCTCGACCTCCTCGAATTCAATGCGCGCGCCCGCATCCAGCCCCAACGCTTTGCGGATTTCCACGGGTATGGTGATTTGACCTTTTGCGGTAATGGTTGCCGTAATCATGTTGCCCTCCGTTATTCCTTACTATAATGTAAGGAACAGCATAGGGCAAGGCACATCGACAACGATTGCCTCACTATTGTTTCAACCCCGCCTCTTTCACCAGCAGCACATAGCGGTCGTACTCCACCTGCATCAATTTCGCGAACGCTGCGGTGGAGGTATCGTTCGGCACTTCCGCGCCGCCTTTGGCCAGCGCATCGCGGATTCTGGGTTCGCGCAGCAGCCTGCCGATATCCGCTTCCAGTTTGGCCACGACGTTTTTCGGCACGCCCACCGGGCCCATCAAGCCGAACCAGCCGTCGGAGGTGGCTTCGGGCAAACCGGCTTCCGCCACCGTCGGCAAATTCGGCCATGCGGAGGAGCGCTTGGAACCGCTCACCGCCAGCGCGCGCAGCCGCCCTTCGCGCACGATGGGCGAGGCCGACGGCACGGTGAACAAAAAGTAATGCACGCGATCGGCCATGGTTTCGGTGAACGCATCGCCGAGAAACTTGAACGGTACATGCACCTGTTTCGTATTCGCGGCACGATTGAAAATCTCGCCGCCGATATGCGCCAGCGAGCCGACGCCCACCGAAGCAAAATTATATTTGCCGGGGTTATTGCGCAGCAACGTCGCCAGCTCCATCACGGTTTTGACCGGCAGGTTGGGCGACACCACCAGCAGGTTGGGCACCAGCGCGATGCCGGCCACCGGGGTGAAATCTTTCACCGGGTGATAGGGCGGGTTCGGATTGAGCAGGGTCGCCATGGTGTGCGGCGGCGCGACCATCACCAGGGTGTAACCGTCGGGCGTGGCCTTCGCCGCGATGCCGCTGCCGATCAGGCCGCCCGCGCCGGGGCGGTTATCTACCACGATCTGTTGTTTGTACATTTCGCCGAGCGGGATGCTCAGGGTGCGCGAGATAAAGTCCGTCGCGGTGCCCGGCGGCAGCGGCACGATCACGCGGATCGGGCGCGCGGGGTAATCTGCGGCAAAGGCCGCACACGCCTGCCACAGCAGGCCAAGCCCGATTATTTTATATAAGTATTTGTTTTTAAACATTATTTAACTGCCTTTATTTAACCAGCTTTACGCAACGTAAACTGGGCTGACCACAGGGTATCGCCCTGTGTCGTCTACTACCGTAATTCGATGCGTCAACTCCCGCGTAACCCGCCACTGCGTGCCCCTGCGTGCGGCGATTGTCCCACACCATCACGCGGCATAGCATTTGCACAGACCGCAACGCGCCGTTACAGTGACGCCCAACCGGAGAACTCACCTTGGCCATCACCCTGAATCAAACCGCCGTTGCCGCCGAGCCGATTGCGGCCAACGTCAAACGCCAGCGCCTGCTCACCGAAAAGCATACACCGGACGGCAAAGTGCTGCTGGACCGGCTGGTGATCGATGGCGGCGGCACGCACACCGTGGCAATCGGCGCGGACGACCTGGCGTGGGTGCAGATTCTCGACGGCGCCGCCACGCTCACGCACCGGGGCGGCGTGGAATCGCTCACGCATGCCCACATCGCTTTTCTGCCGCCGGGGTTTAGCGGTGCGCTCGCCACGCCAACGGGGGTCACGCTGCTCTACGCCACCGTGCCGCGCGCCGCGCGCTTTGACGCCGCGTTCACGCACACGCCGCCGCCGTTCAAAATCGTCGATTGGACGCGCGAGCCGATGCTCGACTCCGAACACGATGCGCGCAAACGCATTTACGTGGCGACGCCCAAACTCTTTGCCACTCGCGCGATCAAGGGCGAGATGATTATTTATCCGCCGGGCACGCAAGCCTCGAACCACCATCACGAAGGCGCGGAACACTTTATGTATGTGCTCAAGGGCAAAGGCACGGCGTGGGCCAACGAGTCGCCCTTCCCGGTGCGCCAGGGCGACGTGATTTACTACGACGACCGCGAGCGGCACTATCTTCGCAGCGAAGGCACGGAAGACCATGAGGAATTGGTGTTCGTGGAGTTTTTCGTGCCCGGCGAATACAAAACCATCTGGGCGCCCGGCGCGGCCATCTGCACCTGGACACCGACCGGGCGCAGCATCAGCGGCGCCAAGCCGGTGCGCGAGATCGCCAGACACAGCTCCGCGGAAGTCGCCAGCCCGCAAGACGTCTAAGCAAAGCGTCCCAGCAACCGCCCTCACACCCCGCGCGCCGGCTCACTGCCGCGTTGCCGTTCGAACCAACCTCATGGCCGCACCCGCACATACAACGCAGCACGCACCCGGCTCTCCCAGTGTCGATAGGCTCGTTTTTGCCGAGCGCGTCTACACCGTGTTGCGCTTTGACCTTGCCGGCCCCGTCGCCGCCCTGATCGGCGCGGCGCTGATCGCCGCGCTGGCGTGGGGGCCGGCTGGCCCGGCGTGGATCTCGGGTTGGTTGATCGCCGTGCTGTGCACCGTTGCACTGTGGGTCGCCCTCCTATTCGCCTTCCGCCGCGCCGAACCCGATGCCGGCCAGATCCGACATTGGCATCGGCGCGCGCTCCTGTGCGCCGCGGCTTCCGGCGTGGTTTGGGGATTGACCGGCGTGTTGTTCCTGCTATCAACGCACCTGAATCTGCGCGTCGCCACTGCCTTCGTACTGGCAGGCTTGGCCGCCGCGGCCTTGCCCGCACTGGCGGCGGTGTGGCATGTGTATGCGACATTCTGCGCGCTCGCACTGGCGCCCGCCGCGGCAATGATTCTGCTCGCGGGCGGGCCCGCCGCCCTGCTGATCGCCGCCGCGTTGCTCGGCATGATGGTGCTGCTGCTGGCCGTCTCGCGCCAATACGCCGCGACGCTGGGCAACGCGCTCGAACTCGCCTTTCGCGGTGATCTTGGCATGCAGCAGGCACGGCGGGAAATCGCGCGTCTGCATGCGGACAACACCACGCTCGCCGCGCAAGCCGCCGAATACCAGGCGACCCGCGAATTATTAACCAGCACCAAGGAAGCCGCGGAGGCGGCCACGCTCGCGAAAAGCGCCTTTCTCGCCAACGTCAGCCATGAAGTTCGCACGCCGCTGCACAGCATTGTCGGCCTCGCCAACATCGCCTTGCGCGACCAGCCGCCGCCATTAACGCAAAACTATTTGATCAAGATTTTGGCCGCCGCGCATTCGTTGATGGGCACCGTGAGCAGCGTGCTTGATTTTTCCAAAATCGAGTCCGGGCAACTGATACTCGACAAAACACCGTTTCGCATGCGCGATATCACCGATAACGTGCAAGACATATTCAGCGCCATGGCGCTGGAAAAAGGCCTGAACTTTCAGGTGCTGGTCGATCCCGGATTTCCGGCCCGCGTCATCGGCGATCCCGTGCGCGTGGCGCAAATCCTGAATAATTTTGTCAGCAACGCCATTCAATACACCGAGCGCGGCGCGGTGACGCTGGACGTGCGCGCCATCGCGCGCAACGCCAATCGTGTCACCGCGAAAATCGCCGTCATCGACACCGGCATCGGCCTGACCCAAGTGCAACAAACCGCATGGCTGGGGCCGCCCAGCCGGGGCCCGACCGCCGCGCCGACGGCAAGCGTCGCGGGGCTGGGCATCGCCATCTGCCAGCATCTGGCCACCGGCATGGGCGGCAGCATCGGCATCGACAGCGAATCGGGCAAGGGCAGCATCTTCTGGGTGGAATTGCCGTTCGGCCTGCCCGCCGAAAAAGAAATCGCCGGCCACGCACGGCACGCCGATGCGTCCGAAATCGACAGCGACCTCACCGGCCTCACCGTGCTGCTGGTCGAGGACAACAAACTCAATCAGGTGGTTGCAGGCACGCTGCTCGAACGGCAAGGCGTCAACGTCGTCATCGCCAACAACGGGCAGGAGGCGGTGGATGCCCTGCTTCGCGACGGCAAACTATTTGACGCCGTGCTGATGGATCTCGATATGCCCGTGATGGACGGCAGGGAAGCCACCCGCATTATCCGCGGCAAAATATCCATTGCGCAGTTACCGGTTATCGCCCTCACCGCGAACGCGCTGGCGACGGACATGCAGGCCTGTCTCGACCTCGGCATGAACGCCTACCTCACCAAGCCTATCGTGCCCAACGACCTGTTCGCCGCGATTTTCAAAGCCACGCGCAAACACGAAGCAACCGGCGCCGCGTAAGAAGGTCCATGCGCGACAACTAACCCTTGGTCACTGCCGCTGCCGCGGCAACCGCCGTGCCGGGATCATCCCGCGGGCGGCGATAATGTCCGGTAAGCAGCGTATACGCCGCCGGAATTACATACAGCGTCAAGATCGTGCCAAACACCAATCCGCCCACGATCACCCAGCCGATCGGGCGGCGTGCTTCCGCACCCGCGCCCGTTGCAATAGCCAGCGGCACCGCGCCCAGCACCATCGCGCCGGTGGTCATCAAAATCGGGCGCAGCCGCAGCGCCGCGGCCTCGGTCACTGCCTCGAATTTGTCCTTGCCCCGCGCCATCAACTGATTGGCGAACTCGACGATCAATATGCCGTGCTTGGTAATCAGCCCCACCAGCATAATGAGGCCCACCTTGCTGTAGACGTTGAGCGTGCCGCCCGCGCCGTATACATGCGCGAGCAACAACAGCGCCGCCAGCGCGCCGGTCATCGCCAGCGGCACCGTCAGCATGATAATAAACGGCGACACAAAACTCTCGAACTGCGCGGCCAGTACCAAATAGATGAATGCCAGCGCCAGCACAAAAATCATCAATAACTGCTGCCCCGATTCGCGGTACTCGCGTGATTCGCCGTCGAGCGCAGTCTGCGCGGTCGGCCCGAGTTCCTCGCGCGCAGCGGCTTCCAGGAACGTCAACGCCTCTTCCAGCGTGTAGTCCGGCGCGAGGCTGGCGGAGATTGTCACCGCGCGCAGCCGGTTAAAGTGGTTCAACTCCTTGGCCGCGACGGTCTCTTTCAACTGCACGATATTCGACAATTGCACCAGTTGCCCGTCGCGCGCGCGCACGTAGATCGACGTGAGATCGGTGGGCTGGGTACGATCCTTGTCCTCCAGACGCACGATCACGTCGTACTGCTTGCCCTCGCGCTTGAAGCGCGTCACCTGGCGCCCGCCGAGCAGCGTTTCGAGCGTGCGGCCTATGGCATCGATTTCCGCGCCGACCGCCGCGACTTTTTCACGATCAACATTGATCGCCAATTGCGGTTTATTGAGCTTCAGATCGCTGTCGGCGTTAAGCAATTGCGGATTTTTTCGCGCGCGCGCAAGTAACTTTTGACCGAGCTTGTCGAGTTCTTCATACGAGGCGCCCTGTATCACGAACTGCACCGGCTGGTTGCGGAAATTCTGCCCCAGCGACGGCGGATTGTTCGCAAACGCCATCACCCCCGGCATCATGCTGAACATTTTCGGGCCGACTTCTTTGGAGATATCGATCTGGCTGCGCTTGCGTTCCTTCCAGTCTTTGAGGCGCACGAACGAAAACGCCAGATTGGCCGGATTGGGCTTCTCCAGCCCCGGCGCCACCGCTACAAAATAGCTCGCGATTTCCGGCACATCCTTGTAAATGGATTCCCAGATGCGCGCGTAGCTGTCGGTGTACGCCATGGTCGCGCCCTCCGGCGCGACCATCACGCCGAAGATAAAGCCGCGATCTTCCAGCGGCGCAAGCTCCGATTTGAGCATTTGCGCCAACCCGATCATGCCCGCGATCAACAACGGAAAACCCGCCACCACCACCCAGCGATGGCGCAGCACCCAGTGCAGCGAGCGGCGATAGGTGTTATTGATCCAGGTAAAAACGCGCTCGGTGGCGTTGTAAACCGCGCCGTGCCTTGCGTGCGGCTTGAGCAAAAGCGCACACATCATCGGCGTCAGCGTCAGCGACACAAAGCCCGACACCAGCACCGCCATCGCCACCGTCAGCGCAAATTCGGTGAAGAGCTTGCCGGTGTTGCCGGTGGCGAACACCAGCGGCACGAACACCGCCGCCAGCGTCACCGTCATCGCCACCACCGCGAACGCAATCTCGCGGCTGCCGGTGATCGCCGCCTGGAATGGCGGCATGCCGTCTTCAATGTGACGATGGATGTTTTCCAGCACCACGATGGCGTCGTCCACCACCAGGCCTATCGCCAGCACGATGCCGAGCAACGTCAGAATGTTGAGGGTAAAGCCGAAGGTCCACAGAAAAAACACCGCGCCTATCAGCGACACCGGGATGGTGACAAACGGAATCAGCGTCGAGCGGAAGGAACGCAAAAATAAAAAGATCACCAGCGTCACCAGCACCATCGCCTCGACAATGGTGCGATACACTGCGTTGATCGACGCCTCGATAAACAACGACGAATCGAACGCGATAAAGACCTTCACGCCCTCCGGCAGGCTCGCCTGGATGCGCGGCAACTGCGCCTTGACCGCCTGCGCCACGGCCAGCGTGTTGGCCGTCGATTGCTTGACGATGCCTAAGCCCACCGCCGTGTTGCCGTTGACGCGCACGATATTGCGTTCGTCCGCCGCGCCCAGCTCGGCGCGCCCGATGTCCTTTAAGCGCACCGGGTAGCCGCGCGCCTCGGTGACAATCAGGTTGTTGAACTGCTCCGGCGTACGCAGATCGGTTTCGGTCAGCACGGTAAATTCGCGCTTGGTGCTTTCAATGCGGCCCGACGGCACTTCGATATTTTGCCGGCGCAGCGCGGTTTCAACATCCAGCGGCGTCAGGCCGAACCCGGCGAGACGGTCACGGTCGAGCCAGATACGCATCGCGTACTTGCGCTCGCCGCCGATGATGACCGAGGCCACGCCCGGCAGCGCCTTCAAGGAATCCGCGACGTAGCGATCGGCGTAATCGGTGATGTACAAGGCATCACGTTTATCGCTGTAGAACGCCAGCCAGATAATCGCCTGCGCGTCGGCCTCGATTTTGGAAACAATCGACTCCCGCGTTTCGTCGGGCAAGCGCCCGCGCACGCGCGCCACGCGGTCGCGCACATCATTCGCCGCCGCATCGACATTGCGCTCCGGCATGAACTCCACGGTGATCTGCGACACCTCCTCGCGCGATACCGATTTGATGGTACGCACGCCCTCAATGCCGGAGAGCGAATCCTCCAGCGGCTGCGTCACCTGCGATTCAATCACCTGCGCCGAGGCGCCGGTGTACACCGTACGCACCGACACCACCGGCGTGTCGATCTTCGGATACTCGCGCACCGACAAGCGCGTAAAGGCAATCACGCCGAGCAGCACGATGACCAGGCTCATTACCGTAGCAAGTACCGGGCGGCGGATGGAAAGCTCAGGCAGGAACATTCCGTGTTATCTTAAAATATCATTTAAAAACAAATACTTACCTTGATGCCGGCAGTGGCGTTGATGCAACAGGCTTCGCCGCCGGCTTGTCAGGCACGACATTGACCGGCATCCCGGGTTGGAGCATCGGCTGATTTTCGGTAATCACCATGTCGCCCTCCGCCACGCCTTTGGTGATTTCCACTTCGCCCGTGCGCCGCGCACCGAGCGTGACCTGCGTCAATGCCGCCTTGCCTTCAACCACCTTAAACAAAAAGGCTTTGTCGCCCCGCGGGCTGATCGCCTGCTCCGGCACGATCACCACATTCGCACGGCTATCGAGTTCCAAACTCACGCGCGCGAACATGCCGGGCTTTAAGCGCGTGCCGGGATTGGGCACGCGCGCGCGCAGCATCACGGTGCGCGTTTTTTCATCCACCGAGGTTTCCACCGCATACACGCGCCCCTGAAATTTTTCATCCGGGTACGCATCCACGCGCAAGCGCACCGGTTGATCGCGCGTTATTTTGCCGAGATAGATTTCGGGAATACGAAAATCCAGCTTCATCACATCGATTTTATCGAGCCGCGCGATGTCATCCCCCGCGCGCAGGTAGGCGCCCGCGCTCACCTGTCGCAAGCCGATGATGCCGGCGAACGGCGCGCGCAATTCGGTCTTCGCCATACGCGCTTCATCCTCCTGACGGCGCGCGGATGTTTTGCGCCACGCCTCGCGCGCGTCGTCCAGCGCCTGCTGGCTGATGAAATTTTTCTTGAACAGCTCCGTTGAACGCTCGGAGCGCTGCAAGGCCAGGCGCTCGTCGGCGCGGCTGGCTTCCAGTTGCGCGCGCACTTCCGCCGCATCGAGCGTTACCAACGGCGCGCCCGCCGCTACCGGCTGCCCTTCGTTGAAATGAATCGCCGCCACACGCCCGGCCACTTCGGGCCTGAGCATCACCGATTCGTTGGCGACCAGGGTGCCGACCGCGCTGATGTCGTTAGCCAGCGTTGCCGCGCGCGCGGGCACGGCCTTTACCGACAGCGCCATCATGGGCTTGGGTGCGGGTTTGTCCGCCGACTTCGACTTGGCTTCCTGCGCGCGTACCGGCAAACAGGCATAAAGCACTGCCACGCACAGCAGTGTAAGAATATTTTTCATTGAATAACCCGTCATGTCTGGCCTTGTCACCGCATGTGTGACTGGAGTGACTGGCGGTCATTGTAAACCGTGTCATGCGGCACGGGTTACGCCGTGCCTTTTCCAACAGGGTATGAGCCTGAAGGAGGCGCCGTCCAACGACTAACCGGCGTTCCACCGAACACCAACGTTACTGCAACGGTAATGCGCCCGCCTGCTTCGCCCCCGCGCACTGCTGCAGCAGCTTGAGTAACGCAGCCGCCTTGTCAAAGGTTTCCTGATACTCGGCGTCTTCGGTGGAATCGGCGACGATGCCGCCGCCGGCCCAGAACCGTATCGTGCCGTGCGAAACCGTCAACGTGCGTATGGCGATGTTGGTGTCCATGTTGCCGTCGAAGCCGATGTAGCCGATGGCGCCGCAATAGACGCCGCGCCGGAAGCGCTCCACTTCGTCGATGATCTGCATCGCGCGCAGCTTGGGCGCGCCGGTGATCGAGCCGCCGGGAAAACAGCCTCGCAGCAGATCAAGCGCGTCGCGGCCCGCCCGCAGTTGTCCGCTGATGGTGCTCACCAGATGATGTACCGTGGCGTAACTTTCGACATCGAACAGGCGCGCTACCCGGACGCTGCCGAGTGCGCAATTTTTCGACAAGTCGTTACGCAATAAATCGACGATCATCACGTTTTCAGCGCGGTCTTTTTCGCTCACGCGCAGCGCTTCAGCCAGCTCCGCATCCAGCCGCGCATGCCCCGC
Organism: Betaproteobacteria bacterium; assembly: GCA_031427895.1. Lineage (GTDB taxonomy): Bacteria > Pseudomonadota > Gammaproteobacteria > Burkholderiales > SG8-41 > UBA5216. The sequence goes on from JANPOH010000147.1 coordinate 10,683, forward strand.
GCGCGGGCGTGTGCCCTTGATCGGCTTGGCCTCCACCCGCCCCTGTTCCACGCGCAAAAACCGCTCCGGTGATGAAGACAATATTTGCGCGTACGGCGTGGCGAGATAGGCCGAGAACGGCGCGGGGTTGAGCACGCGCAATGCCTGATAGGCGAGCCACGCATCGCCCGCGGCCCGAGCGGCGAATCGTTGCGCCAGATTGACCTGATAACAATCGCCATCGCGGATGTATTGATGGATGCGCCGGAACGAGCGCCCGTACGACGCGCGCGTGTGGCTGGACGCGACCACCGAGGTCACGCGAAACGGCACGCGCGCGCGCTCCGCGGCGGGGCGAGTGAAGCGCGCCGCCAGCGCGTTCCACTTGATATCCGTCTCGGGATCGCGCCCCTGCCCCACCAGCCAGCTACGTTGTTCGAGATGATCGACCACCACGGCCCAATCGTAAATGCCGATGGCCATGTCGGGGATGTGTTCCACCGCCGCCGCGCGCGCGGGCAAATGTTCGATGCGCCGCGCGAGATCGTAACCGAAGTATCCGATCGCGCCGCCGCAGAACGGCAGATCACTGGACAACGCCGTATCAATGTCGAGATAACGCCGCACCAGTTCAAACGGATCTTCGCGCGACAGCGCAACACCGTCGGCATGCACCTCGGTCATCTGGCCGCGCGTCACCAGCCGGATGTACGGTTGCGCCGCGATAATGTCGTAGCGCGATTGGCCGGGATGATGCAGCCCGCTGTCAAGAAAAACCGCCCACGGCAGATCGGCAATGCCCTCGAACAGGCATCGGCTATCGGGCGAATACGGCAGTTCCGTGCGTAAAGGGACGCTCATCGTTTGAATTAGATCACCGGCAAGCGCACTTGTGCCCGGCGCGCGCGCAATGCCTTAAATAAAAATATCAATAAAAACAAATACTTAGCAAATAACACCGTAAAATCCCGCTCCGGGTTGCCGGAGAAATTCTATTTCATCGGGCGTCGACACGCGCCCCAGCACGGCATTGCGGTGCGGAAAGCGCCCGAAGCGCTCGACGATGACCGCGTGCTTGCGCGCCCATTCCAGCAAGTCCGCGTTGCCCAGTGATTCGAAGCAGCGCATCGATTCGCGCTGCGCGACGATGTCCTCGGCATGCTCAAACGGCGGCTGAAATTTCCCGCGTATCACCGCATCAAAGTCATGCGACTTTTTAAACCACTCGGCGCGCGATTTTCCATGATACGGCGTCCCCGGCGCGCCGAACCAGAAATCGAGGACTTCGTGTGCGGCGGCGGTGTTCATGACATCCTCCCGCGGACGCTCATTCCGCACATCCATGCTAAAAAACCACCACGCTGCGTATCGACGTGCCTGCGTGCATCAGGTCAAACCCTTGGTTGATATCCGCCAGCGCCAGCTGGTGGGTAATGAGATCGTCGATGTTGATCTTGCCGTCCATGTACCAATCGACGATTTTCGGCACATCGCGGCGCCCTTTCGCGCCGCCGAACGCGGTGCCCTTCCACACACGCCCGGTGACCAACTGAAACGGCCGTGTTTTGATTTCCTGCCCCGCGCCCGCCACGCCGATAATCACCGACACGCCCCAGCCCTTGTGGCAGCACTCCAGTGCCTGACGCATCACATCGACGTTGCCGATGCACTCGAAACTGTAATCGGCGCCGCCTTTGGTCAGGTTCACCAGATACGCCACCAGATCGCCTTCGACTTCTTGCGGATTCACAAAATGCGTCATGCCGAATTTGCGCGCCAGCGTCTCGCGCGCCGGGTTCAGATCAACACCGACGATCATGTTCGCGCCCGCCAGCCGCGCGCCCTGAATCACATTCAGCCCGATGCCGCCCAGCCCGAACACCACCACGTTCGCGCCCGGCTCGACTTTCGCCGTGTTAATCACCGCGCCGATGCCGGTGGTGACGCCGCAACCGATGTAACACACCTTGTCAAACGGCGCGTCCTCGCGGATCTTCGCCAGTGAAATCTCCGGCACCACGGTGTAGTTCGAGAACGTGGAAGTGCCCATGTAGTGAAACAGCTTTTTGCCGTCGAGCGAAAATCGGCTGCTGCCGTCGGGCATCACGCCCGCGCCCTGCGTCACGCGGATCGACTGGCACAGATTGGTTTTGCCGGAAACGCAGTACTCGCACTGGCGGCATTCGGGCACATACAGCGGAATCACATGATCGCCTTTTTTAAGCGTGGTCACGCCCGGCCCCACGTCCACCACGATGCCTGCGCCCTCGTGGCCCAAAATCGCCGGGAACAAACCCTCCGGATCCGCGCCCGAGCGCGTGAATTCATCGGTATGGCAAATCCCCGTGGCCTTGATTTCCACCAGCACTTCGCCCGCGCGCGGGCCGTCGAGATCAACGTCCGCGATCACCAAAGGCGCGCCCGCCTCGAGCGCAACCGCTGCTTTTACTTTCATACGCATCCTTGGATAACGAATTGGCAAGGCCGATACTATAAACTGTCCCGCCATGAATACGCACCCTCATTATCGCGGTCGCTTCGCGCCTTCGCCCACCGGCCCGCTGCATTTCGGCTCGCTGGTGGCGGCGGTGGGCAGCTATCTCGACGCGCGCGCGCACGGCGGCGCATGGCTGGTACGCATCGACGATATCGATACGCCACGCACCGTGCCCGGCGCGGCGGACGACATTCTGCGCACGCTGGACGTGTTCGGCATGCGCGCGGATGAAACCGTGATGACGCAAAGCACACGCAATGATGCCTACCACGCCGCGCTGAAAAAATTGCGTGCGCGCGGCGTGCTCTACCCGTGCGGCTGCACGCGGCGCGAGATTGCCGACTCCGCGCTGCATGGCATCGAAGGTTTTGTCTACCCCGGCACTTGCCGCAACGGATTGCCGCCGGGCCGCGAAGCGCGCGCCACGCGAGTACGGACAAATAGCACGCCCATTTCATTTGACGACGCCATTCAGGGCGTTATCACGCAGGATATCGAAAGGGATATCGGCGACTTCGTGGTAAGCCGCGCCGACGGTATGTTCGCCTATCAGTTGGCGGTGGTGGTGGATGACGCCGCGCAGGGCATCACCGACATAGTGCGCGGGGCGGATCTGCTGGATTCCACGCCGCGGCAGATTTACCTGCAACAACTGCTCGGCCTGCCCACCTCGCGCTACGCCCACCTGCCGGTGGCGGTCAACGAACGCGGCGAGAAACTTTCCAAGCAGACGCTCGCTCGCGCCATCGATCTACGGCAACCGGCGCTTGAGATCGTACGTGCGCTGCGGTTTTTAGGTCAAGCCGTGCCTGAAGAATGGCACGATCGGCACTATCGGCACGAACGGCTCAGCGCAGGCGAGACAACCCCGCCAGACATCGACACGGTGTGGCAGTGGAGCATCGCCCATTGGAATCGTGCCCGGGTTTCAGCACGCCGCACTCTGCCCGTCACCGGCTGACCCGCGATGCCGCGTCACCGCCGCCACCACGCTGGCCATCGTTTCGCGATTGACGGGTTTGAGCAACACCTCATTAAAGCCGCTGGCAATAAAATTGCGCCGGTCTTCCGGCTGCGCGTGCGCGGTATAGGCGATCACGGGCAAATCGGCAAAGGCGGGATTGGAGCGTATGCGCTGGCAGACCTCCATGCCGCTCATGCTGGGCATGCTGATATCCAGCAGCACCAGATCACAGGGCGTAGTACCGAGGGTGTCGAGCGCCTCCTTGCCGCCCGTCGCGGTCAGCACCGACCAGCCGAGCTTCTCCAGCATGGCCTTGGCAACCATGCGATTGGATGCAATATCATCGACCACCAATGCACGCCCGGTTATTGCCATGAATTCGATGCCTAAATTGTAAACAATGTTAACTAACGGTATAACCGGATAACAGCAGAACTCGTATCCCGGCCGCTGAAAAGCACCTTCCGACACGGTCATGTCGATACGTTCCGCCGTTCAAAAATACTGGGGCATCTGCTGATTCAAATTTTTCGCCCTCCCTCCAGCTTGTATTTATAATTTTACGCCAATAAATCCCCTCATTCCACTCTGCGCTTTTCCGGTACTGCCCGCGATGACTTTGCTGTAGGATACGCTTACGATGACTATTGAGAAAAAAAAGCCGCCGCCACGCCAAAGCGCTCGTGACGAGTCAACGGCCGTACTCACCGAAAAGCGCTACCATGAATTGTTCGATGCGCTTGCTGAAGGCGTGGTTCTCATCTCCGCCAACGGTCATGTCATCGCGGCCAATACCAGCGCGAAATCCATATTGGGCCTGACGCCGCGTGAAATCGAGCGCGCCCTGCGCAGCGACGCCCTGTGGCACGCCATCCGCGAAGATGGCCTCGAACTCCCGTCCCGCGATTTTCCCGTTCGTAAAACGCTGCGTACCGGCAAGGGCATAAAAAATGTGGTGGTCGGCATTCGCTTGCCGCGACGCAAGATACGCTGGCTTTCGCTGAACACCAAACCCATATTCGCGCCCGGCAAACGCATACCGGCCGCGGTCGTGGTGTCCTTTGAAGACATCACCACGCGGCGGCGTGTCGAGGCCGAGCGCGCGCAACGGGCGGCCGCGGTTAACGCATCCGCGGACGCCATCACCAGCGCCAATCTCGCGGGGCAATTTATCAGTTGGAATCCCGGCGCCGAAAAACTGTTCGGATATACCGAAAAAGAAGCCATCGGCCGCACGGTGGGATCGGCCATTCCCGAAAGCCTGCGCGCTGAATTGCTGACGGGCAGCCCGCGTGTGCTGACCGGGGAAAACGTGGATGGCTGGGCGACACAGCGCACACACAAGGACGGCAAACGCATTACCGTGGCCAGCAGTTACGCGCCGATACGCGATGGCCGCGGCAAAATCACCGGCATCGTGGGCGTGCATCGCGACGCCTCACAAACGGAAGCATTGCTCGAACAGCTCGAATCCAGCGAACGGCTGTTCCGCATGGCGCTTAACGGCATACCCGACGTGTTCGTTATTTACGACGCCAATCTGCGGCTGAAATTTGTCAACGACCGCGGCGCCCTTCTGTTCGGCAAGCCGGGCGCCGAGATCATGGGCTTGCGTGACGAAGATCTGCTGCCCGCCGACATCACGGGCCATTATCTGCCGGCGCTCGCGCGCGCGCGCAGCACACACACCACCCAATCGGTGGAAGCCACGTTTACGCTGCGCGGAAAGCAAGTCTCCATCCTGGCAACTTACGTGCCGATGCTGGATAACGAAGGCGGCATCCTCCAGATACTCGGCATCCTGCATGATTTTTCCAAGCGCCGGCAGACCGAGGAACGCCTGGCGTTCATGGCGCAATACGATGCGCTGACCGGATTGCCCAATCGCTATCTGCTGCTTGACCGCCTTGAAGCCGCGATGCTGCGCGCCAAGCGCAGCAACCTGCTGCTGGGCGTGTTGTATCTTGACCTGGACCGTTTCAAACAGGTCAACGATACCCGTGGACACGCCATCGGGGACATCCTGCTGCAACAGGTGGCGGAGCGGCTCGCGGGCGTGCTGCGCGCGACGGACACCATCGCCCGCCTCGGCGGCGATGAATTTACCATCCTGGTCGAGAACGTACCGAACATCGACGAAATCACCGCCGTGGCCGATAAAGTCAAAGGCGCTTTCGCGCTGCCCTTTGATACCGAATCCGGCGAAATTTTCACCACCACCAGCGTCGGCATCACGGTCTACCCCGTCGACGATTTCAATCGCGACGAGTTGCTGAAAAACGCGGACATCGCGATGTACCACGCCAAGCAGGAACGCAACTCCTGGCAACTGTACCGCGCGGATATGAATACCAATACGGCGAGCCGCCTGAACATGGAAGTCGAATTGCGGCACGCCCTGGAGCGCAACGAGTTCGAACTGTATTTTCAGCCGCAGTTGCAGATCAGCAGTGGCGCCTTCGTCGGGATTGAAGTGTTGATACGCTGGAACAGCGACAAGCTGGGCCGTATCGGCCCGAGCGATTTCATACCGCTGGCCGAGGACACCGGCTTGATCGTGCCCATCGGCGAATGGATTCTGCGCAACGCATGCCAACAATGCACGGCGTGGGAGAGCGCCGGCCTGCCGCTGGTGCCGATATCGGTCAATATCGCCGCGCCGCAATTCCGCCGCAGCGATCTATTGCAACTGATCAGAACGGTGCTCGACGAGACCCGGATCGAGCCGAAATGGCTGACGCTGGAAATCACCGAAAGCAGCATCATGAAGCACGCCGAGCAGACCATCAAAACACTGTTCGCGCTGCGTGAAATGGGCGTCATGCTCGCCATCGACGACTTCGGCACCGGCTATTCCAGCCTGAGCTACCTGAAGCGTTTCCCGGTGAACAAAATCAAAATCGATCAGTCTTTTATACGCGATATCACGGTCGATTCCAACGACGCGGCCATTGTGTCCGCCATCATCGCCATGAGCAAACAGTTGGGATTAAAAACCATGGCCGAAGGCGTGGAAACCAGAGAACAACTGCAGTTTCTTTCCCGGCTCAAGTGCGATGAATATCAGGGTTATCTGTATGGCAAACCCGTCCCGGCGGCGGATATCCCGGCGCTGTTGCTCGCAAACACCGCGAAGGTTCACTGAACCGCTATTCGTGAAATTCGCGGATTTGCTCAGGTGCTCAGGCCGACCGTCTCACGCCGCTATTGAACCACCGCGCCCCGCTATTGAACCGCCGCGCGCGCATTGCGCGCCGCCGCCGCCGCGATCCGCTCGTGGATGCGGGCTAACGCAGCCCGCGCCGCCTCCTCGCCCGCCGCGATATTCGCCTGCCGGTGCTGAAAATCATTGATGCGCGAGCGCACCGTTTGCGGCCGTATCACCACATCGGCGGCATCGGCATCGTCCGCGGGGCGGCGTGAAATATCCACCGCAATCACCACATCCGCGCCCATCTCGCGCGCCAGCGCCGCCGGCACCCGGCTCGCCACGCCGCCATCGACATAGGCCAGTCCATTGATGGTGACGGGCCAGAACAGTTTGGGCACGCTGGCCGACGCGCGCACCGCGATGCCGGTGTTGCCACGATTAAACACCGCCATGCGCCCGCTGCCTTGTTCTGTCGCGACGGCGGCAAATGGTTTAACCAGCGCTTCGATCAAACGCCCGTCCAATTTTTGATTGACATAGTGCTGCAAGCGCGCGCCCTCGACCGCGCCGGGACCAAAAAGCGTGAAGTCAAAAATTTCATTGTCTTCCAGCGCCAGAGCCAGCGCTTCCAGCGTGTGCGCCGTCATACCGCCCGCGTAAATTTACGCGACCAGCGCGCCGGAAGTGGTGCCCACCACCACGTGGGCCTCCAGCCCGGCCGCTTCGAGCACCTTCACCACGCCCACTTGCGCGAAGCCGCGTGC
>JANPOH010000148.1:0-10203 GCA_031427895.1 Betaproteobacteria bacterium
GTTTCCGGATCCGCATCACGCGTTTGATTGTCCCGAGCCGTGGAGCTTGATGTATGACCCGAAAGACATGGTGCTGCCGAAACACCGCACGCGCGATCTCGAGCGCCGGCCATGGTGGCACAAGGCCCAACTCGAAGGCAAACCGCAGCTCGCCGATCCGGAAATGCTCAAGTTTCGCGCCGAAGGCTCGCGCGTGCCCGACCAAACCGATGCGCAACTTGCGGAGATGACTGCCAACTACTACGGCATGATTTCGCAGATCGATCACAACGTCGGGCGCATCATGAGCACGCTCGAAGCCGCGGGTGTCGCTGACAACACGCTGGTGATTTACACCACCGATCACGGTGAATTGCTGGGCAATCACGGCTTGTATCTCAAAGGCCCGACGCCGTATGAAGACCTGCTGCGCGTGACCATGGTCGCGCGCGGGCCGGGCGTGGCGAGCCGCCAGTTGGTGGTGGAGCCGGTATCGACACTCGATCTCGCGGCGACGTTTTACGAAACCGCCGGTGTGGCGAAGCCTGCCGAACTGCAAAGCCGCAGCCTCGTGAAGCTGTTACGCGGCGGCGCCGAGACGCGCGACGTGGCGTACAGCGAGTGGCACTTGCATCCGTCGCGTTGCGGTGTGGTGTTGAAGCTGCGCACAGTGCGCACCAAAAAATACAAATGCACGTTTGAACTCGAATCGGGAGCGGGTGAGTTGTACGATCTGTCGAACGATCCGGGTGAGATGAACAATTTGTTCGACGATCCGGGTTATGCGCAGGTGCGTAGCGAGTTGCACGACATGATGCGGGCGCGACCGGGGGCGGTGGTGGAGCCGCTGGCGGAGCCGATTGGGATGGCGTGACCGGAAACCGGCAATGTCAGAGCGTTTGGGCAGCCGCGACTGGCGCTGCCGCGAGAATTCGGCTTGAGCGTTCGAGGCGGATTGCGGGCACACGCGGGGTGTCGAATTTGCGTTGGGGTGTTGCAGGTTGGGGTGATGAAGGAACTTCAGCCTGCAGTTGCTTGGGTTAGTGCCATTGAATTCAGGCGGGAGAAGTTTCATGCTTAGTATGAATAAACTGTTCCGTGCGGCTCTTCGTTTTGCGATCGGTGTCACGGTTTTTTTTCTTTCGAGTGCTGTTGCCCTCGCAGCCTATCCTGATAGGCCGATCCGCCTCGTTGTTCCCTCGTCGGCGGGCAGTGGGCCGGATGTGATTGCGCGCATTTTCGCGCATCGCTTGAGCGCGGTGCTGGGCCAGCAGATCGTGGTGGATAACCGCGCCGGCGCCAACAGTATTATCGGCACCGAGCTCGTGGTGCGCGCGGCGCCCGACGGGCATACGATCTTGATTACCTCCGGCTCGCACACAATCAATCCGCACGTCTATCGCAAGCTGCCGTACGATTCGCTGCGCGATCTGACGCCGATCAGCGAAATCGTGAAATCGAGCGGCTTGGTGCTGGTGGTGCATCCCACATTTGCGCATCGCACGGTGCAGCAGTTGGTGGATGCCGCGCGCGCGGCGCCGGGAAAATTTTCTTATGCCTCGGCAGGTGTGGGCAATTTGCAGCATCTCGCGGGAGAATTATTCTGTCTGATGGCTGGCGTCAGAATCACGCACGTGCCGTACAAGGGCGGCGGGCCTGCCATCAACGATGTGCTCGCCAACCAGATTGCCATGAATTTTGCATCGAGCCCCGCCGCGGTGCCTTTCGTCAAGGCCGAGCGCCTGCGCGGCCTTGCGTTTACCGGCCTGAAGCGCAGCGATCAGATTCCCGAGGTGCCGACACTCGACGAGTCGGGCCTGAAAGGTTATGAAATCTCCGGTTGGTATGGTATTTATGGCCCCGCGCGGCTGCCGGGGCCTATCGTCAAGCGCTTGTACGAAGCGACACGCGCGGTCATGCAACACCCTGATACCCGCAAAACCTACGCGGAAATCAATATCGAAAGCAGAGGCACCACGCCCGAAGAGTTTGTGCGCTTTTTGCGCGATGATCTCGAAAAGTACGGCAAGGTGGTTAAAGCCGCAGGCATCCAGTTGCAGTAAACAAACAGGTTTTTCAGGAGAAGTCATGCTTAGTAAGCATATGTTTTTATTGATATTTTCAATTGCTGGAACAATGTCCGCGCCAGTGCTGGCGCAACCGTTTCCAGCAAAATCGATACGCTTTCTCGTCGGCTTCGCGCCCGGCGGTTCGACCGATATCGTCGCGCGCATCATCGCGCAGGAGATGTCCAAAAATATCGGCCAGCAGGTCGTGGTCGATAACCGGCCCGGCGCGGGCGGCAACATTGCCGCCGAAGCCGCCACCAAAGCGCCGCCCGACGGCTACACGATTTTCGCCTGCACCACCGGCGTGTTCGCGATTCAGCCGTTCTTGTATGCCAAGCTGCCGTACGATCCCGAGAAAGGTTTCGCGCACATCACACAAACCGGGTCGCTGCCGTATATCGTGGTGACGCATCCGTCGCTGCCGGCGAAAAATATCCGTGAATTCATCGCGGTCGCCAAGGCGCGCCCCGGCGAAATCAACTATGCGTCGTCGGGCATTGGTACGGCGTCGCATTTGTCGGCGGCGTATTTTGCATCGGTCGCCGGGCTGAAACTTGTGCATGTGCCGTACAAAGGCAGCGGGCAAATCATGGGTGATCTCATCGGCGGGCAGGTGGTGATGCTGTTCGATCAGCCGGTAAGCTCCATGCCGCACGTGAAGGCGGGCAAGCTGCGCGTGCTCGGTATCAGCAGCGGCCAGCGTTTCGTGACGATGCAGGATATACCCACCATCGCCGAACAGGGCGTGCCCGGCTTCGAGGCGATCTCATGGGCAGGCGCGTGCGCGCCGGGCGGTACGCCCAAGCCGATCGTGGATCGGCTCTACAACGAAATCGCCAAAGTGCTGAAAACGCCGGACATCCGCGAGCGCCTGCTGCGCGACGGCATCGAGCCCATCGGCAGCACGCCGGAACAATTCATGGAGCACACCAAAAAAGAAGCGGTGAAGTGGGGCAAAGTGGTTAAGGATAGTGGCGCGCGGGTGGATTAAAGGCGCATCGAACATTGAACACAGGATTTTTCACGGAGAAGAAATGAAAATACTACCAATGGTTGCACTGGCATTACTCGCGGGTTGCGCCAATCAAGCCCCCATCGCCCTGAAATCGATGGGTTCATTCCACATCGGCGGGCGTGAAGTCACCATCTCCGGCAAGCCGATCAAAGAGGTGCAGTTCACGCCCGGCGGCGTGCCGGCGAAGGTAGACCCGAACGGCGTGTATCAGGTCGAACAGATGTATGTGCAATATTTCATTCCGCAGGATCAAAAGGGCGCGTTGCCGCTGCTGATGTGGCACGGCGGCGGCTTGTCGGGGGTTACGTATGAGACCACGCCGGATGGACGCGAGGGCTGGTTGAACTATTTCATCAAAAAAGGCTGGTCGGTGTTTAACTCCGATGCCGTCGAGCGCGGTCGCTCCGGCTGGGCGATGTACCCGGATGTATTCAAAAGTGAGCCGATATTCCTGACCAAGGAAGATCCGTTCATGCGCTTTCGCATCGGCGCGGGACCGGGGTCGTACAACAGCGATCCGGCGAAAATGAAATTAAAGTCCGGCAGCCAGTTCCCCGCCGAAGGCTACAACAACTTTACCAAGCAGGGCGTGCCGCGCTGGACCACCACCGATGACGCGATCATCGCCGCCTACACTGAGTTGGTCGATAAGGTGTGCCCGTGCGTGGTGCTGATCCACTCGCAATCCGGTTCGTTCGGGCAAAAGGTGGCGCAGGCGCGGCCGGATAAGGTAAAGGCATTGGTATTGGTGGAGCCGGCGGGCCTCGGCGACCCCAAGCTCATTGCGAACCTGAAAAACACGCCGATACTCGCGCTGTATGGCGACTACATTGAGGAGGACGCGCGCTGGCCGACGATACGCGGCAACCAACTCAAATTTCTGGAACAGGTCAAAGCCGCCGGCGGGAAATATGATGTGGTGGATCTGCCGCAGATCGGCATCAAGGGCAACTCGCACATGATTATGATGGACCGCAATAGCGATCAGGTCGCCGATTTGATTCAGGCGTGGCTGGTGAAGCAGGGGTTGTATCGCTAAATGAAAGTTGGTCTTTTCGTCACCTGTCTCGTCGATCTGATGCGTCCCAGCATCGGCTTCGCCGCGTTGAAGTTATTGGAGGCGGCGGGCTGCGATGTGGTGGTTCCCGCAACACAAACCTGTTGCGGGCAGCCGGGCTATAACGCCGGTGATCGCGCATCGGCATTGGCGCTGGCGCGCAAGGTGCTCGCCGAATTCGAGGACTGCGATTACGTAGTGGCGCCGTCGGGTTCGTGCGCGGGCATGATCCGCACGCACTACCCGGATTTGTTTCGCGACCAGCCGGAACTTGGGCGTGTGCAGGCCTTGTGCGCGAGTACGTACGAGTTGACGGAGTTTCTGGTGACGGTAATGAAGTATGAGAGAAAGTCAAAAACATCATTAAAAACATGTACTTATCATGACTCTTGTTCCGGCCTTCGCGAACTCGGCGTGAAGGCGCAGCCGCGCGCGCTGCTGGCTCAAGTCGAGGGCATCACGCTAAAAGAAATGGACGAGTGCGAAGCCTGCTGTGGTTTCGGCGGCGCGTTCGCGGTGAAGTACGGCGACATCTCCACGCACATCGCCGATCGCAAATGCGACAACATCGCCGCCAGCAAGGCCGCGCACGGAACCGAGGCCGTAGTGCTCGGCGATCTGGGGTGCATGCTGAATATCGAAGGCCGCTTGCGGCGGCGTGGCGACATGACGACGCAGGTGCTGCATGTGGCGCAAGTGCTGGCGGGTGATGATTTTCGGTAGCGGTGCGGTGTTGCCGAGATGAACCCGCCGCGGTTGAAGATACGCAATATCCGCGCCACCGCGATCACCGTGCCGATGACCTATGTGCTCGGCACCGGCGCGCAAGCGGTGCGCGAGGCGCCGTTGCTTTTGATTGACCTTGAAACCGAATCGAAGAGCCGGTGCGTCATGATGATTACGTCGCCAGCAACGCGCTGGCGAGCGGCAGACCGGGTAATGGACTGGAATGGGACGCCGCACGGGTCAAACGGTATGCTCTGCAATGAGCGATGTGGCAACGTGCCGTGATTCCCCAAGTCGTCGCTTCAGCAGATTGGGCAGGTAGTGCATAGTCATTCGGTGCTGCTTTTTCCCTCACCCTCGGTACCTCTGCTCCGCTTCCAGGGCACACTGGAAGGGCACACTGGAAGCGGAGCAGAAGGGCTGGGGATGAGGGAATGGGTTTGACCGCCCAATCATTGAGACAGAAAGTAAAATGAGCAACACCGAAAATCAATCGAAAAATGCCGTCCTGCTGGACGCCGACGAACCCGACACCATCCGCCTCAAGGTGGAGGAGGCCCGCGCCATCGGCGAAACCGCCGTGCAGCGCATCGGCTATACCGCCGAGGACGCGCGCATCGTCGTCGATCAGATGATCGACAACATGCTGTGCGGCTACAAGTTCGCCGGCTTGCCGCGCATTCTGGCGATGGCGAGCGAGGACAAAATCAAACTGGGGCGCACGCCGATCAAGGTGGTGAAAGAAACACCGGTGTCCGCGCTGATGGATGGCGGCAACAACATCGGTTACGTCGCCTGCTATCACGCCGCGCACAAGGCCATCGAGAAAGCGAAGGCGCTGGGCATCGCCAGCGTGGGCGTCTACAACACCTACTACAGCGGACGCAATGCCTACTTTGTCGAAAAAATCGTCGAGCAGGGTTATGTGGTGATGCACACCGCCAGCAACAAGCCGCGCGTGGTGCCGCCCGGCGCCGCGCGGCCCGCGCTGGGCACCAATCCGATCTGTTTGGGTTTTCCGTCGGAAGAAGGGCCGGTCACGTTCGACATCGGCACGGCGTCGTTCATGTGGGGCGAGGTGATGATGCACGCGCATCTGGGCGAACCGCTACCCGAAGGCATCGGTTTTGACGAAAACGGCAAGCCGACGCGCGACGCGGCGGCCACGCTAAAAGGCGGCGTCGCGCCGTGGGGCGGTTACAAAGGGTATGGCCTCTCGTTTGCCATACAGGCGCTGGGATTGCTGGCGGGCTCGGCGATCATCCGCGATGAAGTGCTCGATTACGGCTTTTTGTTCTGGGTGATTAACCCCGAAATCATGCTGCCCGGAAACGACTTCAAGAAACGCATGTCGCAGTACGTGCGTGAAATGAAGGCGCTGCCGAAGCAGCCCGGCGTGAGCGAAATTCGCGTACCGTCCGAGCGCGCGTCGCGTGAGCGCGAACGGCGGCGCGTCGAGGGCCTGGTGGTCAAGCGCAAGGTGATTGAGTCGCTGCGGGCGTTGTGAGCGCGATTCATTTTTCTACCGGGAACGACGGTAATTTTAAGTTTCGTGAATCAGGCATGGCATGACGCAAACCACCGACACCCCCGAAATCTACGTCAGCGTGGACGTCGAAACCGACGGCCCGATACCCGGCCCGCATTCGATGCTCTCCATCGGCTGCGCGGCGTATCTGGCCGACAAAACACTGATCGGCACGTTCAGCGCCAATCTTGAAACGCTGCCCGGTGCCACCGGGCATCCGCGCACCATGGCGTGGTGGCAGACGCAACAGCCCGCGTGGGAGGCGCATCGCAAAAACTGCCTGCCGCCCGAAAAGGCGATGAACGATTGCGTGGCGTGGGTGAGATCGCTGCCCGGCACGCCGGTGTTCGTAGCCTACCCCGTGACGTTTGATTTCATGTTTGTGCAGTGGTATCTCATCCGCTTCGCGCGCGCCGCGCCGTTCGGGCATTCGGGCATTGATCTGCGCACGCTCGGCATGGCGCTGCAAAACACCACCTGGAGCCGCACCACCAAGGAGCACATGCCCGCGCGCTGGAACGATCCGCTGCCGCACACGCATATCGCGCTGGACGACGCGCTGGAGCAGGGCGCGATGTTTTGCAATATGCTGGCGGAACTGCGGGGCAAAAATCAGGCATAGTGACGCTGGCGCGCTGGCGTTTGTGCCGCAGGCGCTAAAGTAAAACCGCTTTATGGTGCGTGTTGGTGCGTGTCGAAAGAGGCGTCACACGCAAGCGCCGCGACAATCACCACCGTCGTTCCGGGCTTGACACGGAACCCAGTGCGTTGAATGTATTTACGTAACTATTTGTTTTTAAAGGAAAAATGAGAATACTCGTCATGGGTTCCGGCGGCGTGGGCGGCTTGTATGGCGCGCGTCTTACGAGGGCAGGTTGCGACGTCACCTTCGTCGCGCGCGGCGCGCATCTCGCCGCGATGCGTGAACACGGTTTGCTGATCGAAAGCGAAGCGCACGGCAACGTGCTTATCAACCCGGTTAACGTCACCGACGATCCGCTGTCGGCAGGCACGCCGGATTTGATTATTTTCGCCGTCAAACTGTGGGATACCGAAGCCGTGGCGAAATCGCTGCTGCCCATCGTTGGCCCCAACACTGCGGTGCTTTCGCTGCAAAACGGCGTGGTGAAAGACGACATCCTGCGCGGCGTTTTTGGTGACAAAGCGTTGATGGGCGGCGTGGCGTATGTGGGCACGCATATCGCGCGTCCCGGTGTGATCCATCAGGTCGGCACGCTGCAACGGCTGGTGTTTGGCGAATATGATGGGAAAAAATCCGCGCGCTCGGAAGCGCTGCTCGCGGCATTGCTTAAGGCGGGCATCCAGGCGGAACTCTCCAACGACATCCGCCGCACGCTGTGGGAGAAATACACCTTTCTCGTCGGCCTGTCGGGCGCAACGGCGAGCATGCGCGCCACCATCGGCCCGGTGCGCGAGCACCCGCAAACCCGCGCCTTCCTGCACGACCTGATGAAAGAAGCCGTCGCGGTAGGGCGAGCACTCGGCGTGGCGCTGCCGGAAAACTACGCCGACGACCGATTGAAATTCGCCGACAGCGTGCCCGGCACCATGGATTCGTCACTGCATCACGATCTGAAAAACGGCAACCGGCTGGAAGTGGAATGGCTCGCCGGCGGGGTAGTGCAACTGGGTAAAAAATTTGGGGTGCCTACGCCTTGCAATCGGGCGGTTTGGGATGTGCTGGCGTTGCAGGCGGGCGGCAGGCCTCGGTGAGCTGTGTTCTGGTGTAGCATTCTCCGTCACCCATGCAACTCACCTCCCACCAATTCAAATCCCGCTCGCGCGAGAAGCTCGCCGACGCCACGCTTCAAGGCGCGCTGAAAAAGCTTCAGGGTAATTTCGTCAAGGGGCGCGCTGATCGCGTGGCGGAGTTGGAAAACTTTCCGGCTATCCGCGACGCGGCAGCCGAGATACGCGCGCGCGCGCTCGACCACCTGGATTTGTATCTGGAGGAATTCGAGCGCAACGCCACGGCGCGTGGCGCGGTGGTGCACTGGGCGGAAAACGCCGCCGATGTGAATCGCATCGTGTGCGAGTTGGCGGCGAAGTACGGCGTGAAAAAGGCGGTGAAGTCGAAATCGATGGTGAGCGAGGAATGCGCGCTGAACGATGCGCTCGAAGCCGCGGGTGTGCAGGTGGTGGAAACCGATCTGGGCGAATACATTCTGCAACTGGCGAAAGAGCCGCCGTCGCATATTGTCGCGCCGGTGGTGCATAAATCGAAGGATCAGGTCTCGGATTTGTTCGCGGAAAAACATCACCTGCCGCGCAAGACCGGCATCCCTGAGTTGTGCCGCGAGGCACGCGAGCAACTGCGCCCGCATTTTGTCAGCGCGGACATGGGCATTTCCGGCGCGAATTTTATTGTCGCGGAAACCGGCTCGACGCTGATTGTCACCAACGAAGGCAACGGGCGCATGGTGACGACGCTGCCGCGCGTGCATGTGGCGATCACCGGCATCGAGAAGGTCGTGCCGACGCTGGAAGACATTGCGACACTGATACGTTTGCTGCCGCGTCACGGCACGGGGCAGACGATTACGAACTACATTTCAGTAACGACTGGTCCAAAACGCGAAGGCGACACCGACGGCCCGGAATATTTTCATATCATCCTGCTCGATGGCGGGCGCACCCAGTTGTTGGGTGGCGAGATGCAGGACATGTTGCGTTGCATCCGCTGCGGCGCGTGCATGAACCATTGCCCGGTGTATCAAAGCGTCGGCGGCCATGCCTATGGCTGGGTGTATCCGGGGCCGATGGGTTCGATACTCACGCCAACCTATGTGGGTTTGGAAAACGCGCTGGATTTGCCCAATGCCTCGACCTTGTGCAATCAGTGCGGCGTGGTGTGTCCGGTGAAAATTCCGCTGCCGGATTTGATGCGTAAGTTGCGCGAGAAACAATTTGCACAAGGCTTGAAGCCGCGCACCGAAACCTGGGGGCTGGCGCTGTGGCGCTGGGCGGCGCAGCGCCCGCGGATTTATGCGCTGCTCACCCAAATCGCCGCGCGCGTGCTGGCGGTGATGGGCAGCAGCGATAAACTCATACACAACTTGCCATTGGGCGGCGGCTGGACTCAAGGGCGTGATCTGCCCGCCCCGCAGGGAAAAACTTTTCGCGAGCTCTATCAAGCGAGGCGCAACGCGCAATAGTAATAAATTGTTTAAAATCAAATACTTAGTTAATTTTCACAATGGTGTCGCTGCATTCAGTGAGTAGTGAGTAGGGTGTGCATCGCGCACGCGGTGGCGCAGTTGAACGGTGCGCGATGCGCACCCTACGGTGACTATACAAAACCAGACGGAGCCGGTAATGAACAAACCTGTTGAAAGTCAAATCGTGAAGAACATTCCCCTGTGGATCAACAACAAGCCTGCGGCCGCCGCGACTACCCGCGCGGGTGACATTACCAACCCGGCCACCGGTGTGATTACCGCGCGCGTGCCGCTGTGCAACGAAGCGGATATCGATACTGCTGTCGCGGCCGCGCAGGCCGCGTTTCCGGCATGGCGCGATACGCCGCCGCTGCGCCGCGCGCGCATTCTGATGAAATACCGTGAGCTGATTGACGCGCATCGCGGCGAACTCGCGGCGCTGATTACCGCCGAGCATGGCAAGACGCTGTCGGACGCGGGCGGTTCGGTGCAGCGCGGCCTCGAAGTGGTCGAATTCGCCATGGGCATCCCGCATCTGATGAAGGGTGAGCACAGCGAGGAAGTCGGCAGCGGCGTCGATTGCCATTCGCTGCGCCAACCGCTGGGTGTGTGCGCGGGCATCACGCCGTTTAATTTTCCGGCGATGGTGC
>JANPOH010000149.1:0-11160 GCA_031427895.1 Betaproteobacteria bacterium
CCTGTCTTCAGCCGGTGGACGCTTTGTTGGCCGACTGGCCTTGTCTGGCGCTGGACGCCGACGACGTATCGGCGAGCACACCACGGATATCTGCGAAAACATTCCGTCGTGCCTGGCATTTATTGCGAGCCTCGCGCACGAGACCAAGCAGATCAAGCTCGGCAGCGGCACGGTGAATCTGCCCAACAGCCACCCGGCGGCGGTGGCGGCGAATGTGGCGATGATCGATCACATGCTTGAAGGGCGGTTTCTGTTCGGCATCGGGCCGGGCGGCTTGCGTTCCGATCAAGAGTTGTTCGGCAATATCAAGCACGTCCGCACCAAAATGTATGTCGAGTCGATCAATCACATCCTCGGTATCTGGGCAGGCAAGTCGCCGTACGATCTGAAAGGCGAATTCTGGAATATCACCACGGGCGAAACGACCATTCCCGGCGTGGGGCAAGGCGAGATGTTGAAACCCTATCAACAGCCGCATCCGCCGATTGTGGTGACGGTGGTGGAGCCGTACTCCAAGGGCATTGTCGCAGCCGCACAGCGCGGCTGGAAACCGATTTCGGCGAATTTTCTGCAACCGAACTGGGTGGCAACGCATTTTCCAGGCTACGAGAAAGGTTGCGAGCTGGCGAGTTTAAAAGCAGACCGTCAGGATTGGCGCGTATGCAAAAGCATTTTTGTCGCCGATGACGAGGCGGCGGCGCAACGCTACGCGAAAACGCGCGAAGGCCCGTATGGCTTTTATTTCTGGAATCTGCTGACCAAGCGTCTCGCGCGCGGCAGCGCCAACATTTACAAACCGGATTTGTCGATGCCGGATTCGGCGTTAACCGTGGAATTTTTGCTCGACACGCTGGTGATCGCCGGCGGTGTGGATTCGGTGGTGGAGCAAATCCTCAAGTTTCGCGACACCATCGGCGACTTCGGCACGCTGCTGTATTGCGGCCACGACTGGGTGGACCCGAAACTCGCGCGCCGCTCGATGCAGTTGATGGCGGAGCAGGTGATGCCGCGGGTGAATGCGGCTATCGGTGGTCGATAAAACACGACCGCAGGGATGTATGCTGGGATGTACGCTGGGATGTATTGTGCCGCCCGCACTTCACGCTTACGCAACACGTCAAACGGGAGGCGGTCGCCCCCCCCCCGTTGTCTTGCTGCGAATAAACGAAGCGGAAAAGCTGCCTGCTTTTATTCGCTATACCAAGGCGTCTGGGGTGCCACGGGCAGGTAGTCTCGCCCGAAGGGACCATCGGCGCTAGTTGCGCCGGTGCCAATAACGTCACTTGGCATATTGGCGCAACCTCCAAGGACAACAACGATTAAAGCCAGTGCGGTAACAAGTAATTTGCTCATGTCGGTCTCCTAAATCAAACGTACCTAAGTCTCCTCCATTCAACTGTTGTCATTTGCCGGCGACCGCCGGCCCCTCTTGAGGAGTGCAGTGCGGCGGTGAGGTGCCTTGCTGCCTGCCTCAATTCCAAATTGAGCGAACGCGACGCATAATGGCGCTTTTTATCTACATGTGCAATTATCCTATTTTCAGTGATTGCTGAATTTTGGTTATGCAATAACGGCTATGGAACTTCGGGATATGCGTTATTTCGCGGTTGTGGCAGAGCAACGAAACATTGCGCGCGCCGCTGATGTGCTGGGGCTGAGCGCCACCGCATTGAGCAAGAGTTTGCGCCGACTGGAAAAATCGCTGGGCGCCAAGCTGGTGAATCGGGCAGGGCGGGGCATCAATCTGACCCCGGTGGGTCAGGAGCTGTCAGGGTGGATCGGGCCATTGCAGGCCATGATCAACGATATTCGGCACGCGGCGGCGGACCTTGCACAGGGACTTGCCGGGCATCTGTATATCGGTACTGTGGCGGGCGCCGCGGAGCACCTGGTGGCGGATGCTTGCCAATTGTTATCGCATGAGGCGCCACGGGTTCGCCTCACGGTATCCGTGCTCGACCCCGAGCTGCTGTTGAGCGCGTTGCAGAAGGGCAAGCTGGATTTTTTCGTCGTGCAGGAATGGAGCGCCGTGGTTGCAGGGGTTACACATGACGTTTTGTACGAGGACGCGGATGTCGTTTTTGCGTCCGCCACGCACCGCTTGGCGAAATTCAAGCAGGTTACGCTCGAAGATCTGGCGCAGGAACGCTGGGCGTTGACGAGCAGCGCCTCGCTTCCGCTACTGACTTTTCTGACGCAAGCGTTCCATAAGAAAGGACTTGCGACACCTTTTGTGGCTATGGACACTAACTCGCAGGCGGTCAGGATTCCAGCCATCGCGTCCGCGGACTATGTGGCGTTCAGTTCGCGGGAATTCGTGCGGCAGCAAGCGCAAAAATACGCCTTGGTTGAGTTGCCGGTACACGAATTGCGTCATACCCGCAGCCTGTCTATGGTCTATCGTAGCGACGGATACCGCTCGCCTGCCGCAAGACGCTTGATCGAACTATTGAAGCAACAGGCGCTAAAGATATCTGCAAACCGAGCCGGCGCGCCGACACCCAAGCGCGGAAAAACCATCAGGCCACGCGCGGTCTGACAATTATTTTTTATTTCCTGGTCGTCACCCAGTTGTGGGTTAACCGGGGATGGCGTTGTTCACGGGAGCAGGGCGGCAAATAACCATTTCAGCATGGGACGCCGGGCTTGCGCGGATGCACTGCATTGTTGCGCGTGCCGTACCAACAGCAAGGTCTCGGCGTCTTTCGGGTCGCGGGCAAGCCGCTGCGCGGCCAGCGTATTCAATCCTGCACAGTCTCCATCGGCGGAGAGTGAGGCCGCACGCAGGAATACCGGCTGCCGCTCGTCCGTGTGCTGCCAGAAAGGCTTATCGGCGAATACCGTCGCCGTAGCAGAATCATCTTGCATCAAGGACACAAGCCATTCCACCGGAACGGCAAAATGGTAGGGGCCGCTGGCGCGGAGTTTAAACGTCAGGACGCCGATGAGCCGCCCTTCGCCATCGAACAGTCCGCCGCCGCTCGCGCCGGGGTTGAAAATGGCGGAACCCTGAACCACGCGCCCGGCGCCATTGACGGGAAATAACCCCTCGATTTTGCCGTGGCTCCAGGTCAGTGCGCTACCGGCGGGATACCCTACGGCGCTAATGGTGTCGCCTGCGCGCTTTTCCGTGGTGGCGCCCAAATTGATTGCGGCGGCCTCCAGGCCGGGCGCATCGAGCAGACACAAGTCACGCGCCGTGTGCGCGCGCACCAAACGCGCCGCGTAGCGTCCCGTGGCGCCAGTAGCGTCTATGATGCGCGCATTCACAACCACATGGCAGCTGGTGATCAGGGTATGTGGCGCGACCACGATCGCGGAGCCCGAGTTAACGCGCCCGAAGCCGTCACGGGCTTCGATACGGACGACACTGGCGCCCAGGCGCGCCATGTCTGAAGGCTCAAGGGCCAAAGCGCCGGCGGGCAGCGCCAGGAAAACGGCAAACAGGCAACGGACGGGCGCCGGCGTCAACAGCCGTAATGGTGCTTTGAACAGTCCGGTTTGGCTCCCGCCGTATTGCCTGTAACGCCGCACTATAAAAAACACAAAATGTGCCGCGTAATCCAAAATCGCATTCGTAAGGCTGCGCTTGATTTTCAGGGTTTTCATTTTTTGCATCAATTTCCAGCCGCTTGAGCGGACTGGACGGACATCGCGACGACGGCATTGAAAAGGCTTTCCGTTTCGCCGGTCTTATTGAAAAAATGCGTTGCGCCCAGTTGGGATATGCGCGTCTGGTACTCGTCGCTCGTGCGGTCGCTAAACACAATGGTTCTGATGTCGGGATGCACTGCCTGGACGTGGCTTAACACATCCAATCCATTACTGTTTTGTAATCCGATATCGAGAATGATCAAGTGGGGGCGGAGCAGGTCAATGCCCCTGATCGCCTCGCCGGCGGCGCTGAATTCGCCGCTCACGACGACCCCGGCGATTTCACTTAACATGTGCTTAATACTTTGGCGCACACGTGGCGAGTCTTCCACCAGCATTACTTTCATAGGCGTGCCGTTCATATCGTTCCCTGTTCAGGTTGCTGCTCTGTACAGGATCATCCCAGATCAAACGCGGGCGCACTATCGGCAAACGCTGAATTCAGCGCGGGGGAAACAGTAGCAGAGGCTGGGGCTTACCTTACGGTTGTAAGGGATCCCCTATCGGCGGCCATCCGCACCAGGCTGGCACGCAGTGCCGCCATACTTTTGCCGACAGGATAAGGCGGCGCTACCGTTTTAACGCGGATCGAGCAATCCCTTTTCGAGGGCGTAGCGGGTGATCCCGGCATTGTTTTCCAGCCCCAGCTTGTCGAGTATGCGGCTGCGATAAGTCGTAATGGTTTTGGGGCTGACGTGGAGCTCCTCTGCAATCAGCACCAGACTTTTGCCGCCGGCAATACGCTGCATAATGGTAAATTCCCGCGCTGTCAGCCCTTTATGCGGCGCGATTTCCACCTCGCCCAAAGTCCGGGCAAAGGCTTCGGCTAGCGCCGCGCTGATGTATTTGCCGCCGGCTGCAAGGCGGCGTATCGCGGCAAGCAGGTATTCAGCGGCACTTTCCTTATTCAGATACCCATCCGCCCCGCGCTTAAGCGCCTGGATGGCATACGTGTCTTCGCGATAGGCGCTCAGAATGAGCACCGCGGGTGGCCGGCCCCCGCGCTTTGCGATTTCGAGCAAATCCCATCCCGTTTCGCCGGAGAGCGTCAAGTCGAGCACCAGTACATCGAAAGCAGTCGAACCCAGCAACGCGCGCGCCGGTGCGACGCCGGCGGCTTCTCCGGCCACCACCATGTCCGGCTGATCGTTGATTAGCGATTTCAGGCCCGCGCGAACCACGGCGTGGTCATCGACGATCAGGACTTTGATTTTGTCGGGCACGAACAGCGCCTCATTTGTTATTCAAACACGCTTGCGTCACCGGCAGACTGATCGTCACTTTTGTGCCGTGTCCCGGCGTGCTCTCGATGGCGGCCGTGCCGCCCAGCGCGTTGGCTCGTTCGTGTATGCCGAGCAATCCATAGTGGCCGGGATGGCCGCGGGTTTGATCGGTAAATCCGCACCCGTTGTCAGTTACCACGAGTTCAATCCAATCTGCGTCGCGGATCATTCGCACAATCACCTCGGTGGCCCGCGCATGTTTCACGATATTGGTCAGGCATTCCTGCAAGATGCGATACAGCCCCGTCTGACACGCATCGTGCAGCTTCGCGAACTCGCCGGTGACGGTCAGGTCGATGCTCACGCCACTGACCCGCTCGACTTCCCGCGTCAATGATTTGGCGGCCACGGCGACGCCCAAGTCATCAAGTGCGAGAGGGCGCAGATCAGCAATGACGCGCCGTATGGCGGCGCCCGCGTCGTCAAGAATCTGCTGCATCTGCCGCACAATATCGCCCATCACGGTATCTTCGCCGCCACGTCTTTGCATGCGGTCCACATGCATGCGCAAGGCGGTGAGGTCTTGCCCCATCTGGTCGTGCAGTGCGTGGGCGATGCGTTTTCTTTCCGCTTCGATGTTATCGCGCAGCAGCGCGCTCATCGCGTGCAGTGACTCATTTTGACGCCGCAGTTCGTCTTCCACCCGCGATGTAATGTCGCTCGACAGCACGAATACGCCGCGCACGCCCTCCGGTCCATGGTCGGGGACATAGTTGGCCTGAACGTGCCGCATGTCCTGGCCTAGCGCGTAGTTCTCATAAGTCACCGTTTCGCCGTTTAACGCTCGTTCAAAGGGCGCCTTTGCTCTCGCATAGGCGTCCGGCCCGAGCAACGCTTCCATCGTAAGGCCGATGATGCTTTCGCGTGGTCTGCCGAACCAACGCTCGTACGCACGGTTAACAAAACGATAACGCTGCGTGCGATCAATGTAGCCGATGGGGGCGGGCGACGCATCGGTGAGCATGCGCAGACGTTGTTCGCTTTGAGTGAGCGCGCTGTGTTCATCCTGGAGAAAGTCGCGATTCGCGCGTGCTTCGAATAGCGCTATAACCAGGCGGGCAAGGCAATGCAGATCCGCGAGTTGGCCATCGGATAAGGTGCGAGGCTCGCGATCAATCACGCACAGGGCGCCCAAGCCGTGGCCTTCGTGTGTGATGAGCGGGATGCCCGCGTAAAACCGGATATGGGGAGGCTTCGAGACCAGCGGGTTATCGGCAAAACGCGCATCGTTGAGCGCGTCGGTCACGATAAACGGCGTGGATTGCAGAATGGCATGCGCGCAAAAGGCGATGTCGCGGGGTGTTTCGTGAATATTCGGCAGTCCAAATTGGGACTTGAACCACTGCCGTTTTTTGTCGACCAGACTGATTAGCGAGATCGGTGCTTGTGTGATTCCCGCCGCCAGCGCCGTTATGTCGTCGAAGATCGACTCGGCGGGCGTGTCAAGCAGGCGATACCCCTCCAGCGCGATGAGTCGCGCGGCTTCGTTGCCGGGAACTTGGGGAGCCTGCATATTGCTCCTGAACCCAAGGGTGGATGTGACAAACTGGTATGCCTGACTAAAACTCTATCGATGAATCAACCGGCGGTCAATCGTGAAAATGATTGTCCGCGCGCCGGGCGGCAGCACGATGCCGCGGTATGACGCGCTACTACTTCGCGCCCTTGTTCATCATTTTCGCCATCTCGGTGATATTTATTGTTTTTCCGCCCATGGTCATGTCACCGGGCTTCATGCCCGCGGGGCAGGGGCCCACGAATTTCGCTTCCTGTGTGGTGCTTGATTCTCCCATGCCGGCCATCGGCGGCGAGAACGTCGAGCGGGATTCGACGCGATAGGACGTGTCGCTGGTGAAGGTCGCGACGGATTGCGACTTCATCGTGGAACCGCCGAAATTGCACTCGGCCTCGCCGATGTATTTATTACCGTCGCGGCGCGTGGTGTTCTTGCTGCATTGGGCACCCATCGTCTTGCCGAAATCCATCATTTGCTTTTGCACCGCTTCGTTGATGCACATGGTGGTTTGGGACGCATGGCCTTTCGCGCCTTTCTGCGCGGCGGCTGTCGTGGTGGTGGTTTCCCAGAGACCAGACTTCATTTTGGGCATGTCCTGAGCGATCACGGGCGTGGCAAGGCATGCGGCGGCAATCAACAAGGCATGGCGAATCATCGGGTTCTCCTTCAGGCGTTAAAGGGCAAACAGGTCGACAAACTCATGCACCGGCGTGGCTTCGAGTTTTTTCTGATCTTTGCACAAATCATAGATGGCCGCGCGCTGTTTGTCGGCAAAACGCCGCGCGAGATTGGTTCTGAACTTGGCTTCGAGCAGCGGGATGCCGTCCTTGCGGCGGCGGCGGTGGCCGAGGGGATATTCCACGGCAACGTTGGCGGTTTTGCTGCCGTCCTTGAAAAACACCTGGATCGCGTTGGCGATGGAGCGCTTTTTCGGATCGAGATAATCCTGCGTCCATTCTTTTTTCTCGACGCACTCCATTTTGTCGCGCAGCGCATCGACGCGCGGGTCGCGTGCCACGTCTTCTTCATAATCGGCGGCGGTGAGATTGCCTTTGATGAGGCCGATGGCGCACATGTATTGAATGCAGTGATCGCGGTCCGCTGGATTATTGAGCGGGCCTTTTTTGTCGATGATGCGGATGGCGGATTCGTGCGTGGTGATGACGATTTTTTTGATGTCGTTCAGACGATCCTTCACATCCGGGTGCAGTGTCACCGCGCATTCCACCGCGGTTTGCGCATGAAACTCGGCGGGGAACGAAATTTTAAACAGCACGTTCTCCATCACGTAGGACGCGTACGACTGCGTGAACTTGAACGGCTGGCCCTTGAACAGCACGTCGTAAAAGCCCCAGGTTTTCGCGGTCAGCGCGGCGGGGTAGCCCATCTCGCCCTTGTGCGCCATCAGCGCGAGGCGTACCGCGCGGCTGGTGGCGTCGCCCGCGGCCCACGATTTGCGCGAACCCGCTTGCGGCGCGTGCCGGTAAGCGCGCAGCGACTGGCCGTCGATCCATGCATTCGATACCGCGTTGACGATTTCGTCATAGCTGCATCCGAGCATGTGGGCGACCACGGCGGTGGAGGCCACTTTCACCAGCACCACGTGGTCAAGGCCCACGCGGTTAAAGCTGTTTTCCAGCGCGATCACGCCTTGAATTTCATGCGCCTTGATCATGCCGGTGAGTACGTCACGCATGGTGAGCGGCTTCGTGCCGGCGGCGACGGCATTGCGCGACAGCCAATCCGCCGTGGCCAATATGCCGCCGAGATTGTCCGACGGGTGACCCCATTCCGCGGCGAGCCAGGTGTCGTTGAAATCCAGCCAGCGAATCATGCAGCCGATGTTGAACGCTGCGCTGACCGGATCGAGCTGGTATGAAGTGCCGGGAACTTTCGCGCCGTTGGGCACGATGGTGCCGGGAACGATGGGGCCCATCAGTTTGGTGCAGGCGGGGTACGACAAGGCTTCAAGGCCGCAGCCGAGCGTGTCCATCAGGCACAGGCGCGCCGTGTTGTAGGCCTCGGCGCTTTTGATGGTGTATTTCGCCGCGTAAGTGGCGATGTCGGTGAGGACTTGGTCGGGTTTGGTGCGGGAGTTGGAGATGGCGGCGGACATTTAAATTCCTAAAGGCTTTTTAACCACAGATGAACACAGATAAACACGGATAACTTCAAAAACAACAGCGCGTGTTTTTGATTTTGACCTCATCTGTGTTTATCTGTGGTTAATGATTTGTTTTTAAAGGATTTTTTATCGCTTACTCAGTGGCTCAAACTTGCGATTTTCGGGCCCGGTATATACCGCCGTCGGGCGGATCAGTTTGTTATCGACGCGCTGCTCCATCACATGTGCAGCCCAGCCCGCGGTGCGCGAAATGACGAAAATCGGCGTGAACATCAGCGTGGGCACGCCGAGTTTGTTGTAGGACACGGCGGAGAACCAGTCGAGGTTGGCGAACATGGTTTTTTCGCGCATCATCACGGCTTCGATGCGGTCGGCGATGTCGAACATTTTCAGGTCGCCGGTGTCCTTGGACAGCTTGCGCGCGACTTCCTTGATGATTTTATTGCGCGGATCGGCGACGGTGTAGACCGCGTGGCCGAAGCCGATGATGGTTTCTTTGTTGCGCACGCGATTAACGATATCAGCCTCGGCGTCGTCGGGCGTCTCATAACGGTTCATCACCTCGAACCCTACTTCGTTGGCGCCGCCGTGCTTGGGACCGCGCAGCGCGCCGATGCCGCCGACGATGGCCGAGTGCATGTCGGCGCCGGTGCCGGCCACCACGCGGCAGGCGAAGGTGGAGGCGTTGAATTCGTGCTCTGCATACAGATTGAGCGAGGTGTGCATGGCTTTCACGGCGGGGGCTTGCGGTGCTTTGCCGTGCAGCAGGTGCAGAAAATGTCCGCCGATGGAGTCGTCGTCGGTTTCAACCTCAATGCGTTTGCCGTTGGTGCTGTAGTGATACCAGTAGAGCAGCATCGAGCCGAACGAGGCAATCAGCCGGTCGGCGATGTCGCGCGCGCCGGGCACGTTGTGATCGTCTTTTTCCGGCAGCGCGCAGCCCAGCGCGGAGCAGGCCGTGCGCATCACGTCCATCGGGTGCGCGGCGGCGGGCAGCGCTTCAAGCACATTCTTGACGACCTGCGGCAGTCCGCGCAGGGTTTTGAGTTTGGCTTTGTAATTGGCAAGTTCAGCGGCGTTAGGTAGCTTTCCATGAATTAGCAGAAACGCTATTTCTTCGTATTCACAGGTTTCGGCGATGTCGTAAATGTCGTAGCCGCGGTAGTGCAAATCGTTGCCGCTGCGGCCCACGGTACACAGCGCGGTGCTGCCGGCGGCGATGCCCGATAGGGCCACGCCTTTTTTGGCTCTGACGATGGGGGTGTCGTTGCTGCTCATGGCGGCTCCTTTCAAGTTGCAAAAACAAAAAAAGCGGACATTGCGTTGAAGTCCGCTTTTTTGTTTAAAAACAAATACTTATCCCAACAGATGTTTAATGGCGTCGCGCTCTTCGGTGAGCTCTTTGAGCGTGGCCTGCATACGGCCACGGCTGAATTCGCTGACCTCGATGCCTTTGACGATTTCAAATTTGCCGTCCTTGCAGGTCGCCGGGTAGCCGTACATGACGCCTTCGGGGATGCCATAGCTGCCGTCGGAGGCGATGCCCATGCTCACCCAGTCGCCATCGCGCGTGCCGGACACCCAGTCGCGCACATGTTCAATGGCGGCATTGGCGGCGCTGGCCGCCGATGACAGCCCGCGCGCGTCGATGATTTCCGCGCCGCGTTTTTGTATGCGTGGAATGAATTCGCCTTCCAGCCATTTCTGGTCGTTAATCATCGGCCATACTTTTTGGCCATCGACCTCGGCGGTAAAGACATCCGGATATTGGGTTGAGGAGTGGTTACCCCACACATGAAGTTTTTTCACACTAGCGACCGGCTTGCCGACTTTTTGCGCGACTTGGGTCAGCGAGCGGTTATGATCCAGACGCATCATCGCGGTGAAGTTCGACGGCTTCAAATTCGGCGCGTTTTTCATCGCAATCAGGCAGTTGGTGTTGGCGGGGTTGCCCACCACCAGCACTTTGACATCGCGGCTGGCGTTGTCGGATAGCGCTTTGCCCTGCGGTCCGAATATCTTGCCGTTGGCCTCGAGCAGATCCTTGCGTTCCATGCCGGGGCCGCGCGGACGCGCGCCGACCAGCAGCGCTACATCAACATCTTTAAACGCAACGTTCGGATCCGCGGTGGGGATCATGCCGGCGAGCAAGGGAAAGGCGCAATCGTCGAGCTCCATCATCACGCCCTTCAAAGCCTTTTGCGCTTTTTCGTCGGGAATCTCCAGCAGTTGCAGAATCACCGGCTGATCCTTGCCGAGCATTTCACCGCTGGCGATTCTGAACAACAGGCTGTAGCCGATCTGGCCAGCCGCGCCGGTTACCGCGACGCGTATGGGTTTTTTCATGGTGGAACTCCTGGATTTCGGGTCTGAAAAGTTTCGCGTAAGCCGTGCTTGAGAACATCAAAAATCGCAAAAAGGGCTACGCGCGCAATATTACGAAAGTAAGTACGAAAGTGAGGTACGAAACAGCGGTACGAAAGTGAGCGGCGATGATAGCTAACCCCCTGTGCCGGGTCAACTTTGCAGGTGCGCAGCCGCACCATGTGCGTGCAATCGCGCACAACGGTTGTGCATCGAAC
>JANPOH010000150.1:0-6903 GCA_031427895.1 Betaproteobacteria bacterium
GCGAAGCTGGCGTCGGCGTCCGGGCTATCGGTCAGGCGATCCGCATCGACCACGCGCGCGCCATGCACTTGCCGCAGCCATTTCGGCGCTTGCGGCAGGTGTTGTTGCAGCAGTGCGCGATTTTTTTCGACAGCTTGCGGATCGTCGTCGGCGCGCAATCCCAGATTAAAGCTCGCGTGCGAGCCTGCGCTGACGCCGCCGTGGCGGGTGGTGATCATCGCCTTGACGTTGGCGGGCGCGGGCCAATCCGGCGCGATCCACTGGTTCCACTGGCGGTTCATTTCACGTTCTTAAGCGCGGTGATGAGCCGACGCATGTCCGCCGGCAGGCGCGCGCTCCAACTGCGGCGCCGCCCGGTGGCGGGGTGGGTGAGCGCGAGTTTTTCGGCGTGCAGCGCCTGGCGACCGAAGACGGGCGTTTTGCGGTTGCCGCCGTACACCGGGTCGCCGACGATGGGGTGGCCGATGGATTGCATATGCACGCGAATTTGATGCGTGCGCCCGGTTTCGAGGCGGCAGCGCAGGAGCGTGGTTTTGTCGAGATGTTCTTCGGGCTCGTAATGTGTGATCGCGGGTTTGCCGTTGGGCGCCACCGCCATGCGGATGCGCTGGGTTTTGTGGCGGCCGATGGGCGCATCGACGCTGCCTTCATGCGCGACAAAACCATGCACCACCGCGATATATTCGCGAGTGACGCTGTGATCCTGCAATTGGCGCACCAGCGCGGTTTGTGTCAGCAGGGTTTTTGCCACCACCAGCAGGCCGCTGGTGTCTTTGTCGAGCCGATGCACGATGCCCGCGCGCGGAATGGCCGCCAGCGCGGGCGCGTGTTGCAGCAGCGCATTGAGCAGGGTACCGTCCCAGTTGCCGCTGCCCGGATGTACTACCAGCCCGGCTGGCTTGTTGATGACCAGCAGGTGGTCGTCCTCGAACACCACATCAATCGGTATATCCTGCGCGCGAAAGGACGTAACGCGGGGATTGGCCAGCGGGGTCACGGTAACTTTTTCGCCGCCCCACACTTTGTGACTGGCGGTGGATGTTTCGCCGTCCAGCGTAATGCGACCGGCTTTTAACCAGGCCGTGAGGCGGCTGCGCGAATGTTCTGGAAACAAATTCGCCAAAGCCTGGTCGAAGCGCATGCCGGCGCAATGGGCCGGCAGTATGATCGTCACCGTTGCCGCGGTCGCGCTGTCGTGGTTGTCGTGGTTGTCGAGTTTTACGATGGGGGCTTCGCAGCCGTCCTCCGGCGAGGCCGGGTTTAGGCTATAATTTTTCATGATTTTTTCAAGGCGGTGTTCGTATGATTCGGCATAGTGTAACCATATTTTTGGCGCTGCTGATGGGCTGGCAGTTGGCGGCATGCGGTTTGATGGCAGACAAAACGGACGAAACCAAGGGCTGGTCGGCGCAGAAGCTGTACGCCGAGGCGCGCGCCAATCTGGACGACGGCACCTATGAAAAAGCCATCAGTTATTACCAGAAGCTGGAAGCGCGGTTTCCGTATGGCCGTTTTGCCCAGCAGGCGCAGATTGAGCTGGCTTATGCCTATTACAAGGACAAAGACCCCGCGGGCGCGGTCACGGCGGCGGACCGGTTCATTAAATTGCATCCGAATCACCCGAATGCCGATTATCTGTATTACCTCAAGGGTCTGGCCAACTTTACCGAGGATCAGGGCATTTTCGGCTATATCAGCAATCAGGACATGACCGAGCGTGACCCAAAGGCGGCAAAAGATGCTTTTGATGCCTTCAAGGAGCTGGTTACGCGCTACCCGCAAAGCAAATATGCGCCCGATGCGGTCGCGCGCATGAATTATCTGGTGAATGCGCTGGCGTCGCACGAAGTGCATGTGGCGCGGTATTACATGAAACGCAAGGCCTTTCTGGCGGCTGCCAATCGCGTGCAGTTTGCCATCAAAACCTACCCGCAAGCCCCGGCAAATGAAGAGGGCTTGCTCATCATGGTCAAGGCGTATGACGCGCTGGGGTTAAAGGATCTGCGCGCCGATGCCGAGCGCGTGATGATAAAAAACTATCCGGGCAGTAAATACCTCAAGAGCGACGGCGGGCGCAGTGTGCCGTGGTGGCAGCTCTGGAATTAGCGCGGCGGTTCGGCGTTGCGTGTCTGGAGTAACCGCGTGACCCCGAGCGCCTAACGAATTTCCGCGTCGTAGCCCGCGTCTTCAATCACCTGTTTTAGCGCGGCGGGCGTGGTCTGCGCCGCATCGTACTGCACGCTCGCCTGCGCGGGGGCCAGGGTGACGTTGGCCTCGCTGACGCCGGGCGCTGCTTTAAGCACGCGCGTGACGCTGCTGACGCAGCCCATGCACGTCATGCCGCTGATTTTCAGTGTGGCGGTTTTCATGGTCATCTCCTGTGTTTCCTGTGTTGTATGGGGCGCCAGCGCTTGAGCAATAACGCATTGCCCACCACCGATACCGACGATAGCGCCATGGCCGCGCCCGCGATCACCGGATTCAGCAAGCCGAACGCGGCCAGCGGTATGCCCAGCACGTTGTAGAAAAACGCAAAAAACAGATTCTGGCGGATTTTCGTCAGTGTCGCACGCGACAGGCGGATGGCGTCCGCCACGCTCATCAGATCGTTACGCATCAGCGTGATGTCGGCGGTTTGAATCGCCACATCGGCGCCCGCGCCGATGGCGAAGCTGACATCGGCCAGTGCCAACGCGGGGGCGTCGTTCACGCCATCGCCCGCCATGCCTATTTTGTTCCCGCCCTCGCGCAGCGTTTGTATGTAGCCCGCTTTGTCCGGCGGCAACATATTCGCGCGCCACTGCGTAATGCCCGCTTCGCGCGCGATGGCGTCGGCTGTCAGCGCATTGTCTCCGGTGAGCATGATGGGATTCACGCCGAGCGCCATCAGGGCATGAATCGCGGCGGGCGTGGTCGGGCGCAGACGATCGGCAATTGCCAGAATACCCAGCACGCGGCCTGCGCGCGCCACGAAAATCACCGTCTTGCCGGCGCCTTGCAACGCTGCGACCTCGGTGCGCGGCAACATCAGGCGCAGCTCGGCGGCGTACGCGGGCGACCCCAGCGCCGCCGTCTCGCCGCCGATCTCGGCCTGGACGCCCTTGCCGGCAATGGCGTAAAAACCGCGAATCGCGGCGGGCGCGGCGCCGTGCTCCCGCGCATACGTGGCCACCGCTTGCGCCAGCGGATGTTTTGACCCCTGTTCCAGCGTACAAGCGACGGCGAGCAGGTCATCGCGTTGCGCGCCGTTGACCGCGATCACGTCCGTCACCACGGGCTTGCCTTCGGTGAGCGTGCCGGTTTTGTCCAGCACCAGCGTGCGGATGCCGCCGGCGATTTCGAGCGCCGCCGCATTGCGTATCAGTATGCCCGCGCGCGCGCCCATGCCGCTGCCCGCCATGATCGCCGTCGGCGTCGCCAGGCCCAGCGCGCAGGGGCAGGCGATCACCAGAACCGCCACCGCGTTGAGGGTGGCGGTGGTGATATCCGCGCTGATGATCCACCACGCAAGCCAGGTGATGACTGCAATCAAAATCACCACCGGCACGAACACGCCGGAAACCACATCCGCCAGCCGCTGAATCGGCGCTTTGGTGCCTTGTGCATCTTCCACGAGCCGCACAATGGCGGCGAGCGCTGTCTGTTGACCAACGCCGGTGGCGGTGCAACGCAGCAGGCCCTGCTGATTGAGCGTGCCCGCGTACACGCGCGCGCCGGCGCGCTTGGCCGACGGCAGGCTTTCACCCGTGAGCAGCGATTCATCCACGGCGGATTCACCGTCAATCACTTCGCCATCCACCGGCACGCTGTCGCCGGGCCGAACGACGAAAACGTCGCCCGGCTGCATGTCGGCGATGTTGATTTCAACGCGCTGGCCATTGCGCTCCAGCGTCGCGGTTTTGGGTTGCAGACGCAGCAATTCCTCGATCGCCGAAGACGCCTTGGCGCGCGCGCGCGTTTCCAGCACTTTGCCCAGCAGCACCAGCGTGATGACCACGGCGCCGGCTTCAAAATAAACGTGATGCGGAAGCCGCCACAGCACAACGGCAACGCTGTAGCCGTAGGCCATGGTGGTGCCCAGCGCGATCAGCACATCCATGTTCGCACCGCCGCCGCGCAACGAATGCCAGGCGCCCACGTAAAAGCGCCAGCCGATCCAAAATTGCACGGGCGTGGCGAGCATCATTTGCAGCCACGGCGGCAGCAGATCGTGTCGGCCCAGCAGCATGGCAAGCATCTGCGCCATGAACGGCAAGGTCAGCAGCGCCGAAATAATCAGGCGATGGAATTCGCCGCGATACGCCTCAAGCCGCAGGCGCTTTTCATCATCGCGGGCGTGCGGCGTTTTCAAATGCGCGCCGTAGCCGGCCTTTCCCACGGCCTGAATCAGCGTGTCGAGCGAGGCCGCGCTGGTGTTCACGCGCGCCGTTTCCGTGGCGAAATTCACGCTGGCGCTGACGCCCGGCAAGCGGTTCAGCACCTTCTCAATGCGCGCCGCGCAGGCAGCACAGGTCATGCCGGTGACGGCAAGGTCGATGTGCGGTAGCGGGGAAGCGGCGGTGTTCATAGGTTTATTCTGCTGACTATAGGGAGACTATAACCGGCATCAAAAGGCTCGCCTGGCGGATAAGAAAATAAATCAGAAAATAAGGGTAACTATTCAGCCGTTTTAAAAACCTTCACCGCAGAGGCGCAAAGACGCAGAGAACCCCCGCAGAGAAAAGTAGTTCTCGGCGTAACCTCTGCGTCTCTGCGCCTCTGCGGTGAGGATGTTTACTTGCGTTCGAGCCTGAATAGTTCCAAATAATGTCAACGTCCGCCGGCAACAAAAAAGCCGCGCAGATGCGCGGCTTTTTTGTTTAAAAACAGATACTTAGTGGTAGTGCAGCTTACCCTCGACGACGCGCACTTTTTGCCCTGCGCTGAAACCCGGCTCGTTTTCAAACGGGAAGGTGCGGCTGCTGCCGTCATCCATGCGTACCACCACGTCGTAGCGTTTGCCTGACTTCATGTGTTTCTCGGCCTGGTGGCCGGCAAAAGCGCCGCCAGCCGCGCCGGCGACGGTGGCTACTTTTTTGCCGGTGCCGCGACCTACCTGATTGCCGAGTACGGCGCCGGCCACGCCGCCGGCAATGGCACCAAGCCCGCTGCCTTCGCCTGCCACGGTTTGCACGTTGACCACTTCGACGCGGCCGCAGTTGGCGCATACAGCGGCCGCAGGCGCTTGCGCGACCACTGCCGGCGCACTGGACGCAGCAGGCGGATAGTCATAAGTGGCCGGATATTGCGGCGCGGGCACCGGACGCGCCGGTGCTTGCGCGGCAGCGGGATAGGTGGGGGCGGGCTGATATTGCGGCTGCGGTGCCGCGGCGACGCGCTTCGGCGGCTCTGGCGTGACGGCGGGCCGCGCCGGTTGCGGTGCAACGGCCACCGGCGCGGGGGTCGCTACCGGCGCGGCAGCCACCGGTGCGGCGGGGGCGGCAGGAGCAGCAGTTTGGGGGGCGGAAGCAGTGGCGGGCGTCTTGTCGCCCTTGGTCGGAATGATGCCGGTCAATACGCCGGCGCCGACCAGGCTGACCAAGGTTACGGAAGCAGCGGCAATACCCACCAGCGGATTCATTTTTGCGGTTTCAGACATGATCGGGCTCCTGTTGCGGATTATCGGTCGGACCGGGAAGACAGCTACCGGTTCCCCTTTCTAACGTCCAGAATAGCACGGCGTTTACGGGACATTCAGTAAAATGTCACATTGAAACAGACTGTTACACTTGGTCGGCGTGGCGGAATACTCGCCTAAGATACTGATTCTTTTCAGGTTTTCAGTTCAGCCCGATTGCGGAACCCGTCGAGTGCTTCGGGGTTGGCCAGCGCTTCGATGTTCTTGACCGGCAGATCATGCACCACGTTACGCACCGCAAGCTCGACGATTTTGCCGCTGCGCGTGCGTGGGATGTCGGTGACTTGCAGGACTTTGTCGGGCACGTGGCGCGGGGTGGTGTTGTCGCGGATCTGCTGTTTGATCTGGTTAATGAGCGCATCGTCCAGCGTCAGCCCATCGCGCAGACGTACAAACAGAATCACCCGCACATCGTTGTTCCAGTCCTGCCCGATGGCGAGGCTTTCGACGACGGCATCGAGCTTTTCGACTTGGCGGTAAATCTCGGCGGTGCCGATACGCACGCCGCCGGGATTGAGCACCGCATCGGAGCGGCCGTGAATAATCAGGCCGCCGTGTACGGTGTACTCCAGATAGTCGCCATGCCGCCACACGTTGGGAAATTTGTCGAAATAGGCATCGTGATATTTGCGCCCATCCGGGTCGTTCCAGAAGCCGAGCGGCATTGACGGAAACGGCGCGCTGCAGACCAGCTCGCCTTTTTCGCCGCGCAGCGGGCGCGCATGGTCGTCAAATACCTCGACTTTCAGGCCGAGGCCCGGCGCCTGAATTTCACCGCGCCACACCGGGGCTGCGGGGTTGCCCAGCGCAAAACACGACACGATATCGGTGCCGCCGGAGATCGATGCGTGCCGATCGCTCCGTAGCACAAGACGCCGTCCTGATCGAGCGCCTTCTCGAAGACCTCGATGCCTTGAATGCCGGCCGGCGGGACGGCGTTGAGGTCGATCGCCACTTGCAACGTCGGGATCGCTCGGCGCTGTTCGGTCGAGAGTAGTTGCACTCCGGCCGCTCCAGTCGCGATCACAAGCTGCACGTCCCGAGCGGCTTCAGCCAACGCTTCCGGCGACGCTGTCGCGCACGCCGAGACGTTCGCGTCGGGCACCTTCAACCGCACCGCTGCGCAAGTCCGTTCCGCCTTCGACGCCTCGCGAGTTCCAATGCGAACGCACGCACCTCGATGAGCCAGCAACTCAGCGGCACGCTGCCCGACCGGTCCTGTCCCG
>JANPOH010000151.1:0-3059 GCA_031427895.1 Betaproteobacteria bacterium
CCCCTGACTGCGGTAGCCCACGCGCAGAATCAACTGTTCGCCGGCGCCCAGCCGCGTGTGGCCGACGAATTTGTCCTCGCCGGGCGCGGGCTTGGTGATCCACCGTGCGCCGTCGAGTTCAAAGCGCAGGTCGTCAAATACCGCACGCCTGGCTGGGAACGGCAGTGAAATTTCGATATCGCGCGCGACCTTGGCGGTGTTGGTCACCACATAGGTTGCCGCGAAATCCACGCCGTAGGTGGCATACCACAGCAGGCCTTTTTGCCGATGGTCCAGCTTCAGCGTCACCGTGACATCGCTGCTGTCGAGCGTGAGTTTATCGGTAATCTTTTCGTCGACGGTTTTGACGATCTTTTTGCCGTCCTCGATGCTTTCGACTTTTTTGGCCGCCATCTCCCACGCCACGATAGACGGCGGCAACTGCGTTTGCGGCGCACCCCACAATTGCGCCACGCGCGATTTCAGGCTCGAATCCGCGCTGTGAGTACGGGTCGATGTGGCGCCCGCCAGCATGAACCACGCGACAGACACGCAAGCGAAGATAAAACCGATGGCAATCAGCCGTTTAATCATTGTTTACTCCCGATCCATTTCTGCAACCCACGCAAGATGCTCCGGGCCAGTGGCTGGGGACCGGCGCCGCCTTCGTTCAGCGCCACGTGACTCAGGCTGTCCCATCCCGTCCGTCCATAGCCCCAGCCACCGGCCCGCGGCACCCTGCAATTAAAAGACGCAAGCACAATCACGCTGTCAGGCCATCAAACTGACGGCGGCGGCGATTAACACGCCCGAGAGCAGCGCGGCCGCCGCGCCGACGATCAACGCCTGCGCCGTCAACAGCAGCATGTCCCGGGTGATTTTTTGTGCCGCGAATACGGCGGGTTTGGTTCGTATTTTCATGCGCCTCTCCAGTGGTTTCCCCCGGTGCCGTGCCGGGCGTATGAGGCATTAAACAGCTTGGGCGTGGCGCGCTGCGGGCACGAATAAGGCAAAGCGCCGATCAATTGTGGCGGCAAAAAGGCAGTTGCTTCGCCCGGCGCGGGATTGCGGGCGGTTGCGGTATATTGACGCTGCGTTTTTCACCAGTATTCAGGAGCCGTTATGCCGCGCCGCATTGCCCTTGTTGAAGATGATCCGGTTATCCGCGCCAACTATTCGGACGTGCTGAAAAAACACGGCTACGAAGTGATTCAGCACGCCAACCGTCCCGACGCGCTGGCGGCGATGCGTACGCGGCTGCCCGATCTGGTGCTGCTCGATATCGGCCTGGGTGACGAGATCGACGGCGGCTTTGCGCTGTGCCGCGAACTGCGCGCGTTGTCGGGCACGCTGCCGATTATTTTTCTCACCGCGCGCGACAGTGATTTCGACACCGTGTCGGGCCTGCGTATGGGCGCGGACGATTACGTCACCAAGAACATGAGCTTGCCGCATCTGCTGGCGCGGGTGTCGGCGCTGTTTCGCCGCGCCGACCTCGCGCGCGAGGCCGCACCCGCCGAAGACCTGCTCACGCGCGGACCGCTGCAACTGGATTTGCAGCGTTTCAGCGTGCGCTGGAACGGGCAGGAAGTTGATCTCACGCTGACCGAATTCTGGATGGTGCATGCGCTCGCCAAGCATCCGGGCCATGTCAAAAACCGCGATCAACTGATGAGCGAAGTGCATATCGTGGTGGACGACAGTACGATTACCTCGCATGTAAAGCGCATCCGCCGAAAATTCGCGGCCATCGATCCGGCGTTTGACTGCATCGACACCGTGTACGGGATGGGATACCGGTGGCGGGCCGAAGCCTGATGGCAATATCGTCACCCCGACTTACCCGTTTATTCGGCCTGCACGGCCAGGTAGCCCTGGTTGCGCTGGTGCTGCTGGTGATTCCGTGGGTGGGCTACACCTACGTCAAGGCAATGGAAAAACTGCTGCGCGAGAATCAGGAGCAACAGGTGATCGCCTCCGCGCGCGGCATTGCCACGGCGTTGCAGGATAGGCCCAGGCTGCTGGAACTGCACGGCCCCTCGCGCAAGATTACCGAGATCAAGCCGGACGCCACGCCACCGGTTGCGCCGCCCGCGGATGTAGACGCCCCCAAGCCCCTGCCGGCGCCGGCGCCGCCCGCGACCAGCGCGTCAGAAGAAGTACGCATCATCGTCACCGGCCTCGCGCGCGCTGGACTGCGTATCTGGGTGATCGATACCCAACTGCAACTGGTGGCCACGGCGGGCGATCTCGCGGTAAAACACAAAGCCGAAAGCGATGCCGCCAGCTTTGGCCCGCTGGAAAAGCTGGTGAATGTGGTGTTGCAGCCGTTGTTCAGGCGCATGTTCCCGCCCCCGGCGAACCCGCATGAGGAGTTCATTCCCAACGATGTGATCTTCGGCGGCCGCGAACTGGAGCGCGCGCTCGACGGCACGCCCAGCCTGCGGCGGCGCGCCGGGACGCAGGGCCGCACGGCGATTTTGTCGGCGGCGCATCCGATCTGGGTCGGCGAAAAAGTCGTCGGCGCGGTGATCATCGAGGAAAATACCGACGCCATCGTCTCGCTCGGCAATCGCGCGTTTCAGCAACTCGCGGCGGTGACGCTGATCGCTTTCGGCGCGGCGGCGCTGGTGCTGCTGCTGTTCGCCTCGCGATTAAGCTGGCGGCTGCGGCGGCTGCGCGACGAAGCCGAAAACGCCATCGACTCCAAAGGCCGCATCCGCGAACTGGTCACCGCCGAACACGCCAACGATGAAATCGGCGACCTGTCGCGCGCCTTCTCCACCATGCTCGATCGCCTCGCGCAATACAACGCCCATCTCGAAAAACTCGCGCAGCGATTGAGCCACGAACTCAGAACGCCGATTGCCGTGGTGCGCTCGTCGCTGGAAAATCTCAAACTGCAAACCCAACCGCACGACAACAGCGTGTATGTCACGCGCGCCGAAAGCGGCTTGAACCGGCTCGAAACCATCTTGACGCGCATGGCCGAAGCCAACCGCCTTGAACAGGCGGTACGCAATGAAGAACGCGCGCCCTTCGACGCCAAGGCGGTGCTGGCCGGCTGTGTCAGCGGCTAC
>JANPOH010000152.1:0-3536 GCA_031427895.1 Betaproteobacteria bacterium
TTCCAGGCACTCGCGCAGGCTGAGGCGGGCGCGGTGCAGCATTACCCAGCAATTCGTCGTCGAGACATCGAGTTCCTTACAGACTTCCCCGGTCGAAAGCTCCATTACCTCGCGCATCATGAAGGCGCGGGCGGTTTTCGCCGACAGGTTCCGGGCGCACTGCTCGAATATCGCCATGAACGCCTTGTTCTCCAGCGCCTTGTCGGGGTCGCCCCAGTTCGATGGCGGCTGACGCCAGTGACCATCAACAAGAAACAGCGCATCGACGGCGTCTGCCTCGTTTTCATCATTACCCGAGACCAGCGGCTGCTCGCGCGATTGGCGGCGGATGTGATCGATGATTTTGTGCTTGAGAATGCCGGTAAGCCAGGTTTTTACCGTTGACTTGCCGCCAAACCGATCCCAGCCTTCCAGCGCCGCGATCAACGTGTCCTGCACGGCGTCTTCGGCGGCGCCGGCATCACGCAACTGCATCGATGCATAGCGCAACAGGTACGAGCGATGCTGCTCGATAATCGCGCCGGGATTGTCGGCGGAGGATGCCATTTATTTTGTTGTTTAAAAACAAATAGTTACGATTTAATTTCGGATCGACGCTCTTGAATTCAAATCGCGGGCGCCCATATTCGATGCATCGGCGCACACCGAAGCGCCTCACCGAAATGGAGTGGATGTCATGGTAAATATAGCGCGTTTTTCACCGTTGGACGATGCCTTTAATCAACTGTTGCGCGGTTTTGTGGTGCGGCCTGTGAATCAGGACGAGCAGGACGCGGCTGCGCGGTTTCGCGTGGATATCGCGGAAAGCGACAAGGCATACACGTTGTACGCCGAGTTGCCGGGCGTGAAAAAAGACGATATTCAGATTGCCGTCGATGGTGATCAGTTATCGATCAGCGCTCAGACGCGCGCGGGCAAGGGCGTCGCGGAGGGCGAACGTGTGTTACGCACCGAGCGCTACGCCGGGAAGTATTTTCGCACGTTCGCGCTGGGCGCCGCGATTGACGAAGGCGCGGTAAGCGCCAAGTACGCCGACGGCGTGCTGGAGCTGACATTGCCGAAAAA
Organism: Betaproteobacteria bacterium; assembly: GCA_031427895.1. Lineage (GTDB taxonomy): Bacteria > Pseudomonadota > Gammaproteobacteria > Burkholderiales > SG8-41 > UBA5216. The sequence continues at coordinate 1,066 of JANPOH010000152.1, forward strand.
GACGGCTGCGGCGGCCAAGCGCATCACGATCCAATAACGATCCACCGCCGGAAAAAACAGCGGGGCCGCGTACAACGCCGCCCCGCTGTTTTTTTGCTCGTGTAAAATGAGCAAGTCCTCACCTCCCAATAACTTTGCATCTGCCCGCACCCATGACGATTACACCGGAGAATGGCCCCAGCGCGACCGCGAAAGCGCAAATTCTGGCCGAGGCGTTGCCGTACATACAGCGCTTCCACGGCAAAACCATCGTGGTGAAATACGGCGGCAATGCCATGACCGATCCCGCGTTGCAGGAGAGCTTCGCGCGTGACGTGGTGCTGCTCAAGCTGGTGGGCATGAACCCGGTGGTGGTACACGGCGGCGGGCCGCAGATCGACGACTGGCTGCAAAAAATCGGCAAGAAGGGCGAGTTCAAGCAGGGCATGCGCGTCACCGACGCCGAGACCATGGATGTGGTCGAGATGGTGCTTGGCGGACTGGTCAACAAAGATATCGTCAACCTCATCAACAAGCACGGCGGTCGCGCGGTGGGGTTGACCGGCGCCGATGGCGGCTTGATCCACGCGCGCAAAATGCAGATGAAAGACGCCGACAAACCCGGCGAATTCATCGACATCGGCATGGTGGGCGAGGTCGAGAGCATCGATCCGGGCATTGTGCAATTGCTGCACACGCAAAATTTCATTCCGGTGATCGCGCCGGTGGGCATCGGCGCGAACAATGAGTCGTACAACATCAACGCCGATCTGGTGGCGGGCAAGGTCGCCGAAATTCTCAAGGCCGAAAAGCTGGTGGTGCTGACCAACACGCCGGGCGTGCTCGATAAAAACGGCAAGCTGCTCACCGGGCTGACCGCGAAAAAAATCGATGCGTTGTTCGCCGACGGCACCATCCATGGCGGCATGCTGCCGAAAATCGCTTCGGTGCTCGACGCGGCGAAAAACGGCGTCAACACCTGTCACATTATCGATGGCCGGGTGGAACACGCGCTGCTGCTGGAGATCCTGACCAATGAGGGCGTGGGCACCCTGATTAAGAGTCGCTGATTCGGCTCATGCGACAGGGTTTTGCATGGATCTTCGATCTCGACAATACGCTGCACAACGCCACGGCGCATATTTTTCCGCGCATCAACCGCGCCATGACCCAGTATGTGCAAACGCATCTGCACCTTACCGAAGCCGAGGCCAACGCGCTGCGGCAAACCTACTGGCGGCGTTACGGTGCGACGATACTCGGGCTGATCCGCCACCACGACACCGATCCGGCGCATTTTTTGTGGCACACCCATCAGTTTCCCGATTTGCACAACGTGCTGGTGGCCGAGCCCATGCTGCGTGCGACGCTGACCCGGTTGCCGGGGCGCAAGTTCGTGTTTTCCAACGCGCCCGTGCATTACGCGCAAAGCGTGCTGCGCGCGCTGGGCATCCTCGATTTGTTCGCGGATGTCTACACCATCGAACACACCCGCTACCAGCCCAAGCCGGATACCTTCGGGTTCTTGCGCCTGTGCCGAAGCCACCATCTGCGTCCGCGACGCTGTATCATGGTTGAAGACAATCTGGATAACCTGCGTACCGCAAAGCGCCTGGGCATGAAAACCGTGTGGGTCAGCGGCGCGTGCGTGTTGCGCGGCAGGGCGCCCGGTTATGTCGATCAAACCGTGCGCAGCGTGGCGCGGCTGCCAAAAATGTTGGCGCGGTTACAGTAAAAAGCAGAGGATAAGCGTGGCGAAAACCGGAGAGCGCAAGAATCAGATTTTGCAGACGCTGGCACAGATGCTGGAGCGTCCCGCCGCCGAAAAAATCACCACGGCGGCGCTGGCCAAGCGGCTGGAGGTGTCGGAAGCGGCGCTCTACCGGCACTTTACCGGCAAGGCGCAGATGTTCGAGGGCTTGATCGATTTCGTCGAAGCCACGCTGTTTGCGCTGATTAACAAAATCACCACCGACGAAAAAAGCGGCGTGCGCCAGGTGGAATCCGTGATCGGGGTGCTGCTCGGCTTCGCGCAAAAGAATCGCGGCATGACGCGCGTGCTGATCGGCGACGCGCTGGTCAACGAAGACGAAAAACTGCAACAGCGCATCAACCAGTTGCATGAGCGGCTCGAAGCCACCGTGCGCCAGTCGCTGCGCTTCGCGGTGACGCAAAACGAAATCGCGCAAGACGTTGATCTTGGCGCGCAGGCCAATCTGGCGATAAGTTTTGTCATTGGCCGCTGGCACCAGTACGCAAAAAGCGGCTTTAAGCGCGACCCCGCCGAGATGTGGGCCAGGCAGTGGAAGCAGTTAATGGAAGGCGTGCTGGCGTAAGCGCGCTTCGCGCGGCACCAATAATTACACGGAGAACAGGATGGCAACCATGACGACGGAACAGATGGCGGAACTACTGCTCGGCATAGCGCGCTCGCAATTGGCGATGGCGGACGCCATGGAAAGCGGCAAGGCGGGATTCAAGTCCACCCATCT
>JANPOH010000153.1:0-2172 GCA_031427895.1 Betaproteobacteria bacterium
CAGGTGCAAAGCGCATGTAGTACAGATGGCGGGTCGCCCGTAGCGAAGGACACGGCATGAGCGTCGCGGCCATGGGCGCAACCACGGCGCCTGGCGCCGCACGCACGCGCCTTGGGGGTCAGCTCGCCGGGCTGTTGCGCGCCCGGCGGCGCAGCCTCGTGCTGATTGCGCTGCTGGTACTGACGGGCGCGCTGTTTGAGCTGCTGCCCCCGGTGCTTATCCGCTGGATCGTTGACGATCATTTGGCGGCGGGCAAACGTGATGGCTTGTTGGCGTTGGGGTTTTTCTACCTGGCGGCGATCACCTTGGGGCAGGGACTTTCTTTCGTGTACGGTTATCTGGCGGCGTCGGTGGCGCAGGGCGTCCTCAGTGATCTGCGCGTGCGGCTGTTCGATCATTTACAGCGCCTGCCGGCGAGTTATTTCGACCGCACGCCGCTGGGCGATACCATCAGCCGCTGCACGGCCGACATTGACACGCTGGATACGATGTTCACCAGCGGCGTGGCAACCTTGGTAGCGAATCTATTTCGCCTGCTGACCATCGCGGCGGCGATGATAATCTTGAGTCCGATGCTGTCGCTGGCGGCGGCGGTGATGTTGCCGCCGCTGGTTTTCGTCACACGCTACTTTCAGGTGCGTATACGCGAGGCGGAGCGCGCCAGCCGCAAAGCCGTGGGTGAAATGAATACCCACCTGCAGGAAACACTGCGCGGCGTCGAAGTCATTCAGGCCTTCAAACGCGAGGCGGGCTTCGTTGCGCGCTTTCGCCAAGTGCTCGTGCGCGTGTTGCAGGCGTCGAATCGCGCCACGATTTACGCTTCCTTCTATCCGCCCATGACCGCGATGATGACCTACTGCGCCATCGCTTTTCTGCTGTGGGCGGGCACGCGCGATGCTAGCGGATTCTTCGGCGCGGCTGGCGTTTCCATCGGCACGCTGGTTGCATTCGCGTTGCTGCTACAGCGTTTTTTCACGCCCCTGACCGCGTTGGGCGACGAGTGGCAAACAGTGCAAGGCGCGCTCTCCGGCGCGGAACGGGTTTTCGAGGTGCTGGCCGTGCCCGCCGACGCGGCGGCGCAACCGTCGCCGCAAGAGCAACGGCAAGGCGGCATTGTTATCGAGGATGTCGTATTCGGATATGCGCCTGGCGCGCCGGTGCTGCAGGGTGTAAGCCTGCATGTTGCTCCCGGCGAACACGTGGCTCTGGTGGGGCGCACCGGCGCGGGCAAGACCAGCATGGTGCATCTGCTTGCCGGCCTGTATGAGCCGTGGCAAGGCACGGTTCGTGTCGCGGGACACAACCCGCGCACGCTGCCGGACGACGCCAAACGCCGCGTGTTCGGCATCGTGCCGCAATCGGCGCAGTTGTTCAGCGGCACCGTGCTGGAAAATCTGACGCTCAACGATGCAAGCGTGGCGGAATCCGTGGTAATGGAGGCGGCAGTCATCAGCGGCGCGGACGTGTTTATCCGTTTGCTGCCCAACGGCTACCGCACCGTGCTGCGCGGCGCGGGTGGCGGAGCCGGCGTGCAGTTGTCGGCCGGCCAAGAGCAGCTACTCACGCTGACCCGCGCGCTGGTGTCCCGGCCTACGGTGCTGTTATTCGACGAAGCGACATCCTATTTGGATGGCGCCAGCGAAGCGGCATTGCGCGAGGCGCTGCGTTCCACCGTGCTCAATCGTGGCGCGGCTGTGCTGACCGTCGCGCACCGGCTTGCGACGGCACGGGAAGCGCACCGCGTCATCGTCATCGACCATGGCCGCATCGTCGAGGAGGGCGCGCCGGCGGATCTCATCGCGCGCGGCGGGCGCTTCGCGGCGCTGCTGGTACTGGAAGCGGCGGGTTGGGACTGGCAAGTAGAAAATTAGACACTGCGGGGCTTATTTGCCCTGTGTTACAAAATTACCAAAGAAACCCCTTCCCCTTCAGGGGGAAGGCGGGGATGGGGGTGGGGTAGATTCGGCTGTCCCCCATCCCACCCTAGCCCTCCCCTTGAAGGCTGATCATGACCCACAACTATCGCTATGAATTCAGTAGCTTGCTCGCAACAGACCCGTAGGGTGCGCTCAGCGCACGCGGCTACGCACGTGACGCGTGCGCGGTGCGCACCCTACAGATCGCTTGCAGAGGTAAGTCATTGATTTTGAGTAAATAATTGTGGGTAAAGAT
>JANPOH010000154.1:0-20572 GCA_031427895.1 Betaproteobacteria bacterium
ACGGCGGCGGCGCGGTTTCGTTGTGCAGCAGCGGATAAAGCGATGTGGACACCGCGTAGTGCGTGTCCCACCCCGACATTTCCTTTTGCCGGAACGGGCCGCAGGCCACGAAGCGAAAGCCGAAACCGAAGCGCACGGCGGTATCGATGCCTTCCGCGGTGGTGACGCCATCGTGGATCATCCACATCGCCTCGCGCATCAGCGCGAGTTGCAGCCGGTTGCCGACAAAGCCCGGCACATCCTTGTTGACGCGAATCGGCACCTTGCCGACCGCTTTCATGATTTGCTCCAGTCTGGCAGCGACCGCCGGATCGGTGGATTCGGCGCTGACCACTTCCACCAGCGGCACCAGATGCGCCGGCATGAAAAAGTGCAGCCCCGCCACGCGCGCGGCGGTTTTCAACCCCTGGCCGACCGCGCCAATCAGAAAGTTGGAAGTGTTGGTGGTGATCGGCGTATCGGGCTTGGCGAGGGCTTCGATCTGCGCGAAGAGTTTTTGTTTCAGCGGCAGGTATTCCGTCACCGCTTCGATCACCAGATCGATATCGTTCCAGGCCATGTCTTCCAGACGAGAATAGGTGGCGACGTTTTGCGCGCAGGCGGCATCGGCGTTGATTTTCTTAAGCCCCGCGTTCAACCGCGCGCCGAGCGCGTCGCGCGTTTTTTGCGACGGGCTCATCACATGCACCTTCCAGTTTTTTGCCGCGAAGATGGTAGCGATATCGCCGCCCATGATGCCGCCGCCGATGATAGCGACTTGTGATGCTTCAGACATGACCCAATGCTCCCGTTGCCGATGATTTAATGTTCATAAACGCGAAAAAATAGCGCAGCCCATGCTGCGCTATTTTCAATAAAAACAAATACTTACGTAATATGCGCGGCACGGATCGTGCCTGCGCTATTTCGCGCGCGTTGCGCTCCACTTGCCGGACGTGCCGCCCTGCACGCTGCCGTCGATGCGCTCGCCCGACACCTTGCCGCTGTAATCGCGGCCATCCACCGAAAACGAAATCGTGTCGCCGCGCAGGCGGGCGTTGGTGATGGCCTTGCCGCCTGCCGTGCCTTCGAGCTTCTGGAAGGTTTGTTTGAACGTAATGGCGTCGCCGCCTTCGATGCGCCAGTTGCCGTCCACTTTGGCCGGCACGATCCACAGGTAAGCGGTGCGGCCTTCTATGGAATCGGTCTGATCGGCCTCCCAGTCGCCCATGGTGAAGGCGTGCGACACCACGCGCGTGCCGGGTTTCATGTTGAGAATCGTCGGACGCAGTTTCAGATTGAGGCTGGGCAGCAGATACATCGTCAACACCGTGGCCTTGCTGAAATCGGTCTGGAAAATATCGCCCTGCACGAACTCCGCGCGCGCGCCCACGGTGGCGGCATCCTTTTGCGCGTTGCGCTTGGCGTACTCCACCATGTCCGGGTTGAATTCAATGCCGAGCGAGCGGATGCCGCGCTTGGCGGCGGTAATCACCGTCACGCCATCGCCGGAGCCGAGATCGATCACGTAGTCACTGGTGGTGGCCTTGGCCATGTCGAGCATTTTCTGCACCAGCGCCACTGGCGTCGGCACCCAGATTACGTCCTTGCCTTCCTGCCCGACGGACGGCGTGAAATCCTTGTTCTGCGCCTGCGCGGCGGCGCAAAACAGCAGGGCGCCGGCGGCAAGCCATAGCGAAAAATGTTTTGTAATCAACTGCATGATGGGCCTCTTGGGTGGTGGGAATGAATTCGGGAAAACCGCCAGGGGGAGATTATGCCTTAACGATTCGGGCGCTCAAAATAGGGCGTAACGGGATTGGCGGGATTGGCGGGATCAGCGGGATTCGGCTTTGCTGCCGTCGACCGTCGCCCCCGACTGAATCAACGCGGCAATGGCCGCATCGGTAAACCCCGCCTCGCGCAAAATCTCCACGCTTTGCTGTCCGATCAACGGCGCGTGGCGAAAATCACGGCGCGCGCCGCGCGACAATTTATTCGGCAGCTTCATATTGAGGATTTTGCCTTCGGTCGGGTGTTCCAGCGTCTCGAAAAAGCCCACGTCCTGCAGATGCGGGTCAAGCAGAATCTGCTCCAGCGTCTGAAACGGCATGGCGGGCACGTCGGCGCGGTCGAAAATCTCGATCCACTCGGCGGTGGTTTTTTGCTTGAGCCCCTCGGCTCGGATCGAAAAATAATCCGCCGTGTTCTTAAAGCGCGCCGCCACCGTGGACAGGCGCGGATTGGTTTTTAATTCCGGCTTGCCAATGGCGTCGAACACCGCGAATGCCTGTGCGTTGGTATTGGCGGAGATGCAGATGTAGCCGTCCCTGGTCGGCAGCGGGCGCGACCGCGGATCGATCAGGCGCGGGTCGCCCATTGCGCCCGCTTTTTCGTCACCGTGTGGAACGAACGTCCGCAGATACATATGTTCTTCGAGCGTGGCCTTGACGATGTTTTCAAACATCGGCAACTCGATCGCCTGGCCTTCGCCGGTGCGCTCGCGGTGAAACAGCGCCATCAAAATCATCTGCACCGCGATCAATCCCACCGTGCGGTCGGCGACCACCATCGGCAGATAACGCGGTTCGCCGCTACCCATTTGATTCAGCGCCGCGATGCCGCCCGAGCCCTGAATGATCGAATCGTAGGCGGGCTTGTCTTTATAACGCCCGCCCTGGCCGAAGCCGTACATGCCGCAGCAGATGATTTTCGGATTGACCTTGCACACGTCCTCGTAAGTCAACTTTAACCGCTTCATCGCGGGCGGGCGCATGTTCCAGATCATCACGTCGGCGGTGGACAACAGCTTGAGCAATGCATCGTGCGCGGCGGGGATTTTCAGATCCAGCACCAGGCTGCGTTTGTTGCGGTTCAAGTGCAGATATTTGCCCGACATGTTCGGGTTGCGCCCCTTGCCCGCGAGCGAGCGCACGATATCGCCTGACGGCGCTTCCACCTTGATCACATCCGCGCCGTGATCCCCCATGATCTGCGTGGCGAGCGGGCCGACCACCACCGAGGTCAGGTCAACAATGCGTATGCCTTCCAGCGGGCCGCCGGCCATTAGGCAAACTCCGCGGTGGCGCTCATGCTCAATGCGCCGGTGTCGTCCTGCGTCCAGAGCTTCGCGGCTTTGCCATCGGTTGAAGGTTCGCCGCAAATCGTGATCGGGCGATTGGCGAACATCGGGCGCACGTTGCGCGAACTGATGAATTTAATCGGCGATTTTGCATGCGCGCGCGCGAGTTCGTAGACCAGCAGCGTGGTCAGGCCGCCGTTCATCACCAGCCCCGGATAGCCCTCGGTCTGCGTCACATACGGATGGTCATAATGGATGCGATGGCCGTTAAACGTCAGCGCGGAATAGCGGAACAACATGACTTCGGTCGGCGTCACGATGTTTTTCCACACCGCCGTGCCGGGCGCGGGCTGCGGCGCGGGGGCGGGCGCGTTCTTGTCCATCTCCGCACGGTACACAATATCCTGCTCTTCGCTCACGGCAAGGCCGCGCGGTGTAGTGATCTCGGTGTTCACCGTGACAAATACCATGGTGCCGGTGCGCCCCTGTTTGATGACCACATCCTTGATGGTGGAGACGCGCGTTACCTCGTCGCCCAGACGCAAATCGCCCTGGAACCGCGTGCGCTTGCCCGCGAACATGCGGCGCGGCAACGGCACCGGCGGCAGAAAATCACCGCGCGCCGGATGCCCGTCGGGGCCGATCTGCGAATGGCGCACCACGCGCGGAAACAGGCACGAGTGCCAGCCCGGCGGCAACACATCGCCCGTTTTCGGAAACGCATCGTCGCGATCCAGCGTCGCCGACAGCCGATGCACAAAAGGAATGGTGACGTGATCGACGCCGGTTTCTTTTTCGCCGATCCATTTTTTCAGATGTTCCAGTTCAGCACTCATAACCCTCCCTAAATAAAAGTGTTTAAAAACAAATACTTAATGATGTTCTTAGCCTGCGCGCAAACGCATCATCAGTTCATCAACCTGCCGCAAGGATTCGAGATTTTCCACCAGGGCGACGATCCGATCCGCCGCCGCGTTGTCGAGCACGCGCTTGGCGCACGAGTGGAATTTTCTCAGGCGTTGTTCGCGCGTGAGCGGCAGCCCCACCCAGCCGGAGAGTTTATCCACGTGCTGCGTGAGCACGCGGCCATCGGTCAGCGTCACCGTCATGTCGATGTGCATGCGGTCGAAATCGTTGGGGATGTTGTCGTCCAGATGCAGCGTCACTTTCGGCAACAACGCCGCCACATCCGCCGCAAAACGCCGTTCGTTGTTGAATGAATCGACGGTGATCTCGCCATCGAGCAGCGCCACGACGGTGGTGTACTGCACGCTGAACTTGCCGTCCAGCCCGGTCTCCGGTTGCGGACGGTTCACGTATTCAAAGCGCGGAAACACCACGTCCACTTTCGCGATCTGTTGCGGCTGGATTTGATGCTGCTCGCGCAGCGCCAGCGCCGCGTCTATCGGGCGATGGGTAAAATAATTCGCCGGATGTTTTTTAAAGCCCACGCCGGGGTCAACCATGCGAAACGGCGCGCCGAAATTTTCAATCAGCAAGCGCGGCGCGGCGTTGCCGAACAAAAACGTATCGAAAAACCCCTTCGGCCCGAACACATCCGCACTGCCGGTAAAGCCCATTTGCGCCAGCGCCGCGCACTCCACCCCCATGCGCGCGGCGTGGCCGGAATGCGACGATTTGGTCATGGTGCCGGTGTTGATCGACAGGCTGCCCGCGCGCGAGCCGGCGATGCCGAACGCCATCAACATCGCGTGCCGATCCAGATCGAGCATCTTTGCCGCCGCCGTGACCGCGCCGAACTGCCCGGTGGTGCCCGGCTTGTGAAAGCCGCAGCCGGTTTCCAGGCCCGTCGCCGCCAGCCGCAGGCGGCCCTGCACTTCAAACGCGGCGACGAGCGACTCGATGATGCTGCGGCCGCCGAGCTGGTGATGCTCCGCGATCGCCAAAATCGCCGGCAATGTAGGCGACGTCGGGTGATTCAGCGGATACCAGGTGTTGTCAAAATCCAGCGCGTGCGCCATGGTGCCGTTGGCGAAAGCCGCGTTCTCCATCGAGGTCTTGAAGCCGCCCGCGATCACCGTCGCCTGCGGATTGCCGCCGCTGCCTTTTACATATTCCGTCACGATGCGGCCCAGCCCCAGCGGCTCGGTCGCGCCCGCCAGCATCACCGCGATGCCGTCGAGTACGCAGGCCTTCGCCATGTCGATGGCGGCGGCGGGCAGCGACTCATATTTGACCGCGAGGATTTTGTCGATCAGTTGCCCGGTGAGCGTGGTCATTTATCGCGTCCACTTGCTAATCCTGCGATGAATGATAAGTATTTGTTTTTAAACATTATTTTGTAGGAGGGGCTATGGTTGCCCGGTGCCGTTCGCCCCGCCCGGCGCGTGGAAAGTACGCAAGAATATCACCCCAGCCCGCGAACGCACTCCGATGCGATGCCGCAGCGGGCGCGAAGTGGCGGCGCGTGTGCGATGAATTCCTGGCGTAATTTGCCGCGCCGCGGTTTGGCGCAGACACGCTACGCTCAGTTCGTGGCCGACGGCACCAAGGCGCCGTCGCCTTGGCGGCAACTCAAAAAGCGGGCGTGAAAAATTTTGCCTGAATTCGTAACGGAGAGAGGTTTGCCATAGAATTCGTGGATGGCACCCGTTGACGAGAAGCGTAGCATTTTCCGCGGACAGCGGCGTGGCTCATGGGGCTCGTGGGTGTGCGGCAAACGTCACTTGACTCTGAATTGCCGCCCTCGTCATTCACATCATCCGCACATAACAAATTTTCCGGAGGAGCACTATGAAACGTACGACGATAGTGGCACTGGCGACAGTCGCCATCGCAAGCGCAGCGGGCCATGTACAGGCACAGAAATTTCCCGAGCGTCCGCTACGTTTCGTGGTGAATTTTCCGCCGGGCGGCTCGACGGATTTTTCCGCGCGCATCCTCGCGCAGCATCTGACCGCCGCGTTCGGCCAAACCATCGTCGTCGATAACCGCGGCGGCGGCGGCGGTAACATCGGCATCGATATCGTGGCCAAGGCCGCGCCCGACGGTTACACCTATCTGCTCTCGGCCGAGGGCCCGGTGACCATCAATCCCAGCGTCTATACCGCGCTGCCGTTCAACGTTATCCGCGATGTCCCGGCGGTGACGCAGGTCATCAAATACGCGAACCTGGTGACGGTGCATCCGTCGATCAACGTCAATTCGGTGAAAGACCTGATCGCGCGCGCCAAGGCCCAGCCCGGCAAGCTGCGCTACTCCCATCCCGGCGTGGGCACGGGCAACCATCTTGCCGTGGAACTCTTCAACATGATGGCCGGCACACAGATGATCAGCGTGCCCTATAAAGGCGGCGGCCCGGCGCTGGTGGCGCTCGCCAGCAACGAGACCCAACTGTCCTTCGCCACGCCGCCGTCCGCATTGCCGCACGTGAAAGCGGGCCGGCTGAAAGCCATCGCCCAAACCAGCGCCAAGCGCTCGGCGGCATTGCCCGATCTGCCGACAGTGGCGGAAAGCGGCGTAGCCGGATTCGAAGTGGACGGCTGGGTCGGCATGTACGTAACCGCCAAATCGCCGGCAGCCATTGTTGACCGTATGCACGCCGAAGTGGTGAAAGTCCTGCGCCGGCCGGATGTAAACGAAGTCGTGCTGTCGGGCGGTTCGGAAACCGTGGGCAACTCGGTGGAAGCCGCGCGCAAAATCGTCGCCGCCGAAACCGCGATGTGGGCCAAAGTGGTGAAATCCACCGGCATCAAGGTCGAATAGCTTCCTCGTTCACTCGTTGATTCAGTGCGCCAAACCGCGCAAAACATCCAGCCGCGCGCACACGGCGCGCGCAGCGGCGACAGTCCTTGAGATGTGGGGGATGTGTGGGATGTGAGATGTGTCAGGTCTTGGTTGCGGCTGGGCAATGCTGCAAATTCTAGCGGGAGAGAACCCCGCCCCGGTAGCCGCTAGCCGCGGCCCGGGTATCGAGCCTTGCAGATGGGTTTTCAAAGGCTGTTTTCGTACGATGAGTGCCGAACGAAGTATTGCTATAAGCCATTGTTTATAAACCATTTTTACATCCTATTCTCCGGTAGAACTTTTTGATCAGGGTCTCGGCCCGAAGCAGTTCACAATAGCAGCGGCATCGCCATACCGGATGTGATATTGAAAGACCTGACGCCGCCCGTGGCGGACAACGCCGAAGCGCACCGCTCGGCGGCGCCGACGGGCGCGACACTGTTGGTGGTGGATTGAGCGTTACTGCGCGACCAGCGACAACGCCAGAAAGCCGGTGCCGGTGGCCGCCAGCAAGCCGCCTGCCGCCTTGAAAAACACAAATTCTGGTTGGCGGGTGACAAGGCGTCGCGTGAGGTATCGCGCGATGGCGTAACCGCCAAGCGCCAGGGTGAACTGCATCAGCGTGAAGCCGCCAAGATAAGCCAGCAGCGGCGTGGCTTCCGCGCCGAGTATGGCTTCGCCGTAAGCATAGCCGTGCGCCACGCCGCTTGCCGCGAACAATACCAGTGCGGCGCGGCGCTTGAGAAAACCGCTGCGCCGGAAAAACAGCACGCCAAGCACGATCAGGCTCGCCGCCACCCACGCATCCGCATACGGCACGGCGGGCGCTTGCAGATGCAGCAGCGTGCCGGCGGCCGCGCTCAACAGAAATGCTGCGATGGTCGCGATGCGTCTGCCAAAGCAGTAACACGCGGCGCCGACGGCGATGATAAACAGCAAATGATCCAAGCCGATGACGGGGTGCCCGAAGCCCGACAACAATCCTTCAAGCAGCGTGCCCGGCATGGCGCCGCCCATCGGGTGGTGCGCGGCGGCGGGCAGCGCCAGTGTCAGCAGGGGCGGAGCAAGCAGCGGCAGAGCAAGCAGGCGGCGCGCGAATGTCATTATGGCCTCACGATCAATGCTTCGATGAAGGCTAGCGTAGCGCATCGCGGCGGATACGTAAACATTCCGCCGCGAGATCGCCCTGTTCTCGATTCGCGGAGGAATTTCCGCTACAGTCGGCTCCTTCATGGAATATTTCATCCAACTGCGCGGCCTGATGATCGAAGTCATGCTGCCGCTGTCGTTGCTGGTGGCCGCCGGCGCTTTCTGGCCGCGCATCTTCGCCGACGCGCAGCCCGACGTGCTGCGAACGCAATTGAATCGCGTGGTGATGTATGTGTTCTATCCCTGCGTGCTGTTTGCCGTGGCGTCCACCACGCCGGTTACGCTCAATCTGCTGTCGGTGCCGCTCTTGGTGGGCATCGGCACGCTGGTGTCAGGCGCGCTGCTGTATGTGCTGCTCTACCACACGCGGCTCGGGCGCAATTTATCAGACCCCACGCGCGCGGTGCTGGTGATTGGCGGCATGTGGGGCAACACCTTTAATGTCGGCGCGCCGGTGCTGATTTTCTTTTTTGGCCCCGACGCCACGCGCTACGCGATCTACAACGATGTGGTGATGACCATGCCGCTGGTGTGGAGCCTCGGCGTGTGGATCGCCACGCGCCTCGGTTCGCATGAAAAAGATGTGTCGTATCCGTCAGTATGGCGCGTGATGATTACCATGCCGCCGCTGTGGGCGTTCGCGCTCGGCTTTGCCTCGCAGCAACTGGGGCTGACCTACGCGCCGCTGGTCTCGGCCGCGCAGTTTGTCGGGCAGGCAACCATCCCGGTGGTGATGTTCGTGCTGGGCCTCACCATTCCGTGGCGCAATCTCACGCCGCGCGTGGAAATCCTCACTGCTGCGCTGGTCAAGCTGCTGGTGATGCCGGTGATGGTGTGGCTGGCTGCGGGCACGCTGTTTACGCAGCGGGGCGAGGCGCAGTACGCCGCCGTGGCCGAGGCCGCCACCCCGGCGATGATGACCACCCTGCTGCTGGCGGATCGTTTTAAACTGGATTCCGCCATGGCCGGTTTGATCGTCGGCTGGACCACGCTGCTGTTCTGGCTGACGCTGCCGCTGATTATGGCGCTGGGGATGATTCGATAAACGTTCGGGCAAGGGTGAGACATGAGCACGCAAACAGCAGGCACGGCGCCGTATTTCTACATGGTTACCTTCGAAATCGCGCCCGAAGACGAAAAAGATTTCAACGAAATTTATGATACCGAACACATTCCCAATATTCTGCAAGTGCCGGGCGTGCATCAAGTGATCCGCCTGCGCGACGCGGACCCTACGCCACAGGGCTGGCTCAAGTATTCGGCGCTGTATCTGATCGACCAGCCCGATTTGCCCGCCACGCCGCAATGGAAAGCCAAGTCCGACCTCGGCCGCTGGGCGCCGGTAATCCGTCCGAAGGTCAAGGCGCGGCGGCAGCGACTGGGCACGGTCGCGGCGAACATGAGCAAACCTTAGTAAATCGTAGCGGGTGCCGCCACGAGCACTTTTTCGCGCCGCAGCGGCCTTAGATATATCAAAAAATAATCAATAAAAACAAATAGTTATTAATAAACGCCCGCGCGCGCCGCGGCGCTGAAACGCCTGCGTATCGGCGACGAAAAAAGCGCGCAGTTTGTGCGCGCCTATGAGGCGGCGGTGGTGGATACGATCACCAGTGTTTTGCGCGCCCGCGTCGGCGCGGTCGCGCCGGGCCAGCTAAAATAGCCCCGCCGAATAACCCCGAATAGCGCCCGAAGGGCAACACCGAATGTCTCCTAAGTGGTTGATTCCCATAATAATTTTTTTCGGCGTGTATGCCTTGTCCAGCCAGGGCTTAAAGGGCGGGCCGGAGGTATCCGCCAAGGAGGCTGCCGGGCTGATGGCCGGCGCGCCGCGCCCGGTGGTGATCGACGTGCGCGAGCGCACCGACTATGACCAGGGGCATATCGCCAGCGCGATTTCCGTGCCGTCCGCTGAATTCAATGGCCGCCTTGAAAGCCTCAAGCTGCCGAAATTCGATCCAGTCATTATTTATAGCGCGGACGACGCGCGCGCGCGCGATGTCACCAAACATCTGTACGAAAGCGGCTATCAGGGCGTACTCACGTTAAAAGGCGGCATCGATGCGTGGCGCGCTGCAGGGCAGGCGATCCAGATCCATAAGGCCGCGCCGCCCGCGGCAAAACCGTAGTCCATCCGCTTCCGCTTGCGGGAGCATAACCACGAAGGAGTCATGACCATGATCGTCAAAAACAAATTCTGGCTGGGCGCAATCCTTGCGCTCACCGCATTGCTGGCCGGCTGCGCCACGCAGGCGCCGTCGCTGACCGCGGATCAGCTCAATGCGATGTTGGCCGCGCCGGATCGCAGCGAAGCCGACAAAGCCAACGACCCGCGGCGCAAGGCGCGCGAGCTGTTCACCTTTATCGACGCGCGGCCCGGCATGCACGCGATGGATGTCAACGCCGGGGCCGGCTACACCGCCGAAATGCTGGCGCGCATGGTGGGTGCGACGGGGCGCGTGATCGCGCATAACACCGCTCAATTCATGGAGAACACGAACAAGGGTCGCTTCGAGGCGCGGGTCAAGGCGTATGGCGGAAAGAATCTCTCCTTAAGCGTGCAGTCGTACGAAACCCTGTTGTCGCCCGATGCGGCCAAAGGCGCGCTCGATCTGGTGACGTTCATGTTCAATTATCACGACCTCGGCTGGCTTGGCGCCGATCGCGCACGGCTCAATCGCGCGGTGTTTGACGCGCTGAAACCGGGCGGCTACTACGTGGTGGCCGATCACTCCGGCCGGCCCGGCACCGGCATCGGCGAATCCAAAAGCCTGCACCGCATCGAAGAAGCGTTCCTGCGGCGCGAAGTGGAAGCCGCCGGATTCAAGCTGGTGGCCGAAGGCAACTTTCTGCGTAACCCCGCCGACCCGCGCGATAAACCCGTGGCCAAGCCCGCGCAACCGAATGATGAATTTGTGCTGAAGTTTCAGAAGCCGTAAGCGTAATCCAACGGTCAAACTGTCAAGCGGTGGGCTGACTACTGCGCGGTCGCGCCCGAGGTCTTGACCACCTTGCCCCATTTCGCCAGCTCGCTCTTGATATAGGCGCCGAATTCCGCCGGTGAATTGCCTACCGGCGTGGCGCCATCCATCGATAGGCGCGTCACCACATCCTGAAATTGCAGCGCTTTCACAAACGCGGCATGGAGCTTGGCGATCACCGGCGCGGGCGTGCCCGCGGGCACGAGGATGCCCGTCCATGAGGTAGCTTCCGCGCCGGGGAAACCGGCATCGGCTATGGTCGGCAACTCCGGCGCGGCGGGGGAGCGTGCGGCGGTGGTGACGGCCAGCGCGCGTACGCGCCCGCTGCGTAAATGCGGCATTGACGACGGTATGCCGTTGAACATCAATTGCACCTGGCCCGCGATCACGTCGGTCATCGCCGGGCTGCCGCCTTTGTACGGCACATGCACCATGTCCGCGCCGGCGATGGACTTGAACAACTCCGCCGCCAGATGCGAACCGGTGCCGCTGCCGGCCGACGCAAAATTCAGCGCACCGGGTTTTGTTTTCGCCAGCGCGGCGAGTTCCTTCATTGATTTCGCCGCCACCGAAGGATGCAGCAGCACCATGTAGGCCGCCGAAGCCAATTGTGTAACGGGCGCAAAATCCCGCAGCGAGTCGTAGCCGAGCTTGCGGTACAGCGCCGGGCTGATGGCGATATTGCCGATGGTGCCCATCAGCAGCGTGTGGCCGTCGGGCGCGGCGCGGGCGACGATCTCCGTGCCCAAAATGCCGCCGGAGCCGGGGCGATTGTCGATCACCACCTGCTGGCCGAGCATGTCGGCGAGCTTGGGCGCAACCGAACGTGCCACCAAGTCGGTGGTGCCGCCCGCGCCGTTGGGCACGATGAAACGGATCGGGCGCGAGGGGAAGGATAGATCGGCGGCGCCGGCATGCGCGCCGACGCAAGCCAGCGCGCACATCACTTTCCAGTGCATGTTTACTGCAACGGCGAAAACGCCGAGGGCATGAGGATTTTATTTTCCTGCGCGACAAGGTCGTATCCCGGCAGACCGAGCTTGGCGGCATTGGGCGGCCATACGCCGGCGGCGCCTGCCTTGTCGCGCGTGCTGTTGCGCGCATCGAGCGAGGGGTACGGCCAGATATGCACGAACTTGTTCAGCCCACCGAGTTCGGAATACCACGCCGCGCACAGCGGGCTGAATTTCAGCCGCTCGGGCACGGCTTTTTCCCATACGGCGCGCAGCTTGGGCAGATCGCCCGCCGCATGCGTATACGTGCGCATCTCGAAATACGGCCCCACCTTGCCCGGCGTCAATTCGGGTGACACCGAAAACGGCATGAAGATTTCCGAGCGCATATTGACGATGAATTCGGTGGTGGGCGGCGGCCAGATGCCGTCTTTCACCGCCGCCGCACGAATCTTGGCGCGCTCTTCGAGATCTTTGTACGGCCACACGTGAATAATCTGGTTCAGCGGCCCGATTTCGGTGTGCCAAAACGCCGCCAGCGGCGAATATGCCTTGCGTTTTTCATAGGCCTCGCCAAAACGTTTTTCGACTTCGGGCAGCGAACGCGGTTTCAGATCGTAGGTTCTCATTTCGTAGATCATGGTTTGCTCCTTGGTAAATGACAAAAAACTTCACCGCAAAGGCGCAAAGGCGCAAAGGGTACGCAAAGAAAACCAAAGACGACGTAGGTATTTCTTTGCGGCAGTTCTTTGCGCCTTCGCGCCTTTGCGGCAGATTTTTCCTGACATATCAGGAAATTCCGCTGTAATCCACCGCCGCCCACCCGCGCTTGACGACTGATGCCTCGGCGGCGTCCCACACGCGGTGAATTTTAAGCTTATCTCTAAAGCTGGGGCTGCATTCGCGCCCTTCGTTGATGGCGCGTGCGAAAGCATGCCAGGTTTCGGCGACCAGATAAGTGCCGCGCCCGCGCTCCAGCCCCTGCACATTAAAATGTTTTTGCGGAATCGCGATTTCGCGATACTGGTTTTGCAGCCGCTCCGGCGGCGTGGGGTTGGCGACATACTGGCGAATATTGGCGCGCGCGCCGTAGAGCTTGAGCTCGCCGCGCGACGGATCGCCTTCGCCGGTTTGCTTGTCCCACGCGGGAGTTGCGCCGGTGCCGAGCATCAGCATGCCTTCGGTGCCGTACACTTCAAAATGATTGCCGGTGCCGTACCACGCGGCGAACGAGGTCTGCATCGTGCCCATGATGGTCTCATTTGCGTTATTTCCCACCCGCAACAGGTAGTTCATGCTGTCCACCTGATTGCTGCGAATCACGCCGCCGGTATCCACCGCGATGCGTTCCGGCACCTGCACCGCCATGTCGGCGCAGATGGCGGTGACATCCTGCCCCAGCACCGAATGCACCCGGTCAAGACTGTGGCCGCTGCGATAACCGGGGTGTCCGCCCATGTCGGCGTCGAACAGCCACTGGCGATGCGAGGGGCGCGGCACGATGTAGTTGCCGACAAAGTAGGTGTGGTTAAACGACAGCGGCCGCCCGATATAACCCTCGCGCACCAGTTCCGCCATGTGCCGCGTGGCGGGCTCGTAATGGCTTTGGTGGCCGATGACGGTGCGCACGCCAGCCTCTTTGGCCAGCACCGTCATCGCGCGCGCCTCAGAAGTGGAAATCCCCAACGGCTGCTCGCAATACACATGCTTGCCCGCGCGCAGCGCCGCCGACACCACCTTGTAATGATGCACCGGGCGCACCGACACGCACACCACATCGATCTCCGGCAGCGCTGCGAGCATGTGATCGACGTTATCAAACGCATGCGGCACGTCGAAATGGCGCGCGGCGTTTTGCGCCGTTTCCATTTGCGTGGTGCAAACCGCCACCAGATCGTAAATGTCCGAGAGTTTTTTCAGCGCCGGCAAATGCGCGCGTGCCGCCCAGCCTTCACGGCCATCGGGGCTGTTCTTTAAGCCCGCGCCGGTGACGGCGACTTTGAGGCGCTTGGCTGAGTTAGGCATGTAAGCGATTCTTTGAAAAACATCTTTGCCGCGGATTAACGCAGATTAACGCAGATGAACGCAGATTTAAAACCCACCCTGACATTCCGGCGCAGACGGGATTTCGTGCGTCGTCTCAAGCCGTGCTGGGTATGGATTCCCGCCTGCGCGGGAACGACGGTTTGGCGGAATGTAATCTGCGTTCATCTAGTTTATCCGCGGCAGAGATTTTAAACTTCAATCCACTCGCGCACCGGAATCCTTTACCGCCTTGCCCCACTTGGCGATTTCGGCTTTCATGTAATCGGTGAATTCCTTGCGCGTACCGCCCATCGGCGTGAACGCCAGCGTGTTTAACCGGTCTTTCACCTCCGGTTCGTTGAGCATTTTGTTGAGTTCCGCATTGAGTTTATCCAGCACGGCGGCTGGGGTGCGCGCGGGCGCGGCGATGCCGATCCAGCCCACGGCCTCGAAGCCCGCGTAACCCTGCTCGGCGATGGTGGGCAGGTCGGGCAGAAACGTCGAGCGCTTCAGCGTCGCGATGCCCAGCCCGCGCAGCTTGCCGGATTTGATATGTGGCATCGTCGCCGGTATCGCATCGAACATCACCGGAATCTGACCGCCCATGATCTGCGTGTGCGCGTCGCCGCTGCCCTTGAACGGAATGTGATTGATCCGCACCCCCGCGGCGGCGCGAAACATTTCCGACGTAAGATGGCTGGTCGAGCCGCTGCCGAGCGAGGCATAGTTGATCGTGCCCGGCTTGTCGCGCGCGGCGGCAATGAACTCCTTCACACTCTTGAACGGCGCCGACGGACTTGCCACCAGCGTTTGCGGCGTCAACGCCAGATTGATGATGGGTTCGAAATCCTTCACCGCGTCGTACGGCAGCCGTGCATAGAGAGTGGGGTTGATGCCGAAGGCGCTGGACACCGCCATCGTCAGCGTGTGCCCATCGGGGTTGGCGCGCGCGCCGATTTCCGTGCCCAGCACCGCGCCGGAGCCGGGGCGATTATCGACAATCACCTGCTGCCCGAAGCTCGCGCTCAAACTGCGCGCCGCCACCCGCGCCATGATGTCGGTGGAGGTGCCGGGCGTGAATTGGGCGATGATGCGGATCGGGCGGGTGGGATAGCTTTGCGATGAGGCCAGCGCGGGCCACAATGAGCTCATTGCCACAATTGAAACTAAGTATTTGTTTTTAAACATATTTATGCTCTATGCTCCATCGCCGCCAGCGTGCGCGATTCACGTTGTTTGATCGCTTCATAACGCGCAATCAGTTTACGCGCGCGCACGATGATCGGTATGTCGATCATCTTGCCGTCGAGCGACCATGAGCCGCGGCCTGATGCTGCCGCTTCGGCGTCGAGCTTGATGACCTTGCGTGCGTAGTCGACTTCCGGCTCGCTCGGTGTGTATTCCTGATTGACGATGGTGACCTGGCCGGGGTGGATGCAGCCCGCGCCCATAAAACCAAAATCACGTGAACGGCGTACCATTTTGCGAAACGCTTCCCAGTCGCCGAAACCGGCGATGCTGTCGATGAAGCCCAGCGGCACGATGCCCACCGTGTTCGCCGCAAAAATCATCTGCTGCTTCGGATAGAACAGCGCTTCGCCGGTGGGCTGCATATTGTTGTCGAGCGCGAAATCTTCGCCGCCGATATTGCAGGCGACAATGCGCGGTGATGCGCGCACGATGTCGCGAATCTGGAAAAACGCATCGGCGGTTTCGATCATGGCGATGAACTTGGTGTGCCCCACCGTCATGCCGCGTTTTTCTTCCAGTTCGCTCACCAGCTCGTCAAGTAACTGGATGTGCGACACGCCCGCCACCTTGGTGCAGGCCAGCGCATCCACATCGGGGCAGATCGAGTGTTCAAGATCGCGCACCGCCTGCGACAACGGCTGGTTAAAGCGCACCACCACGTCCGCGCCGCCGCGCCGCACGCGGGCAGCGGCTTTTTCCACCAGCTTGCGCGCACCGGCTTTCTCGGCGGGCGGCACGCTGTCTTCGAGATCAAGCTGCACTACGTCGGCACCGCGCGTGTGTGCTTTATCGACATACTTTTCGACGTTGACCGGGCAATACATCAACGAGCGCCATACAGGCTGGGATGGGGATGGGTTCATGGTTTGAATCCTTTCTTAAAGTCAAAAAATATCACCGCAAAGGCGCAAAGGCGCAAAGAAAACGCAAAGAACCCCGAAGTGTTTTTCGGAATTTCTTTGCGGTAGTTCTTCGCGTCTTTGCGCCTTTGCGGCGGGTGTTGAATTTGCCCTATTTCTTGCGCTGCGGCCCGGCGTAAATTACGTCTGCCTCTGTCAGCGATTTTATCTCAACCTCAGTCAGGCCCAGGCCACCGAGTATCTCTACGTTGTGCTCGCCCAAGTTGGGCGCGCGCATACGTATTGCCCCCGGCGTGCCTGACATTTTCGGCACAACGCCGTGCATGGGGATCATGCCCATGTCGTCGTCGGGGTATTCGGCGACGATTTCGCGCGCGAGTACGTGCGGGTCCTGCACGAACTGCGCGATGTCGTAGACCGGGCCGACGGTGACTTCGTGTTGGTCGAAGAACGCCATGTTTTCGGCCTGCGTCATGTTGCCGATGAAGTCACCCACGATGGCGTCCAGCTCGGCGGCGTGCTTCACGCGCTCGGCGTTGGTTTGGTAACGCGGGTTATCGAGTAAATCCGCGCGCCCGATCACGCGAAACAGGCGTTCGGTCATCGCCTGGGTGGACGCCGACATGCTCACCCACTTGCCGTCGCTCGTGCGATACACATTGCGCGGTGCGGCGGTGGTGGAGCGGCTGCCGGTGCGCTCGCGCAATTTACCGCCGGCCTTATAGCTCGCCGCCTGCGGGCCCATGAAGGTGAACAACGGTTCGAGCAGCGACAAATCAATCACTTGCCCCGTGCCACCGCTGACTTCGACATGGCGCAACGCCGTCATCACCGCAAACGCGCCGTACGTGCCAGCGGTGCAGTCGGCGAGTTGATTCGGCGGCAGCACCGGTTCGCGGTCGGCAAAACCGTTCAGCGCTGCAAAGCCCGACATGCCCTCGGCCAGCGTGCCGAAGCCGGGCTTGTGTTTGTACGGCCCGGTCTGGCCCCAGCCGGTAACACGCACGATCACCAGCTTGGGGTTGCGGGCATGCAGCACGTCCGGCCCCAGGCCCATTTTTTCGAGCGTGCCGGGACGGAAGTTCTCGATGAACACCTGTGCGCCGTCCACCAGCTTGAGCAGCAGGTCTTTCGCTTGCGGCTTACGCAGATTGAGACACACGCTTTTTTTGTTGCGCGCGTAAACCTTCCAGTTGGCCGCCACGCCGCCCACCAGCCAGTCGCGCAGCGCGTCGCCTTCAGGGGTTTCGATCTTGACGACCTCCGCGCCGAAGTCGGCGAGCAGCAGACTCACCATGTTGCCCGCCACCACCCGCGACAGATCGAGCACGCGCACGCCGTCAAGCGGGCACTGGGCGTCGCGGGCAAATTGCTTTTGCGGCAGTCCGGGCAGATCGATCATTTGTTAGATCAGGGGCTTCACCGCAGAGGCGCGAAGGCGCAGAGCAAGCGCAGAGAAACCCAAAGACGTTATTGGTTTTTCTCCGCGGCAGTTCTCTGCGTCTCCGCGCCTCTGCGGTGAAGCTTTTGAAGTCATTCCGGCTGTATATTCGATTCGCGCGCCACTTGCCGCCAGCGCGTGATTTCGTTTGCCACGAATTGGGCTAGTTGCTCGCGCGTCATTACCGTCGGCTCCGCGCCTTCGGCGGCGAAGCGCTGTTTGAGGTCCGGCGATTGCAATGCCTTGGAGAGTTCCGTCGCCAGGCGGTTAACGATATCCGCCGGTGTTTTCGCCGGCGCGGCGATGCCCCACCAGAACTCCGCGGCGTAGCCCGCCAGCGTGCCGCCGGATTCGGCGATGGTCGGCATGTCGGGCATGAACGAAGAGCGTTTTTCGCTGCCCACGGCCAGCGCTTTCAAGCGGCCCGCCTGCACCTGCGTCATGGCCGACGGCAGGCTGGTCATCACCAGTTGGGTGTGGCCGCCCATCAAATCAGTGAGCGCGGGCGCGACGCCTTTGTACGGAATGTGCGTGATGTGGATGCCCGCCATCTTGCGAAACAATTCGCTCGCCAGATGATTGTGGCCGCCGGTGCCGGTGGAGCCGTAGTTGATTTGCCCTGGCCGCGCCTTGGCCAGCGCCACCAGTTCCTTGATGTTTTTTACCGGCAGCGTGGGATGCACCACCGCCAGCAGCGGCCCGCGCGCCATCATGCCGATGTACACAAAATCGGTCAGCGCGTCGTAGGGCATTTTATTTCGCATCGCGGTGTTGGCGACAAATGACGCCTGTACATTGACGATGCTGTAGCCGTCGGGCGGCGATTTCGCCACGTTGTCCGCGCCGATCATGCCGCCCGCGCCGGCGCGATTGTCGATCACCACGGGTTGCCCAAGGCCGGGCGTCATCGCCTGCGCGGTGATGCGCGACAACACGTCGTTGCTGCCCCCCGGCGGGTAGGGCACGACAAAGCGGATGGATTTAGCCGGGTACGGTTGCGCTTGTGCGAGCGAACCACAGGCGCAAACCAACAGCGATAAAAACAAAAGCCTGCGTAGCATTTTGACGGGGGTGAAACAGTTACACAAACGGTTACACAAACAGTGACGCAAGCGGTTCCGCGGGCTATGCGCCGTTGGCGATCTGCTTTTCGATCAGGCGTGTTTCGTTCTTGAGCAGCGCGGCGATTTCAATCACGCGCTTTTCAGTCATGCGGCTGGAGATGGTGGATACCGACAGCGCGGCGAAGGCGATGCCGGACTGATTGCGTATCGCGTGGCCTACCGAGCGCACGCCCGCGAGGGTCGGCGCTTCACGCATCGAATAGCCGAGCTTTTGCGCCTTGCGCGCCTGCGACAGCAGCGTGGTGCCGGAAACACCGTATTCCGCGTAGCGCGGCTGGTTGCTGTTGATGATGCCTTGAATTTCTTCGTCGGGCAGCGCGGCGACAATGGCCAGACTGCCGGTGCCCACGCCGAGCGGACGGCGCATGCCGATGTCCAGCGTGAAGGTCTTGATCGGGAACGTGCCTTCACGGCGATCGATGCACACCGCGTCGGGGCCGCTGCGCTGGGTGAGGAACACCGTGTCGCCGGTGGCTTCGGCGATGCGCGCCATGCCGGGGTGCGACAGTTCACGCAGATTAAAACGCGGCGCGGCGGTGAGGCCCAACTCGAAGGCCATCGAGCCGAGGTAATAGCGATGCGTATCGGCGTCCTGCTGCACCATGCCCTCGTGCGCCAGGCATTTCAGCATGCGATGCACGGTGGGCCGTTGCAGGCTGGTGCGCGTGGCCAGATCCAGCAGGCGCGAGCCGGTGCGATTGTGCGCGGCGATTTCGCGCAGCAGCAGCAGCGCGCGTTCAATACTTTGCGTGCCGGTTAGCCGACCGGGTTCGTCGGAAGCTTTTCTGGGCATGATGTATAATAGTCCGAATCGTGAAGGTTACATTGGAAGTCCACAATTATAACTCCAGTTGCAGAAATAACGCCAATACCCCAGTTATCGCATCGCGATCGCACATCGATTCAACCATAAAGTCCGTCGATTGGACGACTTTTCTTAAACGGAAAACTGTTTTTCCGGTCACTTTGGAGCCTGAGCATGACTGATCTTTCCAGCGGCAAATCTGTTCAACCGGCGTCGGCCGGCGCGCGCTTTCGTGCCGCCGTCGCCGCCGAAAAGCCCTTGCAAATCGCGGGCACGATCAACGCCTACGCCGCGCGCATGGCCGAGCGCACCGGCTTCAAGGCGATTTATCTCTCCGGCGGCGGGGTGGCCGCGGGTTCGCTGGGCCTGCCCGATCTGGGCATCAGCACGCTTGACGACGTGCTGACCGATATCCGGCGCATCACCGATGTGTGCTCGCTGCCGCTGCTGGTGGACGTGGATACCGGCTGGGGCGGCGCGTTCAACATCGCGCGCGCGGTGAAGTCGTTGATTAAATTCGGCGCGGGCGCCATGCACATCGAAGATCAGGTGCAGCAAAAACGCTGCGGCCATCGCCCGAACAAGGAGATCGTCGGCAAAGACGAAATGGTGGATCGCATCAAGGCGGCGGTGGATGCCAAAACCGACAGCAACTTCGTGGTGATGGCGCGCACCGACTCATTGGCCGTCGAGGGTTTGCAGGCGGCGATCGATCGCGCCTGCGCCTGCGTGGAGGCGGGCGCGGACATGATCTTCCCCGAGGCGATCACTGAATTGTCGATGTTCCGGAAATTCGCCGACGCGGTGAAGGTGCCGATCCTCGCCAACATCACCGAGTTCGGCAAAACGCCGTTGTTTTCGACGCAGGAACTCGCCAGCGCGAATGTCGCCATGGCGCTGTATCCGTTGTCCGGCTGGCGCGCCGCCAATGCCGCCACGCTGAAAGTGTTTCAGGCGTTGCGTAAAGACGGTCATCAGAAAAACGTGGTCGATACCATGCAGACCCGCGATGATCTTTATGATTATCTTGACTACCATTCCTTTGAAGGCAAGCTCGACACCTTGTTCGCCCAAGGTAAGACGACTGGCAAGAAAAAATAGACCGGGGCGCTGAAATGAACGATAAGAAATGGATGTGCATCCTGTGCGCTTTTGTTTACGACGAAACGCTGGGC
>JANPOH010000155.1:0-1668 GCA_031427895.1 Betaproteobacteria bacterium
CATCGGCGCCGAGCCATCTTCACCACCCGGCTTCCAGCGCGCATCGGGAATAATCGGCAGCAGCGCCAGACTCACCACCAGCAGCGCAATATGCAACTTCGCCTGCGTGCGCGGCGACATGCGCCGCGACGTCCAGTCCGCGTACGCATAACCGGCGAGCAACACACTCTGAAAAAACACCAGACAAGTCGCCCACACCGAAGCCGCCCCGCCGAACCACGGCAGAATTTGCTTGGCGATGATGGGTTGAACGAGGAACAGCAAAAAGGCGCTGAGGAAGATGGTGCCGGCGTAGAGCAGCATGCGGTTGGTTACCTTAAGTATTTGTTTTTATTAACTATTTTTACAAACTTCAATTCACGAAGCACACTACGTTTCTGCTCAGCGATTGATCGCACTGACCACCGCCGAAAAATCATTGTCCGCCGGCATCACAAACAACGCCCGCCGCTGCGCGATTCCCACACCGCGCCTATCGCGCGTTTCTCCGCCGCGTCATCGCTCGAGTAGCTGTTTTTCCCTTTGTATTCCACCACCGGCACGAAAAACGCCAGTCGGCGTTCGTAGGGCGTAAGCGCAATTCAGATCGGGATGCCTTTTGGTTTGCGCGCCGGGCAGGCGCAGGATGCGCCCGACGATCTGCTCGATCGCTGTCGGCGAGCGCGTCTCGCGCAGGCTCGGGTGGCGCGTCATCACCCGCAACGGCAGCTTCACCATCTGCGCCGCTTTTAGTTCCGCCGCTGACACGCGATGCAGCACGTTCGATGCCGTGCCCGCCTGTGCGGGCGTGGCCGTAAATTCAATAATGCACGAGGGCAGCACTTCGCCCAGCGTTGAAAAGGAAAGATCGGTGCGCGCATTATGCGCCTCGTCCACGTTGACCGGCAAATAAGGCACGGGCGACGTCGTATAGCGCAACTGCACTGCCTGGTAGGCGCGCTCAGGTTGGCCGTCGCGCGCGCATTGCTTGAAAAAATCACGCAGTGATTCGAGCACGCGCTCCTGATAATCCTTTAGTGCAATCATGGCGCGATCATTTCTTGTTAGTGTCGATGAAGCCGATACGCCGCTTGCGAGGCGCTGGCTCCGGTTCCAGCAACGGCAACAGCTTGTAGTAGAGGTCACGCAACGCCGTGTCGTGCTCCAGCAGCGTTTTGTCGATTTCAGCAGTCGCTTGATAATCGCCGTATTCGCCGCCACATGCTCGCGCATGCGTACGAAGGCGCGGATGACGAACACGCTCATCTGCACCGCCTGCTCGCTGCGCAGGATGTTGGCAGCCATCAGTGCGCCGTGTTCAGTGAAGGCCCACGGACTATAAACAGTCGCGCGATGTTTGCCGGAACTGGTCGCAATTTGCGACCAGTTACCATTTTTATCAAAAAAATCAGTTGGTTGTGATCTTGAGATCACAAATTGTGACTTCAAGTTGGCGAACTCCGCAGGCGTCAACTGAAACGCAAAATCCGCAGGAAAGCGCTCCCGATTACGTTTGAACGCTTCATTGAAGCGCTTTGTCGACACGCCATACAACTTCGCCGAATCGGCGTCGAGTATTACGCGATGGCCGCGCACACGCACAATCAACGGGTCTATAGGCTGTATTGGATTCATCGGATTGAACCGGTCACAAATTGTGATGGGTTCACCATTTTATCAATAAAATCA
>JANPOH010000156.1:0-3188 GCA_031427895.1 Betaproteobacteria bacterium
ATGCCCATCAGGCGCGACAGTACGTCGCTGGGTCCGCCGGGCGCGAACGGCACCACGAACCGGATCGACCGCACAGGATAGTTGGACGCTGCCGGCTTTGCCGCCAACACCGTCGACGCTGCACACGCCAATAACAAACCCGCCACCACCGCTGACTTATGGTTCATCGCCCGCTCCTCGTTTTTGGTTAACTGCTTACACTTGCTGACACCCTCGTTGAAATCGCCTGATTGAAATGAAATTAAGGAATTCGCAGTTATGTTAGAACAGAAACGACGCCGAATGTTCATAGCGTTCGCGTCGCCAGTCGCGCGCCGCTCCGCGCCCTCCCGGTCGAAAAATCGCGCTCCCATCCATAACCGTAAGTATCTGTTTTTATTGAATTTTTATTCGGTCCTGGCAAGGCCGGCGCGACGCCGCTGTGTCGCATCGCGTTGCCGCAACGTTTAGAATAGCCGCACCTCTGACTCGCGAACAAAAAACAACTCATGTCCACCGCACCCGACATCGACTTAAAAATTGTAGAAGTCAAAGCCTACCCCACGTCCTTCCCCGTCAAGCCGGAAGACAGCGTGAGTCTGGGTGTGGGCCGCGCAGTAAAGCGCGACGCCATCATCGTTAAAGTCACCACTGCTGGCGGCCTCGTCGGCTGGGGTGAATCGCATCACGGGCGCGCGCCGGGCGCGGTGGCGGCGCTGGTCAACACCACCTTGCGCCAGCTCACGCTCGGCATGAACGCCGCCGACGTGGTGGGGGTGTGGAAAAAAATCTACGACAAACAGCTTGCCAGCCACGGTATGGGCGCGGGCACCTGCCTTGCGATGAGCGGGCTTGATCAGGCGTTGTGGGATATACGCGGCAAGGCGGTAGGCTGGCCGCTATATCGGCTGCTCGGCGGCGTGTCGCGCCCGATACCCGCTTACGCCGGCGGCGTGTCGCTGGGTTATCAGCCGCCATCGGAATTGATCGAAGAAGTGCATCCGCTGCTGGCGATGGGTTACAAAGCGCTGAAACTCAGAATCGGCGACACGCCCAAGCGCGATATCGAACGCGTGGCCGCCGTGCGCAAAGCCTTCGGCGATGAGCTGGTGATTTTGACCGACGCCAACACCGGCTACGACGTGGCTGCCGCGCGTGCGCGATGCCGGGGCTGGAAGCCAACGGCGTGGGCTGGCTGGAAGAACCGTTCCCCGCGCAGGATTACCGTTCGTACGCGCTGGCGAAAACCTTCGGCAAGGTGCCGCTGGCCGCAGGCGAAAACCATTACACGCGTTTTGAGTTCAGCCGTTTGATTGAAGACAATGTGATCACGATTTTTCAGCCGGACGTTTCCAAAACCGGCGGCATCACCGAGGTGATGCGCATCGCGCACATGGCCTCGGCCTACAAAATTCAGTGTAATCCGCACACCTCCATGACGGGCATCAACATGGCGGCGTGTGTGCATGTGCTGGCGTCGATCGACAACGGCGGTTACTTTGAAGGCGACGTGTCGAAGAACAATCTTTTCCGCGACGAGCTGGTGAGCACGCCTTACACGGTGGATAAAAACGGCTGCGTACTGCCGCTGGAAGCGCCGGGCTTGGGTGTTGAGGTGGATGAGGAATTTTTGATTAAACATCCTGTGATCGAGGGGCCGAGTTATGTTTAACCCAAAAAACAGCCGCACCAGAATCGTCATTCCGGCGAAGGCCGGAATCCAGGTTGTAATGTCACGCGCAGCGCTAATGTGCGGCGCTTCGCGTCGACGGTTTAGGCACTGGATTCCGGCCTTCGCCGGAATGACGATGGGGGTAATGGGCGCTTTTCTGGCTACGCAGACATCGGCCCAACCCTTCCCCGCCAAACAAATCCGTATCGTCGTGCCCTTCCCGCCCGGTGCGTTTAACGACACGCTCGGTCGCACCATCGCGCAAAAATTTGTCGAGACCGGCTTCGCGCAATCCATCGTCGAAAATCGGCCCGGCGCGGGCAGCACCATCGGCACGGACATCGTTGCCAAAGCGCCCGGCGATGGTTACACGCTGCTGGGCGTGGCGGTGCCGTTCGCGGTGAACGCCACGCTGTATGCCAAACTGCCTTACGACACCTTGCGCGATTTCACCGGCATCATTTACGCCGGCGCGACGCCGAACATGCTGGTGCTGCACCCCTCGGTGCCCGTCACGTCGATCAAGGAGTTGATTGCGCTGGCCAAGCACAAGCCCGATCAGTTGACCTACGCCTCCACCGGCAGCGGCACGTCCAATCACATGTCGATGGAGCTGTTCAAGCTGATGACCGGCACGAAAATCACCCACGTGCCGTACAAAGGCAGCGCGCCCGCGCTGGTGGATTTAATCGGCGGCCATGTGATGATGATTTTCGACAACACGCCGAATGTGCTGCCGCACGTGAAAGGCGGCAAAGTCAAAGCCATCGCCGTCACCAGCCTGAAGCGTTCGGAGCTTGCGCCCGAAGTGCCGACGGTGGACGAATCCGGCGTGAAGGGTTTTGAAGTCAGCGTGTGGTTCGGCATGGTGGTGCCCGCAAGCACGCCGCGCGACATCGTGTCGCGGCTAAACACCGAGATCAACAAAATCATTGCCATGCCCGACGTGCGCCAGCGCTTCACCAACGGCGGCGTCACGCCCATCGGCGGCACGCCGGAACAATTCACCGATCACATCCGCAACGAAGTGGCCAAGTGGGGCAAGGTGGTCAAAGCCACCGGTGCGCGTGTGGAATAATAATCACCCCAATCATGGAAACAAAATGTCTTTAAAAGCAAATACTTACATACTGTCCGCCGCCTGCGTTCTGGCGTTCACACAAGGCGTGTTGGCGCAATCCAATTACCCCACGCGCCCGATTCGCGTGGTGGTGCCCTACACCCCCGGCGGCATCACCGACGTGGTGACACGCATTGTCGCGCAGGAAGTTTCCAAAGGCGTGGGGCAAACGCTGCTGATCGACAACCGCCCCGGCGCGAACAGCATTCTCGGCGTGGATATTTTGTCCAAGGCCGCCGCGGATGGTTACACCGTCGGCGCGGTGATCGCCGCGCACGCCGCGAATCAAACGTTGTATCCGAAGCTGCCGTATCACTCGGTGAAAAGTTTTGCAGCAGTGTCTCTGCTTGCCACCGCGCCGCTGATCGTGTGCGCCACCAACTCGCTCGCCGCGAAAGACGCCAAAGAACTGGTGGC
>JANPOH010000157.1:0-3514 GCA_031427895.1 Betaproteobacteria bacterium
ACGCCCCAATCCTGGTGTTCGGAATTAAGGCTTATGCACCTTCTCGCGCAGCCACACTTTAATCAATGACTGGTATGGCACATCGCGTGAATTTGCCGCGGCTTTGATGGAATCCAGAAGATGCTGCGGCAACCGCAATGAAATCGTTTTTGTCGTGGGCTTGAGGTTAGGCAGCACAACCCGCTGGGCTTTCGTCCAATCCAAATAATCCGTGGAGTCGTGCTTTTCCCAAAAAGCGCTTTCTTCAGCCTCATTGGCAAATTTGGGGACAGCTTTAGGGGGCTTGCTCATAAATTGTTCGTTCCTTTCTGTGCATATCTCTGGCCGAAATAACGCGAATCTTTTCGCCCGCATTTCGCAGGGTGAAAGTGATATGCAGCGTTCGCGCTTTATCTGTTTTACCTAATGCGTGGAAACGCAGTTCGCCTTGACTATGCTTGGCGTCAGCTATCAGCAGGAGCGGTTCATTGAAAAAAACCTGTTCCGCTTCGGCCTTGGAAACGCCGTGCTTATCGTTTTTACGGGCGTTTCCGTCATCCCATTCAAAATCCGTAATCTTGACCAGATCCATCATACGTGTATATTATGAAACCATACAAAAAAAGGCAAGTTCGCATCGAATTCCAAAGTCCGCCAACACATAAACTCCACCACCGGCATCCGCAACAACCCCACGCAGATGCAGATATCGGTGCCGATACAACGCCGCAACAGCGGCGGGCCGGTGTTCGATCAAGCCGGCAACGTGATCGGCGTGGTGGTCTCCAAACTCGATGCGCTGAAAATGGCCCGCCGCGGGCGATCTGCCGCGGAACGTGAATTTCGCGATCCGCAGCGAGGTGATGCGCAGCTTTCTGGAAACCCATCCGGTGAATTTCGCGCTGTCGCGCAGCAGCGCCAAGCTGGAAAACACCGACATCGCGGCGCAGGGCGAGGCGGTGACGGTGCGGGTGCGCTGTGTGCGGTAACCGGTAGCGGCGGTGGCGGTTCTCGCCAGTCAGCATTCGCGTTCGACGCATGCGTAATCCGGAGAATGAATAGCCTCACGACCCACCACCAGTTTAGATCCACGATCGACATACCACGAGTCACGATCCACGATGGCGATGAAATCGGACCCAAAATGTTAGCCCGTGTTGCAAAGCACACGGGGCTCACTCCAAATGATTTATAGCCTTCAGGTCTCATCCCGGCACATCTGATGTAGAGGGACGCCCGCGCCGACGCCAGATTTGCGCGCGGGAGCTTTGTCACTTGCGCTCGAAGACGCAGCCGCCAGCGCGCTTCGAATTCGGTTTGGAGTGCGGGAGCCTGCTCCCGCTGTAAATGCGGCGGCAACAAGGGAACACTTGAGCCGCACTCCATATCCTGTAGTCGTAGGGCGTCAATAAACCGGTCCTGCGCCAATCGAAGGGCTTGTCCAGAGTTGGTCAAAGGACATAGCGCATGGCGCCGCATGCGTATGGCAAACCAGTGCTTCGGCGCAACGGGAACTTCGCCTTACGTGAATCCAGAAAATGTCATTTAAAACAAATGGTTACGAATTATTTCTCGTTATATCGTGTCTGACCCTAATTTTATATCCTTGCAGATCAACCGTCCGGCGCAATAGGGATTGCGCCCGGGCTCTCAAGACGAGCGCGCCAATAACCCGGCTTCCGATGGCAATGCATGATTGCGACAATAAGCACATGCTCTGGAAGTTCGGCGTAAAGCACGGCATAGGGGAAAACGCGGGCAAGGCGACGACGGACAGGCGCTTCAAGAATCGGCCATGTTGCTGGCGTCGCGACGACGCTTTCAATGGCTGACTCAATGCTGGCAATGAAGCGATCACTAAGACCAGTCTGTTGCCCTTCGTAATACAGGACAGCCTGCTCAAACTCTTGCAGAGCCTGAGGATGAAAGCGAAATGTCATTTCTTGATGAGGCCACGGATTCTCGCCAAGGCAACTTCACCAGGAATGGATTCCACCTTCCCGGAACGAACCTCTTCGAAACGTCTCAGCGCCTCTTCGGCCCAAAGTCCACGAATATCCTCATCCATGATTGGGTCGAGGCTTTCAACAAGACGATCAGCCAGAAGCGCCCGCGCATCGCTCGGGAGCGAAAGAACAACTTCGGTTATTTTTTCGACAGAGATACTCATAAGCCGAAGGATACGTCTATTCGTCTCCAAGCTCAACCCAAGGGCGGCACTAAGGAGAAGCCTCGCTAACGCCACAGTCAGTCAGGCATGCCTGTCAGATTGACACCACAATCGCGCGCTCAAAGAGCGTTAGAAACCTTGCCCTGCGCCAGCAACAACTGAATCACCTGCGAGTCGCTGAGCGATCCGCCGGAGGTCAGATCAACGCCTTGCAGCACGAACTGTTGCGCGCCGCTTGCGGCGCCGTCCGGCGACTGCACATCCACCAAAGTGTTACCGGTGGCGCTGTAAAAGCGGAAATGCAGATTGGAGGTGATGTTGCACGGGTCCACCTGACATCGCCTGATAGGAACTCCACTTCCATTGCCGGGTGTGCTTGACCATTGCCGCACGCACCGGGTTGAGCACGACATAGCGTGACAGTTCGAGCAGGTAACTGTCAGCGTTCAACCAATATGGCTTTGTAGCGGCCCTGAAAGACGTGCCCGCTGAGATGGTGGCGCGATTGGTATCCTGCGTGTACACGCCGTTGAGTTGCCGCATTCCGGCGGAGAGATTGCCTTCTACCGTTTCTATGATGAGGTGGTAGTGGTTGCTCATCTGGCACCACGCGTGAATCCGCCAGTGGTAGCGTTCACAGACCTGCGCGAGGATCGCAAGCCATGCCAGACGGTCGGTGTCGTCGTGGTAGATATTCTCACGCCGGTCGCCACGCGAGGTTACGTGATACAGGCCGCCGGCAATTTCAAGACGGAGAGGACGGGACATGGCGAAAGTGTAAATGGCGGAATGCTATTTTCCAAGACCCCATGTGATGTTATAACCCAGCAGGCGGGAGGGGCGCTGCGTGGCGATTCTGCTGTCCCAGCGCTTTGCGAATCTGGTTTGGAGTACGGGACCGGGGAACACTTGAGCCACCCTCCATATCCAGTACGTAAGTCGGAACGCGCAGCGGTTCCGGCCTGCCAGGCTGGGTATTGCAGACAGTCATTCGGCGCGAGGGATTATGCCTTACACCCCATCGAAACGTGTCATAAAATGTGATTTAAAACAAATGGTTATGAATTATTTCCCGTTATTTAGTGTCTGACCCCAATTTTTAGTGGATTCCGCCATGGTTGAACAAGCTCACCACGACCGGAATCAGCCACTTACCGTTCGTCCAGAGCCTGTCGAAGGACTTGTTCAGCGTTCCTTAAATAAATCGTAGCGTCATTTCGTGCTGCACCTTAATGCGCAGACCGATGCCACAGCGCGTAAGATGGATTGGGCTACGCGCTATTTTGCCGGGGCAATGATGGGCGGTTGAAGCCGTGCCTTGCCGGCGAGCTTTTCAAACTGCTTGTCGAATGTGACGAGCGCTTC
>JANPOH010000158.1:0-3949 GCA_031427895.1 Betaproteobacteria bacterium
CAGGATACCAATCGCCGCCACCGCCTGAGCGGACACGTCTTTCAGGGGCGCTACAAAGCCATATTGGTTGAACGCGACAGTTACCTGCTCGAACTGTCACGCTATGTCGTGCTCAACCCGGTGCGCGCGGCAATGGTCAAGCACACCCGGCAATGGAGGTGGAGTTCCTATCAGGCGATGATCGGCAACGAGCCGCCACCGCCGTGGCTACAGACCGACTGGCTATTGAGCCAGTTCGGTAGCCAGCGGGCGCGTCAGATCGAACGCTATACCGAGTTCGTGCAACAAGGCATCCGCAGCCCTGGCGTGTGGCAGCAACTGAAAGGGCAGGTATTCCTGGGGGGAGACGAGTTCGTCTACGCCATGAGTAAACGTCTGGAGGTTGATGCAAGATTCGCCAGTCAGGAAATTCCGCGCGCCCAACGCAGGGTGCTGGCGAAGTCGCTTGTTTTCTACCGCGACGAATTTAACGATGCGAAGTTAGGCATGGCAGCCGCCTATGCGACCGGCGATTACACGCTGCAGGCGATAGCGGATGCGTTTGGCGTTCATTACTCAACCGTGAGCCGGGCGATCAAAGAACGATGATTGCTATTGTGCAAGACCCCTTCCTTCTTTCTTATTCTCTTTATTAAAGCTGCTGCAGTCAGCGTACTGGTGCACGTAGGGGCGCGCCGGATGGCTGGCCTGCAAACCACATTTGGCGCAATGTGCTCCGCTCATTGTCGCCCTACGGCAACCGGCGCCATCGGCCGCCGCACGCAACGCACCCGCACTGTAACCGCCGCGCCCTGACTGGCGATGTCGGTGTTTTCCAGCTTGGTGGTGTCGCACAACACCGCGAAAGTCACGCGGTGGTTTTCGAGAAACAGGCGCATCACTTCGCCGCGTATCGCGAAGTTCATGTTTTGCGGCAGGTTGCCGATGCGTTCTGCGACTTTCAGCGCCTTGAGTTTAGAGACGACCATGGCGACAAGCGATCGCGGGCAAGGTGCCGCGGTACGTGTTAAATTGCCTTTTTCACGGAGATGGCCATGACAGTTTCAGTCAAGAGTTTGGGCATTGATCGGCTTAATGTTGACGAAAGGCTCACGCTTGTTGAAGAGATATGGGCGAGCATATGTGCGGATGCCAAGGCCTTTCCTCTCACCAATGAGCAACGAGCGGAACTTGATCGCCGGGTGGCGGATGATGATGCCTTTCCGGATGATGTGATGCCTTGGGATGAAATAAAGGCAGCAGCCCGGTTGCGCTTTGCGCGATGATGCTACGCGTCGTTTTTCGGCGTGCTGCGAAAGCGGAGTTCGAAGAGGCTGTTGCATGGTATGGCGAAAAGAGCGTAGGTCTCGCCGACGAATTCATGAGTGAGATCGATTACGCTGTTGCGGGTGCGGCGGCTACGCCGCAGCGATACCCCGTGGTCTTTGGCGATGTTCGGCGCGCTGTTGCGCGGCACTTTCCATTCGCGATTTACTTTCGTGTCCGTTCAAACGCGTTGGTAGTGCTTGCCGTGTTTCATGGCCGGAGGAATCCGGAAATCTGGCAACGCCGGGTTTGATCCAGCATTGGGCGGAAAATTACTAATTCGCTGACACCCTGATCAAGGTTGCGCTGCCACCGGCGGAGGTCAAGAAGGTCAAAGGTCTCCCTTTTACCGTTCTCTTTGTCTTGAAATTGCGAGCGGCCTTTACCACGTAATCTCACGCGGCAACTGGCGTGTAATGGGTACTGATATTTGCATCTGCGCCGGGTTGTCGCGGCACCGGTCGTACCCGCAGTCAAGTAATCACATCGAATGTTGGGGTCGCGTTGCTCATCCCATAAAAAATAGGGTCAGAGAGCGCCAGCACAAACTGGCAAGTAGTAGTTGGTGTAAGTCCAATACGAGGAAGGAATGGCGCATCACCTTGGCCCCGAGTCATGCGTACTCTCATCGCGAGGTGAGATGCGAAGCGTTGACAGGGGAAACCGGCAGGCCAGCCATTGAACCGCGAAATCATAATTCTGGGACGCTGACGCTGTTCTGACAAGCGGAAAGCCACATGAGACATGACGACAATCGCAAGCCATGAATCAGTCCCACGCCGCCTCCGACCCTGAGCATGCCGGGAAGCTACTTGAACAGGAGCTGGGAGGTCTCATCGGCGCCCGACGGCACATCGCCGGGCGGGGCGGGGAAGGGAAGCCACAATCCCGCCATTCACGCCGATGAGAAGTCGGATATCCCCCTAGTACCGAAGAACTCGCCGAACAACGGGTGCCGCCCGGCGGAGGCGACGGAGGGAAGGGGGATAGCGTCAGAGAAGGCTTTTGAAACCCCCGCATGCCGGACACAGAGCCGGGAAAGTGCGTCGAAGGGAATCGAAGGCATACGCGAACGCGCCAGACAATATCGGCACGAGAAGAAATCGCGTCACTATCTGAGGCAGGAGCCGTATGCAGCAATTCTGCCAGTACGGATCTGTGCGGGGGGCGGCGAGTAATCGTCGTCCCTACCGCGACCACGAAATAACGAGAAATAATTCGTAACCATTTGTTTTAACACATATTTTCTGTATTCACGAAAGGCGCAGTCCCCGGTTTGACGAAGCGCGTAGCGTAGGGGTGGGCACGGCGAACCTCCATCGTGGCGTGGCGACACAACGTCCGACGCCGGTGCGCTGTTGCACCTGTTGCTCACCAACAACCAGCTCGTGGTGTAAACAAGCCGACGCAGTTACAACCTTAACACCCGGCACGAGCTTCGGCTTGCGCCGGGTTTTTCTTTGAGAGGGCAACCTGCGGGCTGGGCTTTGACGGGCACTGGCTTGTTGTTAATAACCTAATAGGTTATATTTGCGCATGGAGAAAAAGAAACCGCATTACTCGCTATCCGAGGTTCAGCGGGCTGTTGAAGCACGGGGCGTGAATGCTTTTACCGCTACTGCGTTGACTGGCGCAACGACATTGGGGCTTTCCAGTGAGCAAGCAGTCGCCGTAGTGTTGGGACTGAAGCAAAAGGATTTATACAAAAGCATGACCACTAATGCCGATCATAAAATTTGGCAAGACGTGTATCACGTGACATTGAAGGCAGGCTTGGTGGCTTACATCAAAGTCACCTTGCGTGAAAACGGAACTGTGGTGATCCAATTCAAGGAGAAATAAAATGAAACATCGGTGTCTGAATTGTGAGCAAGCCGATATGGTTCGCGGCAAGAAGGATTGTGCGATTGAATATCGGAGTCATCTCGCTACGGTTCGTGCAGTGGACGGTTGGCATTGCCCTGCGTGCGCGGAAGTAGAGTTTGCGGGTAACGAAGGTGCGCGGTATGCGGAAGCGTTAGGGAAATTGCGACTGAAAGTTGGCGCAGAAGAAGCGGCAGAGCTAGCGCGTATTCGCAAGAAACTCAAGCTTTCGCAACGGCGTGCGGCAGTAATCGCGGGGGGCGGGGTCAACGCCTTTTCCCGATATGAGAATGGCAAGGCGAGACCCGTCGCAGCAGTGGTGAATTTGTTTCGGTTGTTGGATAGGCATCCTGAGTTGATTGATGAGATTGCAGCTTAAATCCCTTGCGCGAAGCGTAAAATGGAGACAGAGTGAGCTTCCCGCTGTTTTTCGTCTTCCAAGGGGGATGCCTCAAGCCGCTATTTTGCGCCGAAGCGCTGGTTTGCCATATGCATGCATGCGCTAGCAGCCTGTCGGACTTGAATTGAAATTGAAGGCACCGGCGGTTTTGAATCGCGCATTTTTAGACGATTTATGCCTTATGAATAATTAGTGCCTGCTTATTCCCGCTTTTCACTCGATTTCACCCGCAATCGGCGTACTTTGGGCGCAATACCGCCATGCGTTTCACATTCCACGCGAGGCACACCAGCGCCCACTCGCCGCTGACCTTGTTCAACCCGCGTAAAGAGAACTGCCGAAAGCCCATCACCGACTTGATGATGCAACACACCAACAACC
>JANPOH010000159.1:0-1714 GCA_031427895.1 Betaproteobacteria bacterium
CGCAAGAATCAGATTTTGCAAACGCTGGCGCAGATGCTTGAGCAACCCGTGGCGGAGAAGATCACTACCGCGGCACTGGCAAAGCGTCTCGATGTATCCGAAGCTGCGCTGTACCGGCATTTTTCCGGCAAGGCGCAGATGTTCGAAGGCTTGATCGATTTCGTTGAAGGCACGCTCTTCGCCCTGATCAACAAAATCACTACCGAAGAAAAAAGCGGTGTGCGTCAAGTAGAGGCAGTGATCGGCGTGCTGCTGGGTTTCGCGCAAAAAAACCGCGGCATGACGCGCATGCTGATCGGCGACGCGCTGGTCAACGAAGACGAGAAGCTGCAACAACGCATCAACCAATTGCACGAGCGGCTTGAAGCCACGCTGCGCCAATCGCTACGTTTCGCGGTGACGCAGAACGAAATCATCGCCGATGCCGATCTCGGCGCGCAGGCGAATCTATGCATCAGTTTCGTCATCGGGCGCTGGCACCAGTTCGCCAAAAGCGGTTTCAAGCGCGACCCGGTCGAGTCGTGGGGCTTGCAGTGGAAGCAATTGATGGAAGGCGTGCTGGCGTAACACCGGCATCGATACTTACAGGGAGAACACGATGGCAACCTTGACGACGGAACAGATGGCGGAACTGCTGGTCGGCATTGCGCGCTCGCAACTGGCGGTGGCCGATGCGATGGAAAGCGCGAAGAGCGGATTCAAATCCACCCATCTGCGCGGCGCGGTGGAAAGCGCCGCGCGTATTAAGGTTAACCGGCCCACGACGCTGGCGGATTTTCCGTCGCGGCTGTTGCTGCAAATGCTGGGGCGTAACGCGCCGACGGTTGAAGACGTGCGTAAAGAACTGGCCGCGCTGCTGGCGCCGGGCGTGGAAGAACTTCAGGATCTCGGCATCACCGGGTCGCTTGACATGACCAAGTAGGCTGGCGCGCGGCGGGTGTGCGCTGGGCGCTACCGCCGCCCGCAGACGGCGCAAGCCGGGTCTTTTTTCAGCGTAATGGCGCGGATGTCCATGGTCAGCGCATCCAGCAGCATTAATCGTCCGTTGAGCGTGTTTCCGGCACCGGTTAATACCTTCAAGGCTTCTGCCGCCTGGATGCAGCCGACGATGCCGGTCAGCGGTGCGAACACGCCCATCACCGCGCAGCGCACTTCTTCGCTCTGCGCGTCTTCCGGGAACAGGCAGGCGTAACACGGCGCGGCGGTGTCGCGCATATCGAACACGGAAATCTGCCCGTCGAAACGCACGCCCGCGCCCGATACCAGCGGCTTTTTGTGGGCGACGCAGGCGCGATTGACCGCGTGGCGAGTGGCGAAATTGTCGCAGCCGTCGAGCACCACATCGGCGGCGGCGACCAGCGCATCGAGCGCCGCGCCCGCGACCCGTTGTTTCACCAATTCGATTTTCACATCGGGATTGATCGATGCCAGCGTGTCGCGCGCCGATTCCACCTTGGGCTGCCCGATGGCCTGCGTGCGATGCACGATCTGCCGTTGCAGATTGGTGAGGTCCACCACGTCGTCGTCGCACAGTGTGATCGTGCCCACGCCCGCCGCCGCCAGATACAGGGCAATGGGCGAACCGAGCCCGCCCGCGCCGATCACCAGCGCGCGCGCCGCGCGCAAGCGCTCCTGGCCTTCAATGCCGATTTCCGGCAGCAGGATGTGGCGGCTATAACGCAGCAGTTGCTCGTCGTTCATGGCTACCTGAAAC
>JANPOH010000160.1:0-4144 GCA_031427895.1 Betaproteobacteria bacterium
GGTTAAGGACGAAGGCGCAAGGATGACGGATCAAAATCAGCGCATCGCGCGATGCGACGTTTGTTTTTATCCGTCATCCTTGCTCCTTCGTCCTTAACATGTCCATCACCGGTGCCGTCAGGGGACGTACGCCGCGCCAGATAAAAAAAGATTCCGCCGCCTGTTCTACCAGCATGCCGAGGCCGTCGGCCACCCGTGCGCCGCGCGCTTGTGCGTAGGCCATGAACGGGGTGGTCTTGCCGTATACCATGTCATACGCCAGCGCACCAGGGGCGAACACGTCGTCCGGCAGCGCGGGCATTGCGCCGCCCAGCCCGGCGGAGGTGGCGTTGATGACCAGATCAAAGCGGCTGCCGCGCAGCACTTCATAGCCGCAGGCGTCCACGGCGCCGTGCGCGGCGCCATACGCAGCCAGTCGCGCGCGCAGTTCAGCCGCCTTCGACGGGGTGCGGTTGGCGATGGTCAGCGACTGTATCGCCCCCGCCAGCAGCGGCCCCGCCACGCCATACGATGCGCCGCCCGCGCCCAGCAGCAGCACGCGCTTGCCGCGCACATCAAAGCGCAGGTTGCCGGCGATGTCGCGCAGCAGCCCCGCGCCATCGGTGTTATCACCTGCCACCGCCTCACCCTTGAAGCTCAAGGTGTTGACCGCGCCCGCCTGCTCCGCACATGCACTACGGCGCGTGGTGCAATCGAAAGCCTCGCGCTTGAACGGCAAGGTCACGTTCATGCCTTTGCCGCCGCACTCACGAAACGCGCGCACGGTCGCCGCGAACGCGCCGGTCTCACAAAAAATCGATTTATAAACAAGGTCTTGCGATGTCTGCACGGCGAACGCCGCGTGTATCCAGGGCGATTGGCTGTGTGCTATCGGGTTGCCGATGACGGCGTAAGAGTCTGTCATGCGCGGATTGTAGTGGAGTACGCCTGTGCGTTCGCGCGCGGCGCCTGCGGACTCTGCAACGCTTACTCGGTTTGCAACCGGTCCGAGTTGGTGAAACGCCAGGTGCGGCTGATGTCGATGATGTCGGTGTCTTTGGCGATGTCCGGCGGAAATGCCGCGTAAGGCGCGGCCAGCTTGACGATGTTGATCGCGGCATCGTCGAGCACCTTGTAACCGGATGAACGCTTGATATCGATGC
This sequence comes from Betaproteobacteria bacterium, assembly GCA_031427895.1. Taxonomy (GTDB): domain Bacteria; phylum Pseudomonadota; class Gammaproteobacteria; order Burkholderiales; family SG8-41; genus UBA5216. The sequence goes on from JANPOH010000160.1 coordinate 1,143, forward strand.
GATCGACCGAGCCGTCCGATTTGATCGACACCGACAACAACAAGCTGCCGTAAATTTTCTGGTCGCGCGCCGCCTGCGGGTAATTATGCTCGCCGATGCGCTCGATCTTGACGCGCCAGTCTTCGACATAACGCGCAAAGCGGTACTCTTCGGCGCGCGCGCCGACAAAATGCTTGCGCGGGCGCTTCTGGTAGGTGTCCCACTGTTTGGCGATGGCGGCTTCCAGCCTTTGAATGTTCAGGCTGCGCTGAATGTCCGCTTCGCCGATGGAGGGCGACGGCACATCGGGCTGCGGCGGCTGCGGCGCCACTTGCCGCGGCGCGGACGCAATCTCGGATGGGGATTTCGCCTGCGTCATCAGCCTGCGCGCCTCCTGCTCAAGCTGCTCGACGCGCTTGCGCGCCACGGCGACGTCACTCGACTGCGCGTCATCGCGCAGCACCGGCAGCGGGCTTTGGGCGCGGCGATCGGCATCGGTATTGCCGCCGCCGTCCAGGTTATTCTGCGCCTGAACATCCGCCTTGGCCGGCTTGGTCTTGCTCTTGGCGTTGACCAGCACCACTTCCATCGACTGGTTATTCTGCGTCTTGTATTTATCCGGCACGGCGAACGTCACGAACGCCAGCACCACCATGTGCAGCAGTATCGATGCCGCCAGCGTTATCTGAAACCGCCGGGTGGAATGGCCGTGTGTGATGCGATGGTCGAGCGCCGCAATGAGGATTTCAAGCTGCGCCACCCGTGCATCCAAGCGGGAAAACGCGGTTTTTCGCGCAACCTGATGCGCCTGTTTCGCGCGGCGCGAGGCGGGCACAAGCGGAATCACTTTCGAGGAAGGCTTGGCGCTCATATCCTTGAATAGTGTAGCGAAGACCCGTCTTTGGCAAGAAAATTCGTTTAATAACTTATAGTTACATCAATAATTTCAAGCGAAAACACGCTAATTACCTCTGTCAGAAAGCGCAGAAATAATGGCGCAAAAATGGGGTCGCGAAATAGCGCGAACGGAAATAATGGGGTCGTACTCGAATTAAATCGAGTGCGCGTAGCCCGTAAGTAGCGTAGCGAATTACGGCATTGCGGCGCAGCTCGGGAATTGTTCCGTGCCAGCCGTACTTCGAGGAAATCGATGCCCCGTAATGCGCTTCGCTACTTACAGGCTACGCTTCGCTGTTATTTCCCGGCGCGGCGCAGTTGCCCGATCATGGCAACCACGCCTTCCAGTTGCTTGGCGTTCTGCGGCTCCGCCGCCCAGCGCGCTTCAATCGTGCCGTTATAAAAACGCACGTTGACCCGCTGCGGCGCCTTGCTGTTGTAGTCGATGATGGCAATCTGATTCGCGGGCGGCAGCCGGCGCGCCGCCGCTTCGGCGCTCGAAGCATAGGCGTTGTAATCGGCGTTAAAGGCAGGTGAACCGCCTTCCCATCGCGGCGGCGGCGTAAATCCCATTGCCGCGGCGAGCATGCCGTCGGCGGCAAGAAAACCCGGCGCCTTGCGTTCGACCAGCACGTCATCGGCGCCGGTATCCGTTGCGACAGTGACGTGCGTCGACACGCTACGCCCGCTTTGCGTGCCGCCAGTCGCCTTCACCTCGATGTTCGCGGCGACGCCGTTTTTCACGCGCCGCGCCGACCACCTGACCAGGCCGCCGGGCTTTTCAACCATCCAGCCGTCTCTGGCCAACGCGTCGGTCATGACGTTCGCGCCGCGCAGCGCCCACCAGATCGCGGCGCCTACGAGTGCGACGAACAGCAATCCGATGGCGCCGAAGATGAGGGAGCCGAGAGGCGTCATGCGCTATTTATCCTGGCGTGCTGACGCCGAGTCTGCGTCAACGGACCGGACGGCTTACTTATTCGAGCACGTAAACCCTGGTGTCAACCTTGTAATCCCAGGTGGTCTTGGTGTCGATTCCCTTGGGGTTGGGCGCGTGACTGAACGCGATGGTCTGGTATTTGACCTTGGCGCCGTCCTTTAGTGGAAAATCAAACGACTTGAAAGCCTTGGCAATATCCATTTTGGGATTCTTGTCGCCCGGATACATGTTGAAATTCAGGTTGGCGTTTTTCAGACAATTGACATACATCAGCGTTGCGCGGTCCGCGTTTTTCCACTCCACTTTTTGCGCTGACTCTTTAAGCGAGCCTCTCAACATGATGGATTTGCCTTCGCGCGCTTTTTTCTGCGCATCCCAGCCGACTTTCTGAAAAGCCTTGTCGGATAGCGCCTTGGGCTGATCTTTCATGCGCCCGCTCCCTTCGACGAAGGCGTAAGCCTTGAGTTCATCGTCGGTGAGCTTGGCCGTGAAAGCCCACACCACGAAACTCTTATCCGCCGGTATCCACGCAGCGACGGCACTTTCAATCGTGTAGGTTTCCGCGTCGCAGGTGAACTTGCCCGAGGCGGTTTGCGCTTGTGCGCCGGGGCTGAACACAGCCATCGCGGTTGCGGCCGCCATCACCGCGGTTTTGTAACGTATCATTTTGAATTCCTCGTGTTATTGAACGATTGGCCAGAAAACGAATTCCCGAAACACGACTGCCTGCCCGTACACCCTTTGATTGCAGGGCCGCGTCCTTTATTTTCGTTCCCACTCGTCGCCGCCAAAGTTGCCTTAGGATTTTCCCGGTGGAGCCACTTTTGCCGCGCCCTTGCGTTCCCAATCTTCGCCGCCAAATTTTCCCGCCGGCTTGCCGGCCGCGCTGCGTTTTGCGGCCTCCCAGTCGTCCTGCGAGGTGACGCTCTGCGACTTGGCTTTCTTGGCGGTCGCCGGCGGCGCTTTCTCTTTCTTGTTGTCGGACGTGTTGCCGAGCGCCACGGCGGGCGCGGCAAACAGCAGCGCACACGCGAGGATGTCTATCCGTTTAACCGAGATTATTCATTAGAAAGAATGGGTCTCTAAACCTGGGATGCGCGGCGGATCAAGCGCCGCACTCCACAGCCCCGAGAACCACGCGCGCCGCTGTCGCGGCATTGCCACGGTATATTGAGCAGCGTACGGG
>JANPOH010000161.1:0-4895 GCA_031427895.1 Betaproteobacteria bacterium
GAGTATCGCAACGCGGGAATGTTAGTGCAAATCCGGACGCCGTTATTTGCATGCCGAAGTTGATAGGGAATAGTTTGAAATTAGCCGGGTAAAAACAGATAGTTACGCATAGCCCATCCTTGATCGACGGCTTGCGATCCCGGTATAAAGGCGCGGCAGTATCGGATCGCCCAACGCCGCCGCTGCGATGCCCCGGCGTAACTTTTTGTTCACATTGCCCGGTTGCGATGGTTTGACCATTGAGCGCCCGCCCGATACATTTGGATTTCATAAAAAAGGTGGCTCAAATTTCCAATACCCTGAATTCATCACGCGGTGCGCCGGCGCTGCCGCCTTTCTGGACCTGCATCGCGCGGTTTTTTGCGTGGCCGTTGCAGATGGTGCCCATGGTCTATGTGGGATGTCTGTCGATCGGGTCGGGCATCGCGGCGTGGCTGCCGGGCTTGGGCTGGATGCTGTTTCTGGTGATCTGGTTTTTGTTTTTTCGCTATGCGATGACGATGCTGGTGCTGACCGCGCGCGGCAAATTCGATGCCGATGAGGCCGCGATAAGTCTGGAGCGCGACGATTTCCGTCCGGTCAAGCAGGTGTTCTACATTCTCATTACTTTTGGCGTCGGGCTGCTCGCGGCGGCCAATATGGGGCCGGCTTTTACCGTGTTTTACGTGCTGGCGGTGTCTATTTCGCTGCCCGCCGCGATCATGGTGATCGCGATTGAAGACAGTCTGCTGGAGGCGTTGAATCCGCTGCGGCTTTTTTCGGTGATGAGCAGCATCGGCATGCCTTATCTTTTGCTGTCGCTGTTTTTGTTGCTGCTGCAAGGCGGCAACACCGTGGTGTACCGGGTGTTCGGGCGCGTGATCCCGAATTTTATTGAGTTCCCGGTGATGTCGTTCGTTACCATGTATTTTTTGCTGGTGATGTACAACATGATGGGCTATGTGGTGTACCAGTATCACGAGGCGCTGGGTTATGGCGTGGATAAAACCTTCGACGAACACATCGATGAAAAGTCAGCCGACCCCGCCGCGAGCGCGCTGGACCGCCGGATCGCGCGCATGGTCGCCGACGGCGACGTGCAGGGGGCGGTCAACGAGCAACTGGCCGACATGGCGTATGAGCGCAACGACATCACCAAAAATCAGAAGCTGCACAAGCTGTTCCTGACGCTCGGCGAGACGGATAAAACCCTGCCGCACGCGCTGCACCTGATCTCGCTGCTGGTGGCGGCGGGCAGAAACGAAGTGGCTTACGAGGTGCTGGTGAAAGTGAAGACCATTTCCGCCGGCTTCGCGTTGACCGATGCCGGCGCGGTGCTGGCGCTGGCCGAAATCGCCAAGCGCCGCAACAACACCGCGCTGGCGCTGGAGCTGCTGGGCGCGTTTGCGCGGCAGCACCCGCAACACCCCGATGTGCCGGGCGTGTACCTGCTGGCCGCCAAAGTGCATGCGGAACACAAACGCGACGACGCGCAGGCGATACGCATACTCAAGGCATTGATTACCGGCTTTCCGGGCGCCGCGCCCGCCATCGAAGCACAGGCCTATCTGGCGGTGCTGGAGCGCACGACCGCGCCGCCCGCGGCAGGTTCGTAGCGCGACGCCGCGACGCCGCTACGCCGCTACGCCGCCACAAACTGGCGCGCGAGTTTTAACTGCTCGCTGCCGGGGAATCTCGCTTCCAGCACTTGCAGGTAGCGTTGGCATTGCTCGCGCGCCCGTGCATTGCCGGCGCGGTGGGAGGCGATCGCCACGGTCATCACCACATCGGTCAGATTAACGGCGCCCAACTGCGTCGCGGGCTGCTTGAGCAGCTCGTCCGTCAGCGCGCCCGCGAGTTCGTGTTGCTGTTGTTTTGCCAGCAGGCTGGCGTAGCGTGCCATGTTCTCGCCGCTCCAACGCGGCAACGGCGCGGCGGCTTTGCGGTATTCAGCAATGGTTTTCGCCAGCAGATCCACGGCGCCGGATTTCGCCGCAAGCCGCATCAATTGCGTGGCGCCATGGTGATAGTGTTCCGAGGCGGGCGCGCTGCGGGCGCTGGTGTAGAGCTGTTGCGCGTATTCGATGTTTTGCGGCTGCTGTTGGGCAAGCTGCGCGAATTCGCGCGCGGCGGCGTCCCACTGCATTTTGCTGAACGAGGCGTACGCGCGCGCATGCAACTTTGAGAAATTTTCTTCCTGTTCGATCGAAGGCGCTTGCGCGCTGTCGAACGCCAGCGCCGCTTTTTTACGCAACAGCAGCGCCAGCGCCGCGCCCGCGATCAGCCCGCCGATGTGCATCCCATAGGCCACGTTGGTGACGTGGCGCAAGTGCAGCCATTGCCAAAGTTCATTAGCAAGCCACACCGGCAACACCACGATGGCGGGCAGCACAATGAAGTCAAAATAAAACAGCACGTGGTAGAAAAACCGCACGCGGCGTAAGCCGTACAGCACCGCGCAGGCGCCCATCAACGCCGCGATAGCGCCCGACGCGCCCAGCGTGCCGGTCCAGCTTTCCCACGAAAACACGAGATGCAGCGCCGCCGCTCCCAAGCCCCCCGCCAGATAAATGGCTGCGGTGCGCGCCGCGCCGACGGCGGGCTCGACCAGCAGACCGATCAGGATCAGCATCACCATGTTGCCGAACAGGTGCCCCAACCCGCTGTGCATAAACATGTGCGTGAGCAGCGTTTCAGCGCGGCCCGTTACCTCGGCCGGCACAAACACATAGCGCATGGTGAAATGTTTTTCCCAGACTTGATCCACCGCCGCGCGCCGGGTTTGCCACAGTGCATGGGGCGCCGCGGCGAGCGCTTTTTGCATGTGCGCGTGCAGCTCGGTTTGAAATTGACGGTCTTGCTGAATCACCAACCCGCCCTGCGCCTGATAGTCCGCGTTGGCGAGTTCCTCGACCGTGGGCGCGGGCGTGTAGTTTCGCTTCGACGACAGCCAGGTGGTGTAAACGGGAAGCTCCTCCCGCGCCAGGCCGCTTTTCACGTAAGCACCCGCGAAGTTTTTCACGACCGTCGCATCGGGCGCCTGGAGCGCAAAAAATACCAGCACGTTCACCAGCAGCAGCGCTGTCGTGATGAACGGAAACGTGGCGCAACTCAGATTGCGCGCGAGCGGAATAATGAACATGCGGATTCAAATAAAATGTTTTAAAAACAAATAGTTACATTCTATTTGGCCGCGGCAGCCGATTGCGGCTTCAAGCTGATAATCAACACGCCGGAGAGCACCAGCCCCGCGCCTGTCAATTGAATCAGCGTGATGTGTTCGCCCAGAAAGAGTTGCCCGAACACCATCGTCGATAGCGGCCCGATGCAACTCAACAGCGCAACCTGGTTCGCGCCGATGCGTTTCAGGCCCTCGGCGATGAGCCACAGCGGCAGCACAGTCGAAAACAACGCCATGATGAGCGCCAGCACATAGACTTCCTGCGCCACGGCGAGCCGCGACGGCCCATGGGTCGCCATGAAATGCGCGATCACAAAAAATGAAGCGGAGGTCGAGGCGTAGGCAGTGAAACGCATCGAACCCATGGTCTGCACGTAGCGGCTGCCGGCGATGTAATAGATCGCGGTGGTGACGGCGCTGGCGAATACCAGTGCGGCGCCGAGCAGCATCAGGTTCCAGTTGAGTTTATCGCCGAGGCGGATTTCCTCGTTGAACACCAGCGCAATGCCGCTGTACGACAATATCAGCGACATCACATGCCGCTTGCGGATGGGCTGCTTTAAAAACAACGCTGACATCAGCACCACGATGGTCGGGTACAAAAAGAGAATCAGCCGCCCCATCCCGGCGGAGATGTACTGCAGGCCGGCGAAATCCAGATAGCTGCCGAGGTAGTAGCCGACGAAGCCGAGCGCAATCACGCCGAGCCAGTCGCGGCGCTCCAGATGCATCGCGCCCGCCCACCATGCCATTAGTAAAAAAAACGGCAGCGCCATCAGCATGCGCAGGGCCAGCAGCGTGATGACATCGACACCATGCTGATACGCCAGCTTGACGAGTATGGTCTTCGCGGAAAACGCAATCGCGCCGAACAGGGCGCAGGCGACGCCGATGTAAGCGCCGGTGTTAACCTGGGCGCCGGGGGATAAGCTCACGTTGTTGAAAGTTTTTTTGCTCTGCGGGGCTGGTAGCTTAACCGAGTATCTGTTTCTTCGCCGCACCCGGCCTTTCTTTGGGGGGCATCGTAATAGGGTAGTGCCCCTCGCCGACGGAGTTGTAGAATCACGCGACACTCATCAAACCATCGCAAACCATCGGAGGAACCATGGATACAATCGAGAGCCGAATCACCATCAAACGCCTACATCCGCTATTCGTCGCCGAGGTAACGGGTATTGATCTGACGGTGCCCGTGCCGCGCGAGGATTTCCGCACGATCTGGGGTGCGTTCAACGAGTACCAGATCCTCGTTTTCCGGGGTCAGCATTTCGACGACGCCTCGCAGATCGCGTTCAGCCGCCACTTCGGCGAACTCGAAACGATGATCGCGCACCCCGGCAACGACTGGAATCCGGGGCACATCTCCGTGATGACCAATCTCGGCAAAGACGGGAACTTCCTGCCCTCCGACCATCCGGCGATGCTGCACCGGGAGCGCAACGAGGCCTGGCACAGCGACAGCTCGTTCAAGCCGGTCGCGGCGCTCGCCTCGCTGCTCGCGGCGCGCATCGTGCCGCCGGCTGGCGGCAACACGGATTTCGCGAGCGCGCGTGCAGCCTACGAGGCCTTACCCGCCGAACGTAAGGCCACGCTAGAAGGCCTGACCGCCCTGCACCGCATGACGCATCGGGACATGGACAACGACAAGGGCTACAAAGAGGAGGACAAGAAGCGCCATGTCGTCACGCACCCGGTGATCCGCACCAATCCCGTCAACGACCGCAAGGCGCTCTAC
>JANPOH010000162.1:0-4030 GCA_031427895.1 Betaproteobacteria bacterium
CGCTGACGTGGCTTCCATTATCCACACGCAGGCGTTTCAGCCTTCCCTATACAGACACGAGGTCGGCAACCGCATTTAGTTTACGAGGCTACTTGTAGGTTCACTTGCGTTACGGCCTGCATCTTTGTCGTTTAGGAACTCGCGACCTTCGATTGCTCGAACGCCGCTCCTGCGTGCTACCAAGGCGTATGGACAATTCCTTGGACGGGACTTTAACCCGCTAGCTCAATTGCTGTTACTGCGAACGCCTGACCCCGTTGTGTTCTCCAAGCGGGCTGCGCCCCGCGCGTAAAGTCGGCATAATGTCTTCGGCAGACCTTGGCATCAGCGCCCCTCCCTTTAAGCTATATTAAATAATCGTTTAAAAACAAATAGTTACATGATCTCAGCCACCAACGGCACGGCGTATCAGGTATGTACGCACAACCCCTCGACCCAATCCGAGAACCGCATGCACAGTGACGCGGTGGCCCGGCAATTCGGCTTCAAGGGCGGACTGGTGCCCGGCGTCACCGTGTTCTCGCACATGACTCAGCCGCTGGTGGCGCGTTACGGCGAGGCGTGGCTTGCGCGCGGCACGGCGGAGGTGACCTTCGCCAAACCCGCATACGAAGGCGAGCTGTTGTCGATACACACCGCGGATGCGAACGATGCGGCGCACACGCTCACCTGCCTGAACGCACAAGGCGTCGCGCTTGCGCGCATGAGCGCGGCGCTGCCGGTCGCACCCGCACGGCCCGATGCGCGCGGCGACATCGCACCGGCGCCGCCGCTGCGGGAGCGCCCCGCAGTGACGTGGGCGTTGATGGAAATCAACCAGCCCTTCCCGGCGCTGGCGTGGACGCCCACGCGCACGGAAAATTTCCAATGGTGCGACGACTCGCGCGATGCGCTGGCGCTGTATCGCGACGGGGAGTCGCCGTTGCTGCATCCCGGCTTTATTCTGCGTCAGGCGAATTACGTGCTGCGTCAGCGCTTTATCATCCCCGCGTGGATACACGCCGCCAGCCGCGTAACGTTTCATGAAGCGCTGCGCGTTGGCCACGACTACGAAGTACGCGCCATCCCCGAAGAAAAATGGAATCACAAAGGCCACGAATTCGTGCGCCTGTATGTCGCGGTGCGCCGCGAGCAACGCACGGTGGCAGAGATATTTCACACCGCGATTTTCCGGCCGCGGGCGCGTGAGCGCACCGCATAAAATCAGGGAGAATTTTGAATGACGTCACGCACACGCCTGCCGCTACTGTTGATCCTCGCGCTCGGACTGCCCGCCGCCGCCTGCGCGCAAGGCAATGCACGCGGCGCCGAGGCCTATCCCGCCCGGCCGATACGCTTTGTGGTGCCGTTCGCGCCGGGCGGCAGCTCGGACACCATCACGCGCCTGCTTGGCCCGCGGCTGGCGGAACAAATGGGGCAGCAACTGGTGCTCGACAATCGCGCCGGCGGCAATGGTGCCATCGGCACGCAGATCGTGGCGCAGGCCGCGCCCGACGGCTACACCATCGGCCTTGCGTACATTGCCACGCTGGCCACCAATCCGGCGATATCCGGCGATGTGGGTTATGACCCGCTCAAGGACTTCGCCGCGATCACCCAGCTTACCGCCTCGGCGAATGTGCTGGCGGTACATCCTTCGGTGGGCGCCGCATCGCTCAAGGAGCTCATCGCGCAGGCCAAAGCCAAGCCGGGGCAACTGAATTATTCGTCCGGCGGCATCGGCACCATCGGCCATTTGAGCGCCGAACTGCTGCAACACGCCGCCGGCATCAACCTCAATCACATTGCTTACAAGGGCAGCGGTCAGGCGGTGATTGATCTGTTGGGCGGACACGTCGGCATCATGTTCAGCGGCATGGCGGCGGTGCAAGGCCATGCGAAATCCGGCAGGCTCAAACTATTGGCGGTAACCGGCAAAGAGCGCATGCCGGTCGCGGCGGACATTCCCACCATCGCCGAATCCGGTTACGCGGGGTTTGAAACGGTGGGCTGGTTCGGGCTGATCGCGCCCGCGCGGCTGCCGAAGCCCATTGTCACGAGGCTGAACACCGAAGTGGTGAAAGCAATCAATGCCCCCGAAGTGCGCGAGCGGCTGACGGCAATAGGCTTCGATGTGGTAACCAGCACCCCGGACGTCTTCACGCGCTACGTCGAGAGCGAGGTGGTGAAGTGGCGCAACCTGGCAAAACAGATGGGGCTTAAGGCGAAATGACTCGGGCGGGCGCTATTCCGCCTATTGCGATTTATTGAGTCATCACGCAGGGCGGGATGGCTCCCGCCCTGCGTACTTATAAACTCACGCCGCCGCGCGCGTGCCGTGCGCCGACGGGGCCGCCAGCAAGTCAATCAGTTCCCGCGCCGAGCGGTGTTCGATATCCAGCGCCACGGCGGCAATGCGCTCCACCGGCAGTCGCGGATTGTTGCTGGCGAATTTGCGGCTGATCGCGGCGGCATCCATCGGCGCGGCCAGCGAGCCGGTCGGGTCCAGTATATCGACGCGCATCCAATCGCTGTTTACTTTCGCCGCCACCCAGCCGGCGAAATGCACCGGATACAATTTATCCAGCGCGGGGTCATCCACCAGTTCGAGCGTCGCGGCGAGTTTGCCCAGCGCGGGGTCGTACATTTTCGCTTCGCTGAATTGTTGCGGCAGCACCTGGCCATCGTTGAACGCCGCCGCCAGGCAATAACGCAAACTCATCTGCGCGTTCAGCGCGCTGCTCGGCGTGTAATCAAAACCGCATTGCACATCGACCACCTTGCTCATGCCCACCCGCACCGGGCGCGCCGGATCCCATGTATCACCAAGGCGCTTGCGGAGTTCGAGCGCGGCGTCGATATACGCATGGGTGCTGCCGCAGCATGAATAGGGTTTGATCGACACCGCATCGAGGTGATAAACACGGCCCAATTCGTGCGTGAGCGGCGCGAGCGTCGAGGCATCCGAGTACGCCTTCAAAAATCCGCCATCGCCGGTTTCGTAAATCTGCGTCGGGCCGGTGAAGCCCGCCGCCGCGAGTTCAGCGGCGAGCACGCCTGAATGCGCCGCCTTGCCCGCATGCAGCCGCTTGCTCATCGCGCCGTCCGCGTTAAACGCCCACAGCCCGCCGCCTTGCGTGCCCGCCAGCCCCAGCGCCCAAGCCGTGCGCTCGGCGTCCAACCCCATCAGCACCGCGCACGCGACAGCAGCGCCAAAAGGGCCGCACACGCCGGTCAAATGCCAGCCGCGCAACCGCGCGGCGGACGGGTTCAACGCCAGGCTCGAACGGATCATCACTTCGTAGCCCGCCGCGATCGCCGTCACCAGTTTTTCGCCGGACACATTGCGTTCTTCGGCCAATGCCAGCGCGGCGGGAATCACCACCGCGCCCGGATGCAGCTTCGCGTTATGGTAGTCGTCGAGTTCGAAAGCGTGCGACGAGGCGCCGTTGACCAGCGCCGCATCGGCCACGCGCAAGCGCGGCTGCGCGTCGTTCCACGCGCGTGCGCCGCCCGCCGCGCCACCGGCCTGCGCCCACTTGAGCAGCGCCTGCGTCCACGGTGTCGCGTAACCATACACCCCGCAACCCACGGTATCGAGTATCGCCAGCTTCACGACCTGTTTCGTGCGCTCGGGCAAATCCCGGTAGGCCAGCGCGGATACCCAGCGCGCAAGCTGCATCGTCGCGCCGTGGCCAAGTGCGTGTTCTGATGCCATGAGTGCAGTTCCTCTTGAGTTATCGGTTGGGCGGAATATTATCAGAACACGCCGCCGCCTGGATACGACCGGGCGGGTCTGTCCCCGATGCAGCGGCACGTCCCGTGGTCCATCGCAACAGTCCGCTATCGGCTGGGACGCGCCATCGCCCAAAGTCTTTCGCTATGCCCGTGCCGCGGAAAGTCATACATACGGAAATCTAAACATTAATAACACAGTACAACTATGGTATTCATTTGTATCGTGGCCAATATTCCGAACACATCCGAATCGCTGGAAATACCATGCTTTAATGGTTGCGGAATTTTTAATGTGCCGGTGCAACCGGGATGA
>JANPOH010000163.1:0-3585 GCA_031427895.1 Betaproteobacteria bacterium
GCCCGCCGATCCGCGTCAAGATCATGGGCGAGAATCTGGTGGCGTTTCGCGATACCAACGGCCGCGTGGGGTTGGTGGAACCGCGCTGCGCGCATCGCGGCGCGAATCTGTTTTTCGGGCGCAACGAGGCCTGCGGCCTGCGCTGCGTGTATCACGGCTGGAAGTACGACGTGGACGGCAACTGCGTCGATATGCCCAACGTGCCGGCGGACGCGGGTTACCACGGCAAGGTGTCGATCAAGGCATACCCCACGCGCGAATTCGGCGACATGGTGTGGGCGTATCTTGGCCCGGTTGAGCACATGCCGACCGAGCCGCCACAACTCGAATGCGGCGTCGTGCCCGCGTCGCACCGTTATGTGAGCAAGCGGCTCATCGACTGCAACTGGGCGCAGTCGATGGAAGGCGCGCTTGATACCGCGCACTTTTCGTTTTTGCACATGCCCGCGCCCGGCGTGCAGTCCAACGAAAACCCCAATGCCGCCGCCGACGAAAACCGGCTGCGCTGGCTGCGTAATGATCCGCTGCCGCAATTTACCGTCAGGGAACACGACGCGGGCTTTGTCATTGGCGGCTCGCGCCAGGCGGACAACGATCAACTCTACTGGCGCATCACGCAGTTCATGCTGCCCTCGCATTCGCTCACGCCGGCAGCGATGCCGGGTGAAACGTATTTCGGTTATTCGTGGGTGCCGATCACCGACGAGTCGTGCTGGATTTACGTTTACGGCTGGCGCACGGATCGCGCGCTGACCGTGGAGGAACGCGCCACCTTTGACAAGGGCGGCTACGGGCAGTTGGCCGAACTGGGGCCGGGTTACGTGCCGCTGCGTAATCGCGGCAACGATTACCTGATAGACCGCGACGATCAAAAGCATCGCTCGTTTACCGGCGTGAAAGGCATCGCCGAGCAGGATCAGATGGCGTGGGAGAGTCAGGGCTACCTCATGGATCGCAGCCACGAGCGCCTGTCGCCCACCGACGTGGGCATCGTACGTTTTCGCCGCGCCATACTCGATGGCGTGCGTGCGTTACAGGCGGGCACGGCGCCCGCCGCCGCGGGCAATCCCGGCGCGTACCGGCTGCGCGCCGGCGGCGCGGTGGCGCCGGACAGTCTTTCGTTTGAACAAATGATGCAACAGCGCTTCGGTAGCATCACAGGCAGTGCAACGGGGAGGGTGGATTGATGAAACGTTTTTTTCTGGTCGCGGCGGGCGTAGTCGCAATGAGTTCCGCGTGGGCGCAGGACCCGGCCTCGCGCCCCATCCGCATGATCGTGCCGTTTTCCGGCGGCAGCGCCAGCGACGTCATCACGCGCATCCTGATCGAGCGCATCAGTTCCACGACGGGCCAGCGTTTCGTGATGGATAACCGTCCAGCCGCCGGCGGCAATCTCGGCACGCAACTGGTGGCGAAGGCTACGCCCGACGGGTTCAACTTCGGCATGAGCGCGTCGGGGCCGCTGGCCGCGAACAAGACGCTGTACAAGGAGATGGGCTACGACCCCGAGCGCGATATACAGCCGGTGTCGTTGTTTGCCAGCTTGCCCAACATCGTGGTGGTGAGCGCCAAGCTGCCGGTGCAAACGATCAACGAACTCATCGATTACGTGAAAAAGACGCCGGGCGTGCCGTATGGCTCGGTGGGCAACGGCAGCGCGCAGCATCTGGCCGGTGCGTTTTTCGAGCAGATGGTCGGCGCGCGCATGACGCACGTGCCGTACAAGGTGACGGCCAATCTGGTGACCGACCTGGTGGCAGGGCAGGTGCCGGTGAGTTTTCAGTTGCTGCCCAATGTGCGCGGGCAGATCAAGGCCGGGCAGGTGCGCCCGCTGATCGTGGCGGCCACGCGGCGCCTTGCGGCGTTGCCGGACGTGCAAACCGCCGCGGAAGCGGGCATCAAGGGCTATGTGTCGGCGGCATGGTTCGCGTTTGTCGCGCCGGCCGGCACGCCGCGCGCGGCGGTGGACAAGCTCTATAAGGATACCGCCGCGGCGATAGCCGATCCGACGGTGCGTACGCGGTTCATCGACTTCGGCGCGGAGCCGTCAGCGACCACGCCCGATGAACTCGGCAAGCACATCTCCGCCGAAATCGTCAAGTGGCGCGAGATCATTACCAAAGGCGGAATCTCGATCGATCAGTAACCGTCTACAAAATACGGTTCGACCGATCAACTTGAACGGGTGCAGGCCGGGAAAGACCCCGAAGACTGGAAGCCCATGCCGTCGGTTGGATTGAGCGTGCGGTAAATCCCTGTGCGCGAGGGTGGTGCGTTTCGCGTGATCTACGTTGCCCGGTTTGCGGAAGCGGTGTACGTGCTGCACGCCTTTCAAAAAAAGGCGGACAAGACGCCAAAGCCCGATATAGAACTTGCCCGCAAGCGATTCAGGCTACTGATACAGGAGCGAAGCCAATCATGAGTGAACGACTGAAAATCACACGCGGCAGCGGCAACGTATTCCAGGATATCGGGTTTGCGCCAGAAGAAGCGGAAAACCTCAAGCTGCGCTCCAACCTGATGATGCGCATCGAGGATTACTACCAGAAAAGCGGTGCGACGCAGGCAACGACGGCCAAGGTGCTCGGCCTGACCACGCCACGATTCAACGCATTGCTCAAGGGCAAGATCAATCTGTTCAGCCTTGATGCGCTAGTGAATATCGCCGTGCGCGCTGGGTTGCGGATTGAAATGAAGGTCAGGCAAGCGCCGGTATCGCGGCTGAGGAAAGCAGCGTAGGCATGGCAAGGGCATGTTCATGCAGTCGAGCGGCGGGCTCACCGATGCGGAAGACCTCGACCGCGCCCGGCGCAACGCGGACATGAAACGCGGAATTCTCTACAAGGACGTGAAATCCGAGCTGGTCAAGGAGAATCGCAGGGCGTGAGAGGCAAGAGAAGAGAGGCGGGATTTTCTGTAGAATCTCGGGACACGCAACAAGCCTTCGGAGGAGACATGGGTACGCTCGAGACACGACTCACCATCAAACGCCTGCATCCGCTTTTCGTCGCCGAGGTGACCGGCGTCGATCTGACGGTACCCGTGCCGCGCGAGGACTTCCGTGCGATATGGGAAGCGTTCAACGAGTACCAGATCCTCGTTTTCCGGGATCAGCATTTCGACGACCAGTCGCAGATCGCGTTCAGCCGCAACTTTGGCGAACTCGAAACGATGATCGCGCACCCCGGAAACGACTGGAATCCGGGGCACATCTCCGTCATGACCAATCTCGGCAAGGACGGGAATTTCCTGCCTTTCGACCATCCGGCGATGCTGCACCGGGAGCGCAACGAGGCCTGGCACAGCGACAGCTCTTTCAAGCCGGTCGCAGCGCTCGCGTCGATGCTCGCGGCGCGCATCGTGCCGCCGGTCGGCGGCAACACCGAGTTCGCAAGCGCGCGTGCAGCCTACGAGGCCTTACCCGCCGAACGTAAGGCCGCGCTCGAAGGCCTGACCGCCCTGCACCGCATGACGCATCGGGACATGGACAACGACAAGGGCTACAAAGAGGAGGACAAGAAGCGCCATGTCGTCACGCACCCGGTGATCCGCACCAATCCCGTCAACGACCGCAAGGCGCTCTAC
>JANPOH010000164.1:0-6694 GCA_031427895.1 Betaproteobacteria bacterium
TCGGCCGCGCCCCCTCGGCGTTGCGGCTTGGAGCCGACGTGCCGGGGCGGATCACCCGGCTGCCCGGCGGGGTGGCGATGAACATCGCGATGACGCTGGCGCGTTTCGGGCTGAGGCCGGCGCTGCTCAGCGCCGTGGGCCGCGATGCCGAAGGGGCGGTGTTCGCGCATGGGCTTCATGCAAGACGCGCGCGTATCCCCGCCGCCGCTTGGCGGGCTTCCGCGATGGCGTCGTCCAGTTCGCCGCCGCAGCCGCTGCGCACGGCGCCGACTGCCCACACGCCTGGCATGGCGGTTTCAAAGTGTTCGTTGGTGACGACAAAACCCTTGGCGTCACGCTGAATCGCGGCGGGCAGAAATTCCGAGTTCGGTTCCAGCCCGACATAGGCGAATACGCCGGCACAGGCGATGTCTTCGTTGCGGCCATCCGCGTGCTTGATCGATACTTTCTCAACCATTTGTCCGCCGCCGATGGCGGTGACTTCGGCATTGAATATCTTGACGATCTTGGGGTTGTCATTCACCGCATGCTGAAAGTAATCGTGCCCGCTGAAGGTTGCGCCGCGATGCACCAGGCGCACTTCTTTGCAGTAGTGCGTGAGCACGACGGATTCCTGCAACGCCGAATCGCCGCCGCCGGCCACCACCACGGTTTCGTTCTGGTACATCGGGCCGTCGCAATCGGCGCACTGTGAGACGCCTTTGCCCTCGAACTCGGCTTCGCCGGGCACGCCGAGTTTTTTGAGCCGCGCGCCGGAGGCCACCACCACTTGTCGCGCCGTGTGCTTACCGCTTTCGGTGATGACCTTCACCAGGTCGCCAATGGCTTCGATGTTGCTCACCGGCTCGGACAGGCTGGTGACACCGGCATCCGCATTGGCCTGCATCAGTGACGAGGCGTATTCCGCGCCGCTGTTGGTGCTGTCGCCTTCGCCGCCTTCGGGCGGCGGATCGAGTTCGTTGATGTTGATCACCAGCCCGCCGAAAAGCTGCTGTTCGACGGTGGCGACTTTAAGTCCCGCGCCGGCGAGATCGCCGGCGGTGATTAACCCGGCGACGCCTTCGCCGATCACGATTACATCGTAGTCTGTTGCCATCTTGGTTCCTTCTATCTGCGGTAAGGGTTGTTCGGCCGGCGCTGCTGATTCGCTGGTTTGTTTGAAGAGGGCGCGAGTTGCGCCGGGCGCGGCGCCGCGAGCAAGGGCTTGGTGGGGATTTCAGCGGGCCCGACGATGGGCACGAAATCGCGGCGCATTTTGCGCGTGTCGCCGATGCGTTGCGTGACGCCGAGGGTATCCATGAATTCGAGTATCTCGATGGCGAGGCCGCGCCCGACACCCGTCCAGTCGCGATACTGCGCGGCGGTGAAAATGCCGTTCGGCTGCGCCTGCGCGGTGGCCTGCGCGGTGGCGGCGAGTTTCGCCACGGTGGCCCTGGTGTAAAAGCGATCCGGCGTGACGCGGTAAATCTCACCGCCGGCGCCGCCGCCCGCCTTCGACTTGCGGTAGAGGAAATCCGTGAGGATGGGTTCCTTTAATTTCAGTTGCAGCGCGAGGTCTTTGATCTGCGGCGCGGCGAATCCGGCGGCGTCGAGCGCGGGTTTGACCAGTTGCCACATTTTTTCGTCGGCAGTGTTGGCGGTGGTGCTGTGCGCGGGCAGGCGCGCGATGGAGCCGCTGGTTTCGATCTTGCGTGCGTCAGCGAGTGTGCGCAGTATCGTACCGAAAGCGTCCGCGGATAATTCCGGCGCAACTTTCTTGCGCAGAGTCTCGGTTTCTTCGCCGGCGGCCTGCGGCTGGGCGGCATGAAAGGCCTGCAAGTGCGGCACGATCGCATCGGTAATCCGTGCAATGCGCGCACGCGGAACGCCGACCCGCGTGTCTTTGCCCAGGGGCGCGAGCGCGGCCTTGTCGTACAGCGCGGTGGCCTGCGCGGCGGGCATATTGAACAGCGTTTCAAAACGCTGCAAATCCACCGCTCTACCGAGCGCAATCAGCGCTTCAAGCGTGGCTTGCGGCGTCGGCTGTTCCAGCGCGGCGAGATCGGCTTCGCGAGCCTCTTTGCCGCGGCCTCTCGTACCACTGGTAGTCACGAACGGGTCAAGCACGATGCCGCCGCCGAGCGTGCGCGTGGCGGATTGATCGCGCAGGATAAAACGGTCGCCGTGCAGCGCGCCGATGGGTTTGTCGAGTTGCAGTTGCACGATGGCGGACGCGCCGGGCGCGATGCTTTCGCCGCGGCGGATACTGACGCGCGCGGTGATGTCCGCCGTGGCCAGATGCAGATGCACCGGCGTCCAGTGTTTCAGTGATTGCGTTTCGCTCGCCAGCACGCTGACGCGGCCCGCGATGCGCTGCGTGGGGTGATGAATCGCGGGGGCCAGCACCCAATCGCCGCGGCTTACCGCTTCGAGGTCGGTGCCGGTCAGGTTCAGCGCGCAACGCTGGCCCGCGCTCGCTTGCTGTGCGGCCTTGCCCTGAATCTGGATGCCGCGCACGCGCACTTCGTTGCCGGCGGGTGAAATAACCAGCTTGTCGCCGGGCGCAACACGCCCGTTGAACACCGTGCCGGTGACCACGGTGCCGCTGCCGGCCACGGTAAACGCGCGGTCGGCGGCGTAACGAAAGTGCTGATCGGCATTGGCGCGCGACGATGACGATGCGGCCTCGCGCTTGAGCAACTCGCGCAATTCACTCATGCCCGCGCCGCTGACGGCGGATACCGGCATCACCGTGGCGCCCGCGAGTTGGGTAGTCGAGAGCAGTGCGGAGACGTTTTCCGCCACCTGTTTGACGCGCGCGTCATCCACGCGGTCGATTTTGGTAATCACCACCGCGCCGCGCTGGATGTGCAGCAGATTCAGAATGTTCAGGTGTTCGAGTGTTTGCGGCATCACGCCGTCGTCCGCCGCCACCACCAGCAGTGCGTAGTCGATGCCGCACACTCCCGCGAGCATATTGCGCACAAAGCGCTCATGGCCGGGCACATCGACAAAACCGATCAGCTCGCCGCTGGGCAGCGGCAGATAGGCAAAGCCAAGATCAATCGAAATGCCGCGCGCCTTTTCTTCGGGCAAACGATCGGTGTCCACGCCGGTGAGCGTTTTCACCAGCAGTGTCTTGCCGTGATCGATGTGGCCTGCGGTGGCTACTATCATGGGTTGCAAACCCCAACAGCAACCGCAAAGGCGCAAAGGCGCAAAGGAAACGCAAAGAAAGCCATGTGAATTTTAGTCAATAAAATCATATACTTACGGTAGATAGGTGTTCTTTGCGAGATCTTTGCGCCTTTGCGCCTTTGCGGTGAAGTGTTTGACGTTCATATTCGTAATCCATTTAACTGTGCGACAAACTCAGCTTCATGATCGAGGCAACGCAGGTCCAGCACGAACGCGCCGTCCTTGATGTGGCCGATCACCGGCACCGGCAGCGCGCGAAACGCGAGCGACAGCTTGTCGGCAAACGAACCTTTGGCTTTGCCCGGCGGTGTGATGGCGATACCGGCGCTGGGCAGTGAATCGACGGGTAGCGAGCCGCTGCCGATCTGGCTGCCGGTTTCAATAATCGATGCTTCGGCTTTGCCCACAAGTGCTGCTTGCACATGCGGCAGCACGCGCTCGCACTGCACGCGTATATCCGCGCGCGTGCGGGTAAGCAGGCGGATGGTGGTGACTTCCTCGCGCAGCTTATCGGGGTTGGTATAAAGGCGCAGCAGCGCATCCAGTGCGGCCAGCGTCATTTTGTCTACCCGCAGTGCGCGCTTCATGGGGTTTTTGCGTATGCGCGCGATCAGTTCTTTTTTGCCGACCAGCAAACCGGCTTGCGGGCCGCCCAGCAGTTTGTCGCCGCTGAAGGTGACCAAATCCGCGCCGTTGGCCAGCGCTTCGCGCGGCGTGGGTTCGTGCGGCAGGCCGTAGTCTTCGAGGTTCACCAGCATGCCGCTGCCGAGATCGACAATGTAGGGAATGCCGTGTTCGTGCGCGAGCGCGGCGAGTTCTGGTTCGGGGGCGCTGGCGGTGAAGCCCTGCACCGCGTAGTTGCTGGTATGCACCTTCATGATAGCGGCGGTGCGCGGGGTGATCGCTTCGGCGAAATCTTTCAGGTGCGTGCGGTTGGTGGTGCCGACTTCGACGAGCTTGACGCCGGCGCGCTTCATGATGTCGGGGATGCGGAACGCGCCGCCGATTTCAATCAGCTCGCCGCGCGACACAAGCACTTCCTTTTTTGCGCCCAGTGAATTCAACGCCAGGTACACCGCTGCGGCGTTGTTATTGACCACCACCGCGCCGTCGCCGCCCGTGAGTTTGGTGATCCATTTTTCAACATGCGTGTCGCGCTCGCCGCGTGCGCCGCCGCCGAGATCAAATTCAAGATTCACCGGGCGCGTCATCGCGGTCATCACCGCGTCGGCCACCGATTGCGGCATCAGCGCGCGGCCGAGGTTGGTGTGCAGCACCGTGCCGGTGAGGTTGAACACCGGGCGCAGCGAGGGTTGCGTTTGTTGGGTCAGCGCGGCATCGCAGGCTGTGATAAAACGCGGCTCGTCGAATTCAAACGCGGCGGCGTTTTGCGCGAGTTTGTCGCGCTGCGCCTGCAACAGCGCGCGGATGGTTTCGGTGGTGAGCGCGCGGCCGAAGCGCTCAATCAGCGGCGCGACCGCGCTGCTGGTCAGCAGCCGGTCAACCGAGGGCAGCGCGCGACGCGCGGCTGGGGCCGGATTCACCATGATGGCGAAATGTCCGCGCGGATAGCGTGTGGCTTGAGGTGTTGCACGGGCATGAATGGAAAATGTGTTTGCGTGTGATGCGGAAGGGGGAGTAATTTTAACGCAATCCCAAGCGTGCGTGCTATTCTCGAAATTGCCGTTTTCACGCGCTTTGGAGCCGTCATGCCCCCCATCCTGAATGAACCTGCCTATGATGTCGTGTGGCCGCTCGGCAAACCTGCCTACGCCACGCGCGCGCCGGTGGCGCGCGTCGCCGATCTCAACCACAAAGTCATCGGCGAAATCTGGGACTACCTGTTTCGCGGTGAAGAGTGGTTCCCGATTTTGCGCGAAGAACTACGCAAACGTTATCCCGGCATCCGCTTCGTCACCTACGACACCTTCGGCAATCTGCATGGGCCGCATCAGCGCGAGCTGGTGGCGCGGTTGCCCGATTTGCTAAAGCAGCACAAAGTCGATGCGGTTATCTCCGCGATAGGCGCCTGAGGCGCCTGCACGCCCGCCGTGTTGCGGGCGAGTGCGGCGGTGGAGCGCTGCGGCGTACCCTCGGTATCGATCATCTCGAGCGGGTTTTTGAAACAAGCCGCCGTGGTGGCCAAGGGCTTGGGCCTGCCCGATATGGCGATCGCCGAATTTCCCGGCGTGCCGATGACGCAAAGCAAGGAGGAGTTGCGCGAGCAAGTTATTACGCTGCTGCTGCCGCGCGTTATCGAGGGGCTGTCTCGTCCGTTGACATCCACCGCGCCGCTTGCGGAAGCCACGTTGCCGCAGCCGCGCGATATCGTGTTCAGCGGCACGCTCGACCAGATCAACGATTATTTTCACGAACAAAACTGGTCGGACGGCATGCCGGTGGTGCCGCCCACGCTGGATCGTATCGAGAAATTCTTGCGCTATACCGAACGCGATGCGAACGAAGTCATCGGCGTATGCCCGCCGGCGAACCGCGAAGCGACGGTGTGGAACGTTGCCGTCAACGGCGTGATGGCCGGTTGCCGCCCGGAGTACATGCCGATTTTGCTGGCGGTGATCGAGGTGATCTGCACGCCGGAATACAAAATCGAAGACGCGGGTTCCACGCCGGGCTGGGAATCGTTAATCACCCTGAGCGGTCCGATCATCAAGCAACTCGGCTTCAATGCGGGGCAGGGCGTGATGCGCGTGGGCCGCCAGCCGAACACCAGCGTCGGGCGCTTTCTGCGGATGTTCATCCGCAATGTTGCGGGCTTCACGCACGGGCCGGAAGGCGCGGACAAAGGCAGCATCGGCCAGAGTTTTCTGGTGGTGCTGGCGGAAAACGAAGACGCCATCGCTGAACTGGGCTGGCAGCCGTACAGCGTGGATCGCGGCTTCAAGGCTGGAGACAACGTGGTGACGGTGCAAAGCGTGGTGGCGATCAGCGCACCGGCGTATTCGCAAAGTGAGCGCGCCGAGGAACACGCGGCGTTGCTGGCGGACGTGATCGGCGAGCGCGCCTGCGGCTACTGGACGGCCATCGGCATGTGCTATGCCAACTGGCATCCGCTGATGATATTGGGGCCGTCGATTGCCAAGGTGTTTGCCAACGAGGGCTGGAGCAAGCGCGATATTCAGCAATATTTTTACGACCACGTGAAGATCAAGGCGCGCGACGCCGAGCGTTACGCCTATGGCGCGGGCCTCACCGGGTTTCGTATTGCCAACGCGGTAAAGGAAGGATTGCTGCCGAAAATCTATCACGAGTCGGATGATCCCGACCGCCTGGTGCCGGTGTTTCAAAAACCGGAGTGGATGAGCATCGTGGTGGCGGGCGACGACGGACGCAATCAGTCGCGTGGCTATGTGTGCAACCACGTGCAGGGCGTGCCGACGAGTCGCAAGGTGGTGTTGCCGAAAAACTGGGCGGAATTGTTGAATTGTTGAATTGTTGAAGCAAACGCAGTCGTTGCAATCGTTGTAGGTTGGGCTGCAAAGCCCAACACAGAGGCTCG
>JANPOH010000165.1:0-5767 GCA_031427895.1 Betaproteobacteria bacterium
GAACTCAAGCGCATCTGCGCCGCGACCAGTCAAACCGTGTTCATGATTACGCACGATGTCGATGAGGCGATTTTGCTGTCCGACAAAATCATGTTGATGTCGAATGGGCCGCATGCACGCATCGCCGAGATCGTGGTTAACACGCTGCCGAAAAACCGCACGCGCGAAACGCTGCACAAAGAGCCGCGCTTTTACGCCATCCGCAATCACCTGGTCGATTTTCTGGTGAGCCGCTCCAAGCGCTTTAGCGAAGAATTACCGGAGGGCTACGACCCGAAAAATCCGCCGCTGGTGACGCCGGGCGTGGAAGCGGTGCCGCCTCCGTTGGAACCGTTCGAAACCGCCAAAGTTGTCAATCTAAGAAACTAACCTGAACCCGCAAGGAGTGCATTATGAAAAAATCCGCTGTTGCCGTTAGCACACATAAACCCATGACCCGCTTTGACGTCACCGAACTGGTGGTCGAAGCGCGTCTGAAAAAAGGTCTGACCTGGGCGAAGATCGCCAAGTCCGTAGGCTCCAGCAAGGAATGGACCACCGCGGCGCTGCTCGGCCAAATGAAAATGACCAAGGCGCAAGCCGAGGCCGCGGGCAAATTGCTGGGCCTGCCGCCGTACGCCGTACTGCTGTTGCAACAAGCGCCGTACAAAGGCTCGCTGCCCACGGCAGTGCCCACCGATCCTCTGATCTACCGTTTTTACGAACTGGTACGCATCTACGGCACCACCTTCAAAGAGCTGATCCACGAAGAATTCGGCGACGGCATCATGAGCGCCATCGATTTCAAGATGGATATGCAGCGGCAGGCCGATCCGAACGGCGACCGCGTGCAGATCGTGATGAGCGGCAAGTATTTGCAATACAAGACGTATTGATTTGCCGTCTGGATATAGTATATTGAACTCTCGTTCACAATTCTGCTTATCGGGAGGCCTTATGCGCGTCACGCATGATCGTAGTCTTTATCGTTATTTATTTGCTGCTTTGTCATTGCTTGCCATGCCGGCCCCCGTCGCGTTCGCGCAGTCCATCGCGCTGCCCGGCAAAAAGATCGAAGGCAGCCTGCATCTGCTGCCGGCGACGCTTGAAACCACGCAATGGGGCTGGTTCGACAATGCCGAAAAGCCGGTGTTGCGCGTGCAGTCGGGCGACAGCATTGCACTGGAAACCATGATGCACTCGCATAATCAGGTGGTGCCCGGCAAAACCATCGAAGAAATCAAAAAAATGCGTACCGATAACCCGGGACGTGGCCCGCACACCGTGACCGGCCCCATTTTCGTCAATGGCGCTCAGCCGGGAGATACGCTGAAAATCAGGATCAACAAAATCGTGCCGCGGTCGTACGCCACCAACTTCAACGTGCCCGGCATGTTCGGTCAGTTCCCCAAGGAATATCAGGACGGTCAGGTGAAATATCTTTACCTTGACTGGGATCGCAAGGTCACTGAGTTTCTGCCGGGTGTGATGGTGCCGCTCAAGCCCTTCCCCGGCACCATCGGCGTGGCGCGCAAGGAGCCGGGGCGCTACAGCAGCGTGCCGCCGGGCGAATACGCCGGCAACATGGATATACGCGATCTGACCGAGGGCACTACGCTATTTGTGCCGGTGCATGTCGAAGGCGCGCTGTTGTGGACGGGCGATTCACACGCCGCGCAAGGCAACGGCGAGGTAAACCTCACCGCGCTGGAAACCGCCTTCAAAGAGATGAACATCACCGTCCATGTGCTCAAGGACATGAAGCTGGATTTTCCGCGCATCGAAACCGCGAAATCGTGGATCACCATGGGCTTTGACGCCGATCTGAACAAGGCGCTGGATTTCGTCAAGCAGCAAACGGCGAAGTTTCTGTCCGAGCAGCGCAAGGTTTCGCCTGAGCAGGCCGCTGCGCTGATGACCAAAGTCTCTGACTGCCGCATTTCCCAGGTGGTCAACATCAAAAAGGGCATTCATTGCCTGAACCCGAAAGACCCGCGCGGCGTCGAGGACATGGAGCGCCCGACGAAAGAGACCGCGCGTTACTTTGTGGCGCACGCGAAGAACGCTGACCTGAATCTAGCGATGGACGAAGCCTCGCGCGCGATGATTCGTTTTCTCGAAGAAAAGAAAGGTATCGCGCGGCTGGATGCCTACGGGCTGGCGAGCGTGGCGATGGATTGCCGTGTCGGCGACGTGTCCGGCGCCGAGAAAAACGTGCATTGCCTGATGCCCAAGAGTCTGTGGGTCGCGGCGAAATAGGCGGTTTGTTGCCTGCAAAGGGCTGCTGCGGCAGCCCTTTTTTATGGCGGCGCGCGGTCATGGTATTCGCCGTGTTACTGGCGCCATACCCGATGGCGTTGCCAGCGTACGCACAGGAGCCGTTGCGCGTGGTGGCGACCACTGCGGATATCCGCAGTCTGGCCGAGATGGTGGGCGGCAAGCACATCAGCGCGACCCATCTGGTGCCGGCGAACGTGGATGCCGAGGAATATCAACCCAAGCCGCAGGATATGCATCGTGTGCGTGACGCGCGGCTGCTGCTGCGCGTGGGCGCCGATTACGACCTGTGGCTGGATAAGCTGGCCGCGCAGACCAAGCGCCCCGAACTGCGGCGCGGCGGTGCGGCGCTGGTGGATTGCTCGTTCGGTATTTCGCTGCTGGATGTGCGCGGCACACAAGCAGGCCCGTCGGGCGGACACGCGCATGGCAGCGGCAACCCGCACTACTGGCTGGACCCGGCCAACGCCGAGATGATTACCGCGGTTATTCTGGAGGCGCTGGCGCGCCACGATCCGGCGAACGCGAAATACTACGAAACCGAGCGGCTTGCGTTTCTCAAGCGGCTGGCGGCGAAAATACCGGAATGGGACAAAACACTCGCCCTCGTGCAGGGGCGTCCGCTGGTCGCCCATCACAACACCTGGGCGTATTTTGCGCGCCGCTTTCGCCTTAACTTTGCCGGGCATATCGAACCGCGGGCAGGCGTTCCCGCCAGCGCGTCCCACTTGGCGGCATTGCAAAAATTGATTGAAAAACAAAAGGTTACAGTGATAGTGCGGCAGCCGCACGAGCCGGCAAAAAACGCCGAATTCCTTGCGGCAAAAAGCGGCGCGAAAATCGTCTTGCTGGCCGCCAGCGTGGGCGCCGTGCCGCAGGCGCAGGATTATTTGTCCCTGTTCGATTACAACACTGGCCAACTGGCACAGGCCTTCAAATGAACATCGATCATGGCTGACGCGCTGAATCTGCTGTGGTTGCCGTTTCTGGTGGCGCTGGTGCTGGTGGGCATCCACACTTATCTGGGCTTGCTGGTGCTGGCGCGCAACATCATCTTTGTCGATTTGGCGCTGGCGCAGATCGCCGCGCTGGGAGCGACGGTGGCCTTCATGCTGGGGCACCCGGTGAACAGCATCGGCTCGTACGGGTATTCGCTGCTGTTCACGCTGGCTGCGGCGCTGCTGCTGGCGGCCACGCGCCACTGGTCCGGGCGCGTGTCACAAGAGGCGCTGATCGGTGTGATCTACGTGGTCGCCGCGGCGGCCGCTTTTCTGCTGGTGGATAAAGCGCCGCAGGGCACCGAACACATCAAACAATTGCTCACCGGTAATATCCTCACCAGCAGCGCCGATGACCTGCTGCTGGTGACGCCGCTCTACCTTGTGATTGGCGCGCTGCTGTGGGCGGCGCGCCACCGGCTGGCGCAACCGGGCGCGGGCTGGCGCGGCTGGTTGTGGGATTGCCTGTTCTATGCCGCCTTCGGCGTGGTGGTGACCAGCTCGGTTGCACTGGCCGGCGTGCTGCTGGTGTTTTCGTTTCTGATCGTGCCCGCGGCCATCGGCATACTCTATGCCGACAACGTGGGGCGGCGCTTAACCATCGGCTGGGCGACCGGCGCCGCGGCAAGCCTCGCGGGGCTGGCGGCATCGTATCGCTGGGATCTGCCTACCGGCGCCGCCATGGTGTGCGTATTTGGCGTGACGCTCGCGTTGGCGGGCCTGGCCTTGCCCGTGGTGCGCGGCGGTTGGGTGCAAGCGCGGGGTTTGGCGCGCGCCGCACGCATAGGCGTGGCAGTGTTATGCGTGCTATCGGGCGCGTGGTTGGCAGCCGCGCCGCGCGCCGACCAGCCGCTGCTCGATAGCCTGGAATACGCACTGCCGGCGGCACGCGCGCTCTACATGAACGAACGCGAACAAACCGTCTACCGCGAATCCGACGAATACGCCCGGCGCTACCAGCGTCAGGCCGAGCAGTTAAACGAGCGCGAAGCGAAAAGCCGCTGGCAAGGCGAAGCGCTGTCCGAGACGGATGTGCGGCGCATGTCGTCTTTCCTCCAGTCGTACAACGAAATGCGTAAGGGCGAAGAATTCGTCAAACGCGAAGTGCGCTCGCGGGCACGCGAACGCACGCGCTGGCTGGCAGGGGGTGTACTGCTGGCGCTGGGCGCGCTGGTGTTCCCATGGCGCAGGCGGCGGGCGGCGGAAAATGCGCGTTGATAAAGTCTCGAGTTACTTAAAATAATCAATAAAAACAAATAGTTATGAAGGTTTGGCGCGTATGGGTCCAAGTCGGCGCCGACGCCGGCCCCGCCTGCGTCCGCGCAAAAAAGACCAACGCAATGTGCCGTTATTCACAGATGCATTTGCTGAATTCCCCATGGAAATCATCAGGTAACGCAGCCATTTGTGGTGGTTAATTGCTATCATGTGGCATCGCGGATTATTCAGCAGGGATTTGCCATGACCAACGCAACCATCAGCAGACAAATCGCAACCCGTAGTGGGCGCACCGTCTTCGCGGCACAACCGATGGCGCGCGCAGTTGCCTTCGCCTTGCTGGTGGGCGCAAATCCGCTGTGGGCCGGCCCCACGGGTGAGCAAGTTGTGGCCGGGCAGGCCACCGTCAGTCGTGCGGGCGCCAGCACCGTCATCAACCAGACCACCGGCAGCGTCGCCATCAACTGGTTAAGTTTCAACATCGGCGCGACCGAATCGGTGCGTTTCGATCAGCCGTCGGCATCCAGCATCGCGCTGAACCGCGTGCTGGGCCAAAGCCCCACGGAGATCCTCGGCTCGCTTTCCGCCAACGGGCAAGTGTTCATCCTCAACCCCAATGGCGTGCTGTTCGGCAAAGGCGCGCAGATTGACGTGGGCGGCCTGGTTGCATCCACATTGAGTTTGGGCAACGAAGACTTCATGGCCGGGCGCTACCGCTTCGTGAACGAAGGCGCGGCCGGCGTGGTGAGCAACGCCGCCGACATCATCGCCAACGGCGGCTACGTCGCGTTCATCGGCCCGCAAGTCAAAAACGAAGGCACCATCACCGCCGCCAACGGTAGCGTGGCGCTGGCCGCCGGCAACGAAGTCACGCTCAACCTGACCGGCAACAAACTCATTGGCCTGACGGTAGACAAGGGCGCGTTGAACGCGCTGGCCGACAACAAGGGCCTTATCAACGCGGGCGGCGGGCAAGTGATCCTCACCGCCAAGGCGGCGGACGCGCTCATTAAATCCGTAGTCAACAACGACGGCATCATCGAAGCCGGCACGTTAAGCAACGTCAACGGCGTGATTCGTCTTGAAGCCGATGACGTCAACCTGGGCGTGAACTCCGTGCTCGCGGCCAACGGCACGCGCGGCGGCGACATCACCGTGCAGGCGGCGAACGGCACCCTGCTTGCCGACGGGCGCATCGAGGCCAAGGGCAGCGAGGGCAACGGCGGCAACATCAAGCTCCTCGGCCACCAGGTCGGCCTCATCAACAACGCGGTGGTCGATGCCTCAGGCAGCAC
>JANPOH010000166.1:0-4327 GCA_031427895.1 Betaproteobacteria bacterium
GTTTGGCGAGCCGCCAGGCAAGCTGAACGCCGAAGCCGTCGTCGCCTCGCAGCACATTGCCGACACCGGCGACCAGCACTCTGCAGCGGCCCATCAGAAGCTCGGCAACGACGGTTTGATGGAACCGCCATATAATGTCAAGCATCAATCAATCACCCCGCGCCAAGAGCGCGAGCGTGCGCGATGGCGAGGGCATCGCGGAGCGGGTTACTTTTCCGTTGCCGAGGAGCTTGGTGTAGGCGGTTTCGGTTTCAACGAATCCGGGTTCGGATCGAAGACCACCTCTATCGTTTTCTGGCTCTTTACTGCGCGGCCATAACGGGTGGCCGGTTGAAAATAGAGTTTACTTACCGCGTCGATGGCGGCTTGCTCGAATAAACCTTTCGGTGAAGCGCCAACCAGATCAATGCGGTCAAGTTTGCCATCCTCGTTGATGAACAAATTGAGTTGAACCACTCCTGATATGTGCCGCACAAAAGCCGCCATCGGGTAGACCAGCGGCACATCGTTGATCGGCTCCGCGCGCACATCCACCTCGTTCAGATGCAGATAACTTTCGAACGACACCGGCAAATCCACGGCGGGTTTCGGCGGCGCGGGCGGCGCAATTTCCTTGATGACATCGGGCGCGGGTGTTTGCGGCAGCGGATTGTCCGCCCGAAATGCCGGGGTTGTGTCCGGCGCTATTTCCAGGCGGGTCAGCGGATCCGCGGCATCCGGGGGGATGTGCTGAAGTTCAACCACCAGCGGGCGGTGTTGGTGTATCTGTGGCGTGCCGCCAACCAATGTGATCAGCGCGATGTGAAAAAACAGCGACAGGCCGAACCACTGGAATAGCCTTGTATACGGCGTATCGAAATGGCCAAGTTGGTTTTCCACACAGAGGGGTGTCACGCCGTAGATGCCGCTAGAGATCAAACAAACGGGCAGGTTTATAACCTGCCCGTGATCTGTCAAACACCAGGTTTCTATTCCATCGGGCTTAGCGATTACCGATGTCGCGATACCAGTAGGTTCTTGATCTCACTGGAGCGATAGGTATTGGCGGGCGCTGCGCGCCTACCGACGATGTGCAGTCCGCCCCCGTACAACCTGGATCCGGATTACCCGCGCCTATCAAGAAGGGGTAAGTCTTGCCATCGATGGTCACCAACCCCGATACGGGAGAGGGAGGCAATCCACCGCCATCGAATATTACGAACTGGCTTGCACCTGTGACGAAGTTGACGCTGTAGCCGCGCGCCGTACCAAGGTTGGGTTGGCATACCGACGGATCGGGAGGGATCGGCGTATTGCTTCCAAAAAAGGTATTACCGCCAATGGTCGTCGGCGCATTCACGGATTTCTCTCCGGCCTGCATCGTAGGGCCGAAAAGCGGGGGCGCATTACCCGCCTGTGGGATGGGCAGGGCATTGAGCAGATTGAGGTAGAAGCCGTTGCCGGGAAGGGACGAAGGATAGGGCACGCCCGCAGTGAACGGGAGCGAGCCTACCGTGGTAGGCAATACCACGCTGGCATTGTGCAAAGCCGTGGGCACTGCCTCGGTACAGCTATTGCTTCCACCTGGGCCTGTTTTAGGGTTCGTGAGACTAGGAGGCAGACAGGCCGCGCTGGTGGTGTCATCCACTATCGGCGTAGTACCGCCATCAGGGCCAACCGCCGTATCTTTTAGCATGTAAAACCGGTTGAGGATTTTGATAGAATCATGCGAGCGCGTCGGATGCTCACGGTCGCCGGTGGCAAACAACACCGCATCAAAGTCTTTGGTCTGCACAACATCGGGTGGGAAGAAAATCTTGCGCCGGGTGGTATCCCCGATTATGCCGCCGACCGATGCGAATTTGGTGACCTTCCAGTTAGTGGGCAAGTTGCCTCCCACACTGGGCTCCAGATCCACGCGCCAGATATTGCCGCCCAAATCGGCCGCATAG
Source organism: Betaproteobacteria bacterium (assembly GCA_031427895.1). Lineage (GTDB taxonomy): Bacteria > Pseudomonadota > Gammaproteobacteria > Burkholderiales > SG8-41 > UBA5216. The sequence goes on from JANPOH010000166.1 coordinate 1,932, forward strand.
ATCCGATCAACCAGTCCACTGCCATCGGAGGTGATGCGATCCACCAACGTGATATCCGCGGCAATCGGATACGGCATGTCCAGCCCGCCCGCGCATGATGCCCCGGTACACGTAAAGGTTCCCGCCGCCACAGCGCCTTTGGTTGCTTGCCAGACCGTGGCGCCGGTAATGGCATCGAGTACGTAAATACCGCGTCCCATGGTTCTGGCGGCAGGCGGTTCAGAATCTTCCGCCGGGTCGTAGCCCGCGCCGAATATCACCACAGGTTTGGGTGTGAAACCAGGTGCACCGGTGTTGTAACCTTTTACCAATGCCACCTTGGGTGCGGACCAGGTTTGTCCCAGTTCTGGCAGGTCGGTTGATGTTTTCTTCCACAGGAAGACCGGCGCCGATGGCGTTGTCACGTCCAGCGCGTACATGATCCGCCCGCCGCGCCGTGCGGTCGGATAAATAATCGTTCGAGTGATAACGCCGGCGCTGTCTATGTCCTGGTAAACCCCGATGCCGCCGTCGAAATAATAATCCTTGGGTTGCGGCGTGGGCAGAATGGCAGTTGATGTCGAGTTCAGCTTGACCACGGGTGAATTGAGGTACTGGCGCATCAAGGTCTGGAAAAACTCCGGTGGTATAAAGCCCCACAGTTCGCCGCCGGGCGGGACGCTGCCAATCGACGCCGTTTGGTTGCCGTTAATGGCGCGAAACGTGCCGTCGTTTGAACCGTAGTAAACCACCACGCCGATACTTCCGCCATAGTTGACTACTGCGGGGCGCGAATGCAACACGTCGCCATGGATCGAAGGCCGCACGTTGATGCCGCTAACGCGGGGGCCTTCTTCATCGCCGATGCTATCTTCACCCCGTACCCAGTTGATGAGTTGGGTTTTGTTGGCCCCGCCTACCTGGGCCTTCTTGGTGCCAGAAGGGTCCGAGCAAGGCAAGTCTGTGGTCACCGTATAGCTAAAGGTGTTGGCCGTGGGCGCAGGGCTGGCCAGCACAGTGAAGGTGCCGGTGTAGGGAACGCTGGCCGCATCGCCCCCCCCCACCGATACCGAAGTGCCGGCGGTGAAAGCATGGGCAATAGACGTGGTGGCTGTCGCCGTGGCCGTGAAGACGGTAGGCGTGGCGGCGAGGCATGCATTTGTGCGGGTAATGCCGGTAATGGTTGCCGAGGAGCCGGGCGTACTTACTAATGCACCCGCGGTAGCGGTTTGCGGTTGTGTAGCGACGCTGATACAAAACCTTCTCCCGGAGGGATTGCCCGGGCACGCTCCCGCGCCACCAGTACCGAGACTGGTGATTACGTAATTACCGTCATAGGCGCCGCCGGTAGTGCCCGCGAAGGTAATTGTGTTGCCAACTCGCCAATTCGTGGTAGCAGTGACAGCACCGGTGGAAGGAACGGCGGTCGACAGCTCCACCACCACGTTGGCACTAAAAGGACTGCTCGCATTTGCCGTGCCGCGGGTCATAGACGCGATGTTCGACGTTGCGCCGGGAGCTGTTTTCTTGGCGGTGCCGCCGGTGGAATTGCCCGGGGTTATCGTGAGCGCATAGGCGAACGTCGTTGCGGTGGGCGCTGGAGAGGCGACTACCGTGGTGGTTTTGTTAAAAGCGCCACCGGCGCCAGAAATGGTGACCGTATTGCCGGCAACAAAAGTATTCGAAGTGAGGGTGACGATGGCAAAGTCCCCCTGACGTACTATAGAGATCGCACCAACCGGTGGCGTAAATCCCGGCGTAGACGCAACATAACCGCTGCCCGTCGCGGTGGTGGGCGGATTTGCGACGACCGGAAAGGTGAAGGTAGTCGACGTGGCGTTTGTGGTCGTGCTGCCGGCGATAACCGGGCCGCTGTACTGCGGGTAGGTCGTGCCGGTAAGGGTCACGATCTGGCCGACCTGCAACGTTGGCGTTATAGGCGCGGAAGTTACCACCGTTGCCGTCGACTCAGTGCGTGTGAGTGTAGTGATATTGACCGGCGCGCCGCCTGTCCCTAATAACGCGTCGGTGATTCCTGAGTTAGAGAGGGCAAAGGGCGTGGCGGAAAGTGCGTTGTTGGCTCCGCAATCGGGGCTGCCCGTGCAGGTGTACAGCCGGCGCGGGTTGGTGGAAGTACCCGCAGCAGTGCTATAGTCATTTATAAGGTTTGCCAGGCGAATTTGTCGCGCAACACCGCCTTTTTCGACGACTTCACCATCCGGCAAATCAAATCCAGAGCCCGCCCCTTGCGGATTATTGATAAAGAATCCTCCCTTTGCTCCGCCGTAAAGCGGGTTTACGCCGGTCGGATCAATCGTATCCGGTAGCGTGGATGAACCATTGCATGTGTGAACTCCCGCTGCATCCAGCGGACATGACGTGCTGGTCCAGAAACTGATCGCATTCGGCGAGAAGAA
>JANPOH010000167.1:0-22823 GCA_031427895.1 Betaproteobacteria bacterium
AGATGGATGGTGGTGCCTACGCCGCTGGATGCGCCGGTGAGCTGCCCCGGCTGTGATCGCGCCAGTGCGATCAGCTCTTTCACGGACTTGGCCGGCACGCCGGGGTGTATCACCAGCAACGAGGGCGAGTGAGCGGCCAGCACCACCGGCATCACATCGCGTGCGGCATCGAAGCGCATGTTGCGATACATGCTGGGAATAATCGCAATGGCGGAGCTGGTACACAGCATGGTGTAGCCATCGGGCTCGGCGCGCACGACAATTTCCGTGCCGATCTGAGTACCCGCGCCCGGCCGGTTATCGATAATTACCTGTTGGCCCCAGCTTTCGGATAGCCCGGCGGCGAGCGCGCGCGCCACCAAATCGACCGAGCCCCCCGGTGTGTACGGATTGACCATGCGCACCGGGCGCGTGGGGAACTCGCGAGCGTCACGAAGATCGCGTTGGGCCGCTGCGTTGATGCTCCACCCCAGCATCGCCGCTGTACACGGAGCGAGGAAAGCCAACACCGCGTGCGCCCGATGAAGTTTGTGCATGTTCGGCTCCGGCAACTTGATCATCGGTGGCCACTGTATGCCGCAGGCGGTTGAAATGCAAAGTACCGGGCCATGCGCCGGATTTTGGGTTGCGGGCGCTCCCGCCCGGTGGCGGACAACGCCAAACTTGAGAAATCTAAAGTTTTACTTTATATTTCTCATATGTTCATTATTCCCCGTCTGCTGGAATCCGAGCTTGCGCGCGCCGCGCGGCAATTCCCCGCGCTGGTGTTGACCGGGCCGCGCCGAGCCGGCAAAACCACGTTGCTGCGTAAGCTTTTTCCGAAAGCCGCGTACCGGCTGCTCGAAGACCCGGACGTGATTGCGCGCGTGCGCGCCGATCCGCGCGGCTTTCTCGATGAGTTGAAGCCGCCCGCGATTCTGGACGAAATTCAGAACGCACCGGAGTTGTTGAACTACCTGCGCACGCGCGTCGATGCCGCGCCCCGGCGTCACGGCCAATGGTTTTTGACGGGCTCGCAAGAAGCGCCGCTCATGCAAGGGGTGAGCGAATCACTGGCAGGCCGGGCCGCCATTTTTCAACTGTTGCCCATGTCGGTGCTGGAAACGCCCAAGGTATCGTTGTTGCGCGGCGGTTTTCCCGAAGTACTGGCCGCGCCGCGCTCGGCGGATACCTGGTTTCGCTCGTATGTGCAAACTTATCTCGAACGCGATGTGCGGGCGGTCACCGGCATTCGCGATCTTTCCACGTTTCGCCGCTTCTTGGCTTTGGTGGCGAGCCGTTGCGGGCAAATACTGAACAAGACCGATATCGCGGGGCCGCTCGGCGTGTCGGTGCCCACAGTGGCGCAGTGGTTGAGCGTGCTGGAAATCACCGGGCAGATTCTGTTGATCCCGCCGTATTTTGAAAACTTCGGCAAACGCCTGATTCGCTCACCCAAGGTGTATTTTGTCGACACCGGCGTTATTTGCCATCTGCTCGGCATCGATTCAATACAGGCGTTGGAACGATCGCCGTTTTTGGGCCCGGTGTTCGAGGCGTTTGTCGCCGCCGAGATCGTGAAAATGCAGTCCGGCGCTGGCCGCCGCCGCGAGTTGTATTACTTTCGTGACCAGCAAGGATTGGAAGTGGATTTCATGGTGCCCACCGGCGCCGCGCGTGTCGCGCTGGTCGAGGCCAAGGCCACGCGCACGGTGTTGCCGCGCATGGCGGAGCCGATGAATCGGCTGGCGAGCGCGATGAACAATGTTCGCGTGACTCAATGGGTGGTGCATCGCGCGTCGCCCTCCGCGCCAGCGCAAACTTCGCTGAGTCCGGGTGTGGCGGCGGTGGATATCGCGGGATTGCTGGCCGCGCTGGGTAAGCGCTGATCCGGCGGCGCACTCGATGCGGGGGCAACCGAGGTGGGTTTGCCGTGAAGCAGCGAAAGATCAATAGTCGCCTCGAACTGTCGCCTCGAACCAGTCCGCCCGCGCCACAGCGTGTAGAATCGCGCCCCCACGTATCGAGGAATCATCATGCAAAAACAGTCCGCCCTTATTTCATCACTGCTGACCGCGCTATTTGCGCTCACGCCCTCGCTGGCTGCCGCGCAGGCCGCCGCCGATGCGGCAAAAAATTATCCGGTGAAACCGATTCGTTTTATTTCGCCGTTTACACCCGGTGCGGGCACCGACACCACCGCGCGTACGCTGGCGCAAAAGCTCACCGACAAGTGGGGACAGCAGGCGGTGGTGGACAATCGCACCGGCGCCTCGGGCGCGATCGGCGTGGAAATCACCGCCAACGCGCCGCCGGACGGCTACACCATTTGCCTGATCTCGGCATCGCACTCAGTACACTCGGCCACCAGTCCGAAACTGCCCTACGATCTGACGCGCGATTTGCAGGGCATTATGCAGGCGACGTCGCTGTTTTATGCGGTGTATCACAGCCCGTCGGTGCCGGTGAAAACGGCGAAAGAGTTGATCTCGCACGCGAAGGCGAATCCCGGAAAGCTGTTGTTCGGTTCCAGCGGCACCGGCAGCCTTCAGCATTTCGCGGGCGAGATGTTCAACCATCTTGCGGGCGTGAAGATGACGCATGTGCCGTACAAAGGCACGTCCGCCGTGGTGACCGCGATGCTGTCGGGTGAAGTGCAGGTCGGTTTCGGCACCCTGTTCGGCGTGCGCCCGCATATGCAGAGTGGGCGTCTGCGCGTGGTGGCGATCACCGCGGGCAAACGCTCGCCGTCGGTGCCGGATATCCCGACGCTGTCCGAGGCCGGCATTCCGGGCTATGAAATCGATCAATGGTACGGCGTGATCACCGGCGCGAAGGTGCCGAGAGCCATCGTCAATAAATTATCCGAGGCGATGGCGCAGGCGTTAAAAGAGCCGGATGTTACAAAACGACTCGCGGCCGACGGCTCGATACCGATAGGCTCCAGCCCCGATCAATTCAGCGCGCACATCAAATCCGAAATCGCCAAGTGGCAAAGATTGGTCAAGGACGCGAAGCTGGATATGCAAAGTTAGTGGTTGCCGGCTATTTCGTAAGTATTTGTTTTTATTGATATTTTTATAAACTAGTCGCCGCCCAGAAACTCGATTCCCACCACGTATTCGACCATGCGCCAGGTGGCGCCGGTCTTGGCGAAGCACGCGCGATGCTCAATCGCGCTGCGGATGTGTTCCGCCGGCACGTAGCCGTCGCGTCCGCGGTGGATGACCTTGACCCAGCGCTGCGCCAGCCGGCTTTCCGCATCGCCCACTTCCCAGTCGCGCACGCCGATGATGTCGAAGGACAGCGTGCCCAGCGTTTCGGCGGCGTGCGACGGGCTGCCCTTGATGAACGTTTCCTTCACCACCACGGCGCCGCTGTCGTAAGGGTCTACGTCGTTCAGCGGCCACTTGATCGGCACGTAGGGCGCGCACAGCACGCGCGCGCCGCCGTTTTGCTTGTCCTGCCGATACCACGCGCTGCCGAGATTGAGCGCGGTGGACAAATCGCGCAGCAGGCGGTCGCTCCTGGCGTCGATCTCCCACAGCTTGAGAAACGCCGCCACGCCGCGCGGCGCTTCAAGGCCGTTGACGATGTTGCGGTCGAGGGCATTGATGAGCGCGGCGCGATCGCCGCGGCGCAGCGCCGCCAGCAGGTTGTTGCGAAACGCGATCCAGGTGGGGTCGGAAGCGCCATCGTCGGTGCGCGGCAGTTTGCGTTCGATGGGCGGTTTGGACACGGCAGTCGTGGCGGGCGTAGCTGCCGGCATGTCCGCGGGTACGGCGGCCTCCGGCGCTTGTGCGTTCGCCAAACACGCACCGAGCGCCAATGCGCCGGCTGCCGCGAATGAGCGCGCGAACCTATTCATGACGTGCGGAACAATGCTGTAAGTACAATGGGGAAATCCCGAGAGTGGTGACGCGGCGCCTATGGTAAGCGTATGGTAAGCGTTGCGATGACCGGATACAACCGCGCCGTGCGCGGGCAAACCGGGTGCGTGCGTGCTATAATTTTTGCCGACAAACTGAAAATTTCATTGGGAAAACCATGGCCCGCATCGAAGTAAAATCCGAAATCACCGGCACCGTCTGGCAAGTCAAATCCAAGCCCGGCGATACGGTCGAATCCGGCGACACGCTGGTGGTGATTGAGTCGATGAAAATGGAAATCCCCGTGATTACCGAAGACGGCGGCGTGGTAACAGAGATTCTTGTGAAAGAAAAAGACCCGGTGGCCGAGGGGCAGGTCGTCGCCATTCTCGAAGGCTGAATGCGGCGCCGCGTCGGCACTCCTCTGCGCGTCTTTGGCGGCGCGCTGCCGTGCCTGCTGGCCAGCGCGGCGGCGCACGCGCACGGCGTGGCCGACGGGGACAAAGGCTATATCCAGGAAATCTCCGGCACGCATCTGCTGCCCTTTGTCTATCTCGGTGCCAAACACATGGTCACGGGTTACGACCATCTGCTGTTTCTCGCCGGGGTGATCTTTTTTCTCTACAAACTCAGGGACATCGCGCTCTACGTCAGCCTGTTCGCGCTGGGGCATTCGGTCACGATGCTGTACGGCGCCTACGCCGGGGTGAACGTGAACCCTTATCTGATCGACGCCATCATCGGCTTCTCGGTGGTGTACAAGGCGCTCGACAACCTGGGCGCGTATCAGCGCTGGTTCGGCGTACAACCCGACACGCGCGTTGCAACGCTGATTTTTGGTTTGTTTCACGGCTTTGGGCTGGCGGCAAAAATTCAGGATTACGGCGTCGCGCGTGACGGGTTGCTGCCCAACTTGCTGGCGTTTAACGCGGGCGTCGAGATCGGGCAGTTGCTCGCGCTGGGCATCATCCTCATCGCCATGGGTTACTGGCGGCGCAGCGCCGGGTTTTTAAACCGTGCGTACACCGCCAATGTCGCCTTGATGGCCGCGGGTTTTCTGCTGATGGGTTATCAGCTCACCGGCTTGATTATTGTCTGAGCGCCGCACTGTGCGCCCGCCATGTATAACACCGACCTTCCCACGCGCGCCGAACTGCCCACGACGGGCCAGTTGATCCGTTCCACGGTGATCGCCGTGGTCATCGCGGGGGTGCTGCTCGTCACCACGGTGCTGCCCGCCGAATATGGCATTGATCCGACCGGCATCGGCCGAGTGCTGGGCCTCACCCGCATGGGCGAGATTAAGCGCTCGCTCGCCGCCGAAGCCATCGTGCCGAAAGCGCCGCCGCCCGCACCAGCGGCGCCGCCGCCCGCTGCGACCCCTGCCCCTGCGGCGCGGCAGCACACCATGACGGTGGTGCTAAAGCCCGGCCAGGCGGCGGAGATCAAGCTCACCATGCGCAAGGATGTCAGCGTAAACTATGAATGGACGGCACAGGGCGGGCCGGTTAACTTTGACACCCACGGCGAGCCGCTCAACGCGCCGAAGGGCTTTTATCATGGCTACGGCAAGGGCCGCGACGCCACGCGCGATGCCGGCGTGCTGCAAGCGGCGTTTGATGGCACGCACGGCTGGTTCTGGCGCAACCGCTCCGGCAGTGACGTCACTGTCACACTGAAAACCAGCGGTGATTACACGCAGATCCAGCGCGTGCCGTGATTACGGGTGAGACGGCGGGGCATCCAGCGGTAGATAAAGGATGTGCAAGTGACAGGTTGTTTTAATTGAATTAGTGATAACCGAGGGTTGATATGGCACGACCGGAAATCGAAGGCGATTGGGTAATGGGCTGGCCGGACCGCAAGCGTTCAGTGATTGCCGCGGGCAAGGATTCGCAGGGCCGCGTCATCAATGGCCGCAGCCCGGTGACGCAGCTCGAGGGGCTGCTCACGCCCACCGACGCTTATTACGTGGTGAATCAACTCGAAGTGCCGGAGCCGATGCATCCCGACGATTGGGTGCTGCAAATCGGCGGGCTGGTCGATAAACCCATCGAATTGTCGCTGAAGGATTTGCAGAAATTCCCCGGCCGCACGGTGCGCGCGGTGACCGAATGCGCGGGTAACGACGCGGGCTTTTTTGATTACGTTCAGAAAGGCGGCAAGAAACCCTCGCGCATCAATCAGCAGGACATGAACGCACGCGCAGCGATGCGTGAGAAAAACGCCGTGCCGTCGAATGAAGAAATCAGCAACGAATCGACAACGACTTGCGCGGTGAGCGCGGGCGAATTCACCGGCGTGCCGCTTGCCGAGGTGCTGAAAAAAGTCGGCCTCAAAAACAATGCCATGTCGGCGCGCTTTCAGGGTTTCGACCGCGGGCAACCTGATCTTGCCGTGCAGTACCGCTCGGTGGGCCGTTCGGATTTCAAGCTCGTCGATCCCGGCGTAATCAACTACGAAAAAGGCATGCCGCTGGCCAAAGCCATGCACCCCGACACGCTGCTCGCATGGTCGATGAACGGCGAATGGCTCACGCACATCCACGGCGCGCCGGTGCGCGTGGTGACACCGGGCTGGTCGGGCAACTGGTGGGTGAAGTGGCTCGAACAAATCGAAGTGCTCGACCACATCCCGCAGTGTTACTACCAGCATCATTACTTCACCTACGGCAACGGCCCCGACGACGCGACAAAAGAAATGATCACGTCCATGGGCGTGCGCTGCATCATCCTCAATCCGCTCGATGAAGATTCGCCGCTCGAACGCGGCTCGCACAAGATACAAGGCCGCGCCTGGAGCGGCATGGGCATGATCAAGCGCGTCGAAGTCAGTGTCGATGGCGGCACGACCTGGGCCGACGCCCATCTCGAAGAGCCGGTCGAACGCTGGTTGTGGGTGCGCTGGTCGCTGCTGTGGGAGGCGGATAAACCCGGCGCGTATAAGATACTGGCACGCGCCACCGATGAGACCGGGCGCGTGCAGCCGCAGATTCCGTGGAATTATCAACGCAAGCACTTTGATGGGATAGTGCCGACGGATGTTGTCGTGGCGTAAGGAGTGAGGCGTGAGGAGTGAGGCGTAGTGCATCGCAAATGCGACGCCATCTCTCTACCCGAACGTTACGTCTCACTCCTTACGCCTCACTCCTCACTCCTCACGAAAAATGCATATCGCCGTCTGCATCAAATACATTCCCGATCCTGAAGCCGCCTTCAGCATGTTCTCTATCGACGAACAGGCGAAGAAAGTGATTCCTGCCTCGGGACTGAAACATGTGGTCAGCCCCTTCGATGAGCAGGCGATTGAAGCTGCGCTACGCGTACGCGAGGCGCACACCGGTGCGCGCATTACCGTCATCACGCTGGGCAATGAAGCCTCGCGCAACGCGTTAAAGCACGGCCTTGCCATGGGCGCGGACGATGCCGTGCTGTTGGCGGATACGGCGTTCGATGATGGCGACGGCTATACGACCGCACTCACGCTGGCGGCGGCGCTGAAAAAACTCGGGGCGATTGATCTTGTGCTTGCCGGCCGTCAAGCGGCGGACGGCGACGCGGGCATCGTCGGCGCAGGACTGGGCGAGTTGTTGAATCTGCCGGTGCTGACTTTCGCGAAAGACATTGCCCTTAATGGCAACGCCGTGCGCGTCGAGCGCGCGCTCGATGACGGCACGGAAATCGTCGAAGCCGATCTGCCCGCGGTGGTGACGGTGTCCAACGAAATCGGCGCGCCGCGCGCGCCCAGCCTGCGCGAGACCATGCGCGCGGCGCGTAAACCCGTGGCGGTGTGGAAGTCTGCGGATTTGGGTCTGGACGCAGCGCAGGTCGGCGCCGCTGGCGCACGCACAGCGCGCGAGCGCGTGTTTGCGCCGTCGAAGGCGGTGCAGTGTGAGTTCATAGAGGCGGCGACGCCGGAAGAACAGGGTATGCGATTGGCGCAGCGGTTGCGCGCGGCGAAGGTGATATGAGCATTCTGGTTCTTGCAGAGCTGGCCGGCGGCGGCCCTTCGACGGCAAGCTTGGAACTCATCGCATTGGCGCGCAGCCTCGCTGGCGAGAATCCGGTTATCGCACTGCTTCTGGGCGCGGCGCCATCGACAGCCAAAACACTCATCACGCGCGGCGCGGACAAAGTCGTGCTCGGCACACGCGAAGTTTTCGACGGCTACAACAGCGATGCGTGGGTGACTTGCGCCGCCGCCGTGGCGCGCGAACAGGCAACGTCGCTGGTGCTCGCCGCGCACACGCCGCGCGGCGCCGATCTTGCGCCGCGATTGGCGTTTCGGCTCAACGCGGCGTGCGCCACGGGTTGCGTGCGCGTGGCGCAACAGAATGGCGCGCTGCTGTTCACCCGCGCGAGCCACGGCGGCAACGTGCGCGAAACCTTGCGCATGAAAACACCCATCGCGGTGGCAACGGTGCGCGCCGGCATTTACGATGCGCTGCCCGTCGATACCGGACGCATAGGCGAAATCGTCACCCTGAGCGCCGCGCCCGCCTCTCGCGTGCGCGTGATCGAACGCAAGCGTGAATCCGGCGAGGGTGTGCGTCTCGAAGATGCAAAAGTTATCATCGCGGGCGGACGCGGGCTTAATGGCCCTGAAGGCTTTAAAGTACTGGAGCCGCTGGCGCGGGCGCTCGGCGGCGTAGTGGGCGCCAGCCGCGTGCCGTGCGATCTCGGATGGTGTTCGCACTCGATGCAGATCGGACTCACCGGCAAGACCGTGACGCCGGAGTTGTATATCGCGGTGGGCATCTCCGGTGCGAGTCATCATCTGGCCGGGTGCGGCAACGCGAAAACCATCGTCGCGATCAACACCGATCGTGACGCGGCAATTTTTCGCGAGGCGAAGTTCGGCGTGGTGAGTGATTTTGCGAAGGTCGTGCCGGCGTTGGCGGCGGCGATACGTGCGTTGCCTTCAATATCGTAAGTATTTGTTTTAAAACATCTTTTTTGACACGGATTTACGCAGATGAACGCAGATTAAAAACCCATCGCGTCATTCCCGCGTCGGCGGGAATCCATAGTGAGTGCCATATGGCACGGCGTTTTGGGTTCCCGCCTGCGCGGGAACGAGTGCGTCGGGGTTAATCTGCGTCAATCTGCGTAAATCCGCGTCTAAGAAGTCGAAGTTTCTGACTGGAGAAGCACATGGCACTTGAAGCATTACTCGCCGAATACGAAGCCCGCCGCGCGCGAGCGCTCGCCGGTGGCGGCGCGGACAAATACGCCAAGCGTACGGCCAAGGGCATCCTCAACGCGCGCGAGCGCATCGCCAAACTGGTGGATGCGGATTCGTTTATCGAATCCGGTTTATTCGGCGCCTCGGGCGTTTACCCCGAGCAAGCCGAGGAAACGCAGACCGACGGCAAGATTGCGGGCTACGCCAGGATCGGCGGGCGCGATGTGGCGATCGTGGTGAACGATTTCACGGTGAAAGGCGCATCGACCTCCTACACCAACAGCAAAAAAGTCGGCCACATGAAGCGCACCGCCACCGAGCGCGGCATGCCGCTGGTGTGTCTGGGCGAATCCACCGGCGCACGCTTGCCCGACGCGATGGGCGGGCGCGGCATGGGCATGCTGCTCGGCAACGACAACACGCAGTTTCGCCGCATGCGCGAGACGCCGATGGCAGCCGCGGCGTTCGGCCCGGCGTTCGGCTCCTCGACGTGGATGATGTGCCTGGCGGATTTCGCGGTGATGCACAAGGGCGCGACGGTCGCCGTGTCGAGTCCGGGGCTGGTGTCGATGGCGCTCGGCGAAAAAGTGAGCGCGGAAGAACTCGGCGGCTGGCGCCTGCACGCGGATATCACCGGGCTGGTCGATCAGGTGACCGATACCGAGGAAGAAGCACTGGAAGCGATCAGGAAATTCCTCTCCTACCTGCCGAGCCATCACAAGGAGGCGCCGCCGGATGCGCCGGTGCCCGCGGACTCGGGCGCCGACATGGACAAGGTATTCGACATGCTGCCGGAGAAACGCACGCAGGTATACGACATGAAGCGCATCATCCGCTGCGTGGTCGATAAGGACTCGATGTTTGAATTGAAGTCGCGCTTCGGCAAAAGCGCGGTGACGACACTCGCGCGCCTGGGCGGCAAAAGTGTCGGCATCGTCGCCAACAATCCGCTGCATCGCGGCGGCGCGCTTGATGCCGATGGGTGCCGCAAGATCGTGGATTTTCTCGTGATGTGCGATTCATTCAACGTGCCCATCGTGCTGCTGGTGGATACACCGGGCTTCCAGATCGGCACCGAGGCCGAGAAAGCCGGCGCGCCGGGGCGCATCATGAACTTCATGAACGCGATGACCTTGCTCACCGTGCCGCATCTGTCGGTGATCATCCGCAAAAGCTACGGTCGCGCGTATGTGTGCATGGGCGGCGGCCGCCACTCGGACGACATCGCCGCGTGGCCCACGGCGGAGATCAGCTTCATGAGCCCCGAATTCGCCACCAAGATCGTGCATGGCGTGGCCTTCGGCGAAGAGGGCTACGAAGACGCGCTGAAAAAAATCGAACAAGGCATCGACGTGTGGGGCTTGGCGTCCGTGTACGCAACACAGGCCGTGATCAACCCGCGCGACACCCGCGACTACCTCATCCGCATGCTCGATGTGTACAAGCTGCGCATGACCAAGGGCGTGGGGCAGCATTTGATGCGTACGTGGCCGACGAGTTATTAATTGCTGAACCGCAAAGGCGCAAAGACGCAAAGAAGAGCCGCAAAGAAAAGCGCTTCTTTGCGTAACCTTTGCGTCTTTGCGGTAAAAGACCTTTTATGTTCAACAAAATAATAGTAGCCAACCGCGGCGCAGTGGCCTCAAGAGTTCTGCGCGCCCTCAACGAAATGGGCATCCAGTCCGTCGCGCTGTATTCCGAAGCCGACGCCGGCGCGCCCTATCTCGCGATGGCGAGCGAGACTTACGCCATCGGCCCCGCACCCGCGCGCGAGAGTTATCTGAATCAGGATTTGATCATCGACATTCTGCAGAAGTCGCGCGCCGATGGTTTGCATCCGGGCTACGGCTTTCTGTCGGAGAACGCGGGTTTCGCGCAGCGCGTGATCGACGCCGGCGCGCGCTTCATCGGCCCGTCGCCCAAGTGGATTGACGCCATGGGCCACAAAACCCGCGCACGCGAGTTGGCCGCGCAACACGGCATGCCGATGTCGAAAGGCTCGCCCGTGTTGCCCATGGACAATGATTTGATCCTCAAGGCGGCGCGCGAGATCGGCTACCCCGTTTTGGTCAAGCCCGCGGGCGGCGGCGGCGGCATCGGCATGCTGCCGGCCAAGGACGAAGCGCAGTTGCTCGAAACCGTGGAGCGCTCGCGCTCGATGGCGAGCCGCGGCTTTGGCAATGCCGAGGTGTATCTTGAGCGGCTGTTCGAGAAACCGCGCCACGTGGAGTTTCAGGTGCTGGGCGATCAGCATGGCAATGTCGCGCATCTATTCGAGCGCGATTGCTCGACGCAGCGGCGTAATCAGAAGGTGATCGAGGAGGCGCCGGGGCCGTTGATTCCGCGCGACAAAGCCGTGGCCGTGGCCGAACAAATCACCGGCATCATGCGAAAGCTGGGCTACGACAACATCGGCACCGTCGAGATGCTGATGAGCGCGGACGGTTCGTTTAATTTTCTCGAAATGAATACGCGCTTGCAAGTCGAGCACGGCGTCACCGAGGAGGTCACCGGCGTTGATCTCGTGCGCGCGCAGATACGCGCCGCCGCCGGCGAAAAACTTGCGGATATTCTGCCGCACAAGATCGAGATCAAGGGTCACGCCATACAGGCGCGCGTCTACGCCGAAGACCCGAAGAATTTTTACCCGTCGCCGGGCAAACTCAATGTCTTCCGCCCGCCGGTGGATAAATCGGTGCGCGTGGAAACCGGTTTTGCCGAGGGCCGCGACGTGACGCCGCATTACGACCCGATGATCGCCAAGGTGATCGCGCACGCGCCGACACGCGAGGCTGCGATAGACAAGCTGGTTGCGGCGCTGGAGGTTTTCGAGATACAAGGACTCAAACACAATATCCCGGCGGTGATTGCGATTCTGAAATCGGAGCCGTTTCGCGCCGGGCAGGTGCATACGGGGTTGATACCGGAAGTGCTTAATCGAAAAGTTTGATTACCATTGGCTAATTGAATAGTCAAAGAAGCTCCTTCCCCTTGAAGGGGAGGGAATCAAAAATGTAGCGTCGCGCAAATCAGGAGCCGAACATGAGCGAACCCGAAGTAGTGCATTACGCAGTCGAAGACGGCATTGCCGTCATCACCGTCGATTACCCGCCGGTCAACGCATTGGGGCCGGGTGTGCGCGAGGGCATCATCGCCGCAGTTGAACAGGGCGAGGCCGACGCGAGCGTCAAGGCGATGGTGCTGATCGGCGCGGGCCGCAGTTTTATCGCCGGCGCGGATATCCGCATGTTCGGCAAGCCGCGCCCGGTGTTCAAGCGCGTGAGCTACGACGTGCTCGATCAGTCGGCCAAGCCTATCGTCGCGGCGATCCACGGCTTTGCCCTGGGCGGCGGCCTTGAACATGCGCTGGCATGTAATTACCGCGTTGCGGTGGCGAACGCCAAGGTGGGGCTGCCTGAGGTGCTGATCGGCATCATTCCCGGCGGCGGCGGCACGCAGCGGCTGCCGCGTTTGATCGGGCCGAAGGCCGCGATGGAGATGATCGTCTCCGGTCGTCATGTGCCCGCCGACGAAGCCAAAACGCTGGGCATTGTCGATGCCATCGTGCCGGGGAAAGACCTGCGCCGCGAGGCGATTGCTTTCGCGCAAGGCATTGCCGCCGTAAGGCCGTTGCCGCGCGTGCGTGAGCGCGTGGCCGATATCAAGGGCGACACTGGCATGTTCGACGCAATGCGAAAATCCATCGCCAAAAAAGCGCGCAACCAGCAGGCGCCCTACCACGCGATTGCCAGCGTGGAGGCCGCTTGCAGCCAGCCCTTCGACGAGGGCATCAAGACCGAGCGGCGCTTGTTCAGTGAACTCGAAAACGCGGACGAAGCCAAGGCGCTGCGCTATGCGTTTTTCGCCGAGCGCGAAGTGGCGAAAGTGCCCGGCGCGCCGAAAGACTACAAACCCGCCGCGGTGAAATCCGCCGCCGTGATCGGCGCGGGCACCATGGGCGGCGGCATCGCGATGAGCTTTGCCGATTTCGGCATCCCGGTGAAAATACTGGAGGCCTCGCGCGAGGCGCTCGACCGCGGCATGCAGCGCGTGCGCGACAACTACGCGGTGAGCGTCAAGCGCGGCAGCCTCGCGCAGTCGGAGATGGACAAACGTCTCGCGTTGATCCAGCCGGTCGAGCGTTACGAGGATATCGGCGGCGCCGACGTAGTGATCGAAGCGGTGTTCGAGCGCATCGACATCAAAAAAGACGTGTTTACCAAGCTGGATGCCGTGATGAAGCCGGGCGCGCTGCTGCTGACCAACTCGTCCGCCATCGACACCGACATCATGGCGAATTGCACCCAGCGCCCGCGGGATGTCGCCGGCGCGCATTTTTTCGCGCCCGCCAATGTGATGAAACTGTTTGAAGTGGTCAAGGGCACGAAGACCTCCCTCGAAACCATACTCGGCGCGATGAAGGTCGGGCGTGATATCGGCAAGATCAGCGCCGTCGCCGGCACCTGCGACGGCTTCGCCGCCAACCGCAGCCGCGCGCCGTTCGTCACCGAGATGATGCTGATGCTCGAGGAGGGCGCGGCTCCGGAGCAGATCGACAAGGTGATGGTGGATTTCGGTTATCCCATCGGGCCGTTCGCGGTCAGCGATATGTCGGGTCTCGACATCAGCTACGACACGCGCAAACGCCGCGCGGCCGCCGATCCGAACTACCGCAAGCTGCACGTGCCCGACCGCCTGGTCGAGATGGGCCGCAAGGGTCAGAAAACCGGCGCGGGCTGGTACCGCTATGAAAAAGGCGACCGCACGCCGCATCCGGACGAAGTGGTGAAAAGCGTGATCGCCGATGTCGCGCGCGAGTTCGGCATCGCGCAACGCACCTTCACGGATGAAGAAATCCTGCGGCGGTTGCTCTACGCATCGGTAAACGAAGCCTGCAAAATTCTGGAAGAAGGCCGCGCCTATCGCGCCAGCGACATCGACGTGATGTGGCTGCACGGTTTTGGTTACCCGCGTTATCGCGGGGGGCTGATGTTTTGGGCGGATGGCATCGGCACCAAAGAGGTTTACCGGCAGGTTGAAGAATGGCATCAGCGTTATGGCGCGCGGTGGAAACCTTCCTCGCTGCTGAAGGAGCTGGCCGACAGCGGCACGCCGCTGCGCGAGGCGACGCCGAAGAAGGCAATGTAAGAACAAATTTCACCGCGGAATACACAGAACACGCGGAAACGAGAGCAGAATTTTCCGCGTGTTCTGTGTGTTCCGCGGTTAATCGGGGTTTGCCGTTTTGGAAATGGGAATGACGCCACAACAATTACTTACCGAAGCACGCGTTCAGCAACGGGCATCACTTGACGAGCAGGCGGGCAAACTGCTGCTTGCGAGCTACGGAATTTCAGTACCGCAATCATTCGTGGTGAAAAGCGCGACGGAAGTCGATGCTGCCTTCACCCGTTTGCACGCGCCGCTGGTGGTGAAAATCATCTCGCCCGACATCCTGCACAAAAGCGACGCCGGCGGCGTGAAGGTTGGCCTTAACACGGCCGCCGAAGTGAAAGACGCCATCAACGCGATGGCCGCATCACCCAAGATCAAGGATGCGTGCATTGATGGCTACCTCATCGAAGAAATGGCGCCCGCCGGGCAGGAGATGGTCATCGGCGGGCTGCGTGATCCGCAGTTCGGCCCGCTGGTGATGGTGGGGCTGGGCGGGATTTTCGTTGAAGTGCTGCGCGATGTGTCGTTTCGCATTTGCCCGATTACGCGGCTGGATGCGGAAGAAATGATTGATGACCTCAAGGGCGCGGCGATCCTCGACGGCGCGCGCGGCGGCAAGCCCGTGTCGCGCGAGGCGATCATCGACGCGCTGCTCAAAGTGGGCGGCGAAAACGGCTTGCTGATGCAGCATGCGGATGACTTCGCCGAAGCCGACATCAATCCGCTGATCGTCTCGGAGCACGCTGCGGTGGCGGTGGATGCGCGTTTTATCCTCAGATAGGGTAATAAAAAAGTGAATAAAAACAACATCTTGCAAGAATTCACGCCGCTATTCTCCCCGGCCACCGTGGCGGTGATTGGCGCTTCCACCCGGAACAGCGTCGCGCTGCCCAACACGTTTATTCGCCGCATTCGCGAGTTTGGTTTCAAGGGTGATATTTATCCGATTCATCCGAGCGCCGCCGAGATCGAGGGCTACCCTGCGTATAAAACGCTGGCCGATACGCCCAAGCCCATCGACTATGCGTACATCGCCGTGGCCGCCGCGCAGATACCGCCCATGCTCGAAACCGCGAATGGACGTGTGCGTTTCGCACATGTGATTTCCAGTGGTTTTGCCGAAGCCGATGATGGCCGCGATTTGCAGGAGCAGCTCGCCGCCGCCGCGCGCGCGGGCGGCATGCGCCTGGTGGGGCCGAACTGCATGGGCATGTTTTCGCCGCGCGGCGGCATCACCTTCGCCGAAGTCGGCCCGCAGCCGACAGGCAGTGTGGGCGTGGTGTCGCAAAGCGGTGGCCTCGGCACCGATATTATTCGCCGGGGTCTTTCGCGCGGCATCGCGTTTTCCGGGCTGGTGACCGTGGGCAACTGCGCCGATGTCGTGCCCAGCGACTTGTTGGAATATTATTTCGCCGACGCGCAAACCAAAGTGATCGGCCTGTACATCGAGACGGCGAAAGATGGCCGCCGGATGTTTGAATTACTGCGCGCCCAGAGTGCCAGTGGAGCCGCCAAGCCCGTGGTCATACTCAAGGGCGGGCGCACGCGGCAGGGGCTTGCCGCCGCCGCCTCGCATACCGGTTCGCTCGCGGGCGATGATCGCGTGTGGATTGCGTTGTCGCGCCAGACCGGTTGTGTGATGGTGGATACGCTCGATCAATTTATCGATACGCTGCTGCTGTTTCAGTCGGTGACGCCCAAGACCGGCAAACCCACGCAGCGCGTCGCGCTGTTCGGCAACGGCGGCGGCACCAGCGTGCTGGCCACCGATTACTTCGCGCGGCTGGGTCTGGATGTGTCGCCGTTTGAACAAACCACCATTGCCGAACTCGCGGCGCTGCAACTGCCGCCCGGCACCAGCATCACCAACCCGGTGGATTGTCCGGTCGGCACCCTGCAGCAGGACGATGGCCGCGTCGCCGAAAAAATTCTCGACATCGTTGTCGCCGGCGGCAAGCCCGACGCACTGGTGATGCACCTGAATTTGTCATCGTTTGCCGGGCGCGCAAAACCGGAAGTGCTGGATAACCTGATAGCCGCCGCGCTGCGCGTGCAGCTAAAACATCCGGGGCAGGCGCATTTTCTGCTGGTACTGCGCTCGGATGGCGAGCCGGCGCTGGAAGAACGCAAACGCGCATTCCGCGACAAGGCGCGCGCGCTGGGCGTGCCGGTGTACGACGAAATGCCCAACGCGGGCCACGCGCTGGCCGCGCTGCAAAGCCACGAGCGGTTTGTTTTTACACGCAATCAACAGGATTCCCCATGAGCATCACGCCCGAATACGTCAACAAATTCAGCGCCACCGGCTATCCGCTGCGCCTCTACAGCGGGCAGGACGCACTCGAAAATCTGCCGGCGGAATTAAAACGCCATCGCGCCAAACGCGCCTTCATCGTGTGCGGGCGCACGGTCTCGCGCAAGACCGATTTGATCGCGCGCATCAAACGCATCCTCGGCGACACTTGCGCGGGCGTGTTCGATGAAATCGACAAAGACACCACCATCGACTCGGTGACGCGCGCCGCGGCTGCGGCGCGCGCGGTGAATGCCGACCTGCTGATCGGCGTGGGCGCGGGCAGCGTCACGCAGGGCACGCGCGTGGTGGCGATATTGATGGCGGAAAAACGCCCGGTGGACGAGCTGATTACGCAGTATCCCGACAACGCGCCAGCCATCAGCCCCAAGCTGCTCGAACCCAAGGTGCCGATCATCAACGTGCTGACGGCGGCGACCTCGGCGCAAAATCGCGGCGGCTCGGCGGTGAAAGACCCCAACCGCGATCACCGCATGGAGTTTTTTGATCCGAAGACACGGCCCGTCGCGGTGTTCTGGGACAGCGCTGCGCTGATGACCGCGCCGCCCTCGCTCACGCACACCACCGCGGCATCCGTGTACTGGCGCTCAATGGTGAATCTGGGCGCGGCGCGTGTCGGCCCCCTATCCGAGGGCGACCGCCGGCAGGCGTTTCGTTTGGCGCAATTTGCGCTGGCGCGCGTCGGCGATACGACCGATGTCACGCCGCGCATTGCCGCCTGCACTGCGGCATTCCTGCAAAACCGCGATGCCGACGATGGCGGCATGCTCACCGAAAAACACTGGGTGGCGCGCGTGGTGTATGCGTTCGCCACCGCGTTGTTTCAGAAGCACGCGCACGTCGGCCAGGGCGAAGCCAGCAGCGCGCTGACGCCGATGGTGATGCGTAAGCTTGGGAGCCGCGACCCGGAGGCGATGGCGCTGATCGCGCAGGGCCTGGGCGTGTGGCGCGAAAGCGATGGCATCGCCGCCGCGCCGGACAAAGCCGCCGCCGAGCTTGAGCGCGTATTTAAATCCGCCGGCATGCCGGTGCGCCTGTCGGAACTGAACATCCCGCGCGAGAGCCTGCCGCAGATTGTTGAAAACTCATTGAAGAATTTCAACGCCGATCCGAAGCGCGAGTTTGTGCGCGAACGTGATGTACTGCTGGCAGTGATCGAGGCGTGCTGGTAAAGCAGGCAAACACCGGCTCGAATTTCATCACAACAGCAGGTGACCTTGATCACATTAACGACTGTATCATGTTGTTTTTAAACGAAATTATGGATTTCCCGAGTGCACGCCGTTACACTTTGCAACTACCGGAGCGGTAAACCGCCGGTACTGTCCATCGTTAGGTGGTTGTGGGAATGTACCCATATCAATTGAAACCAGGGGAACGCTAATGCAACTCAAAACCGCCATCGTCACATTTGCCATCGCCATGCTGCCGGGATTTGCTCTCGCCCAAGCCACGCCTGCAACACCCGCAATACCTGCCACGCCCAGCGACAAGGCCGGCGCACGCATCGACATGCGTCAGGACAATCAGCAAAAACGTATCGACGCCGGCGTGAAATCGGGCGAGCTCAATAAGAAAGAAGCCGCGCGCATGCAAAAGGGCCAAGAGCGCGTGCAGCGCCTCGAAGACAAGACGCGCGCCGACGGCAATGTCACCCAAAAAGAAGCCGCCCGCATCGAGCATGCACAGGACAGACAAAGCAAAAAAATTACGCGCGAGAAACACGACAATCAGCGAGCCAAGTAATCCTTCGGGCCTGTGTTTTTACCAAACGGCCGCGCCTTCGGGCGCGACCGTTTTTGCTTGGTGGATTAGAATTCGCATGTTTCTTTAATCAGCCACGAGGACCAAATGGACACGCTGACAATCGGCATGAAACACACGGAACACTGGGAAATCACCGAAGAGCGCACCACCCAGCGCGGGGATTACAAGGTGTTCGCCACCTGGTCGATGACGCGCCTGGTCGAATCAGCAGCAAGCGCCCTGGTGGCCCGGCACTTGAAGCCCGGTCAGGGGCAGGTGGGCGTTTCCATCACCGTGCGCCACATGGGGCCCACGCCGATCGGCAAAACCGTGCGCGCCGAGGCCGAGCTCGTTGCCATCGACAGGCGCAGGCTGTCGTTCAAAGTCAAAGTGTTCGATGACAGCGGGCAGGTCGGCGAATCGGAGCACGACCGCTTTATTGTTGATCTGGAAAAATATTTCGCAACGCTGAAGCAAAAGCTCGCGAACAAGTAGCAAACCGCAGGGCGCAATCGCCGCAGGCATTGCGCCGTTCAATGCATCGCTACCCCGATACTTCGCAAAACAATAAAAATGCCCAACTACCGCCGCGCCTGGCAACCCGGCGGCACGTGGTTCTTCACTGTCAATCTCTTGCGGCGCGGCGACAACGACTTGCTCGTAAGTCGCATCGATCTGTTGCGCGACGCCGTGCAAGTCGTGCGACGCGCACATCCCTTCCATATCCACGCATGGACCGTGCTGCCCGATCACCTGCACTGCCTACTTGAGTTGCCCGACGGCGACACCGATTTTGCATTGCGCTGGCGCTTGATCAAGTTGATGTTCTCACGCGCATTGCCAAAAACCGAGCACCGTTCCGCCAGACGCATACGGACAGGCGAACGCGGCATTTGGCAGCGGCGCTATTGGGAACACCTTATTCGTGACGATCGCGACTTTGCCGCGCACATGGATTATGTGTTTATCAATCCCGTCAAACACGGCTTGGTGCAGGCAGTGTGCGATTGGCCACATTCGACATTTCACCGGTGCGTAGAAAACGGTTTGTATGCGCGTGATTGGGCGGGAAGCCCGGCGTCGCAGGAATTGCGAGTGCCTGACTGATCGTGCGTGTTACGGCGCAATGCCTGCGGCGATTACGCCCTACGATTGGTCGGCGTGACCCAATTCGGGCGCAGCATAACCGCTGTACGTAGTACGTAGGGCGCAATCGAAGCGCAGCGCATTGCGCCGTTCAACGCCAGCTACACCACCCCATCCCGCCGCAACCGCTCGATCTCCGCCGCGCCATAGCCCAACTCGGCCAAAATCGCGTCGCTGTGCTCGCCGATCAGCGGTGGCGGCGAATTCAGCGTCGGCCCGTCGTGCGCCAGACGAAACGGCGCTGACAACACCGTCACGTCGCGCTCCACGCCCTTCACGTTTTTGAAGGTGTGCAGCACGCCGCGCCCGGTGACTTGCGGGTGTTGCAGTATTTCGGCGGGCGTGCGGATGCGCGCGGCGGGCACGCCGGCGTCGTTGAGCAGCGTTTCCCATTCATCCGCGCCGCGCGTCGCCAGCACACGGCGAAATTCGGCGCGCAGCAGTTCGGCATTTGCGCGCCGTGCGTCGATTTCCTGAAAGCGCGGGTCGGTGAGTACGCTCGCCAGTCCCAGCGCGCGGCACAGCCGCTCGTATTGATGATCTTCGTTCGCGCCCAGCGTGAGTTTGCCGTCGGCCGTGTCGTAGGTGCCCGCCGACGGGCTGCGGCTCGCCGGCTCGTTGCCGCGCGGGCCGGGCACGTTGCCGGTGGCGAAGTAATCGGTGACGTACGAGCTCATCAGCGCCAGCGCCATGTCGAGCATCGACACGTCAATGTATTGCCCGCATCCTTCGCGCTCGCGCTGAAACAGCGCGGTGGAAATCGCATACGCGGCAGCCATGCCGGTCGCGTAGTCGGTGATCGGGGGGCCGACTTTCAGCGGCCCGGTTTCCCTGGTGCCGATCACGCTCATCATGCCGCCGGCGGCCTGCACCACGCCGTCGTAGGCGGTGTGATGCGCTTTCGGCCCGGTCTGACCATAGGCGGTGAGCGAGCAGAAAATCAATTTCGGATATTGCGCCGAAAGCGTCTTGTAGCCGATGCCGAGCTTGTCCATCACGCCGGAGCGAAAGTTTTCAACCACCACGTCGGCGTTGGCGACGAGCTTCATGAAAATCGCGCGGCCTTCATCGTGCTTCAGGTTCAGCGTCAGCGCGCGCTTGTTGGCGTTCTGCGGCAAAAAATTGGTCGCCATTGCGTGCTTCCAGAAATGCGCGTCGCTGCCCGCGCCGCTGTGGCGCACGGGGTCGCCGCGCCCGACTTGCTCGATCTTGATTACGTCCGCGCCCATCAGCGCGAGCTGATAGGTGCAGTACGGCCCCGCCACCACGCGCGTGAGGTCGATAACCTTGATGCCTTTGAGCGCTTGCATCCGCTTACCGCTTCGGCGCCTTCAGCCCCGGCAATTTCGCCGCATTGCCGCCGATGATGGCGTCGGCTTCGGGCACATGCACGTGGCAGTGCAGATCGACCGCGAAACTTTTTTTGCCGCGCGTGGTTCGCTTGACGATCTTGCGGCTGGCGACTCTGGCGGCGGCCGCATGTCGTGGTGCGCGAGGCGTGCAGGTGTACATCATGATGTTCCCCTTGATGGTTGGATGATGGCGCTTATTCGACCGCGATTTTCGCTTTTTTCACCACCTCGGCCCAGCGCGTGATGTCGCGCGTGATGCGCTGCTGAAACTCCGCCGGCGTGGAGGCGTGCGCATCGATACCCGCGCCGAGCAGGCGCTCTTTCATCTCCGGCATCGCGAGCAGTGCGGATAACTCGCTGTTATAACGCCGGATCACGGCGGGCGGCGTGGCTGCGGGCGCGAGCAGGCCGTACCAGCCATCGATTTCGTAGCCGGGCACGCCCGCCTCGGCGATGGTGGGCACATCGGGCAGGCCGCCGCTGCGCCGCGACGTGGTGACGCCGAGCGCGCGGATTTTGCCGCCCCGGATCTGCGCCGCACCCGAGGCCACGCCGGAGAAAAACGCCGATACCTGTCCGCCGATAAGGTCCGTCAGCGCCGGGCCGCCGCCTTTGTAGTTAATGCCCAGCATATCCACGCCCGTCAGCACCTTGAACAACTCGCCCGCCAGATGCGTCGCATTGCCGTGACCGGTAAACGCATAGTTCAATCCGCCGGCGCGCGACTTGGCGAGGGCGACGAATTCGCTCACCGATTTGGCGGGCACGGCGGGGTTCACCACCAGCACATAAGCGCCGTTGCCGATCAAGCCGATCGGGGCGAAATCCTTCAGCGTGTCGTACGGCAGTTTCTTTGTCACCGACGGCGTGATCGAATGACCAATCGGCACGATCAAAATGGTGTGCCCGTCCGGCGCGGCTCTGGCCGCGAGATCGGTGCCGATGATGGCGTTGGCGCCGCCGCGATTATCAACGACGACCTGCTGTCCCAGACGCTCCGGCAAACGTGAAGCGACGATGCGCCCGATCACATCCACCGTGCCGCCCGGCGGGAATGGCGCGATCAGGCGCACCGGGCGCGTGGGCGACCATTGCGCGGCAGCCGTCATGCTGGCCAACAGCGCGAACGGCGGTATCCATCGGGTGATTGTCTTGACGGCATGCATCATGGTTATCCTGGGACGCGGAAAGTCGCTGATAGCGAAGATTATCACCGACCCGCAGCGTAGCAAAATGGCTGCTCACGCGAGGTGACGTGATACAGGGCATTGGGGAATTCAATGCGAATCGGGCGTGACATGGTGGCGACCGAATAGCAGAATTTGTGCTACTTATCTAGACCTGACCCCTTATCCTCTGGCGAAGTGTCGCCGTCAATCGTGTGGTTATGCGGCAACTTGCTCGTAGGAAAATTGTGGTGCACCGGCGCGCTGAGACGCGTGCTCGACCGTAATGGAGCAAATGTTGCCTTTGGCATCCACGTCGAGAACGGTGTTCTCATCGAGGTCGCGGGTCTCGGTAACCTGAGAATCCAGAAACTCGATGAGCAGGGTATCGGTGTCAGCGAAGTATCGAACTTTCATGGCGCAAACCTTCTATCAAAGAAAGCGTTATGTACGGTCTCCCCATCCGGTAAGACAATTACGCGGAGAAACCGCGTCCCCCATTTCCGGCACCTGCACCCAACGCCGAAAGCGGCCATCAGCCTGAACCGTTTCCCGAACAGGCGCCCGGATGGCTCTCTCGATCCATTCGTCTCGGATAATCGCCCGATCCGGCCGTTGACGAATTGCGGCGAAGTAGAGTGTGACCTTCACGGCATAAGCGTATCAGATTTCCATTTCGCTGGCTGACTTTGCCGCCTAACGTTTGACATGAGGGGTGCACGAAAGGCGCAGCCTTTTGGGCATCCCCTCAATGGAAGGGTTGGGCGTCACGGTTCCGGCCGCTGCCGCTCACGCCTGCAGGCTCCCGCTGAGCCCCTGGCCCGCGCAGGCGGGAGAATATCTCGCGAGATGCGGGGACAACCCACTTTGAGAGAGGGCTCGATGTTCACTT
>JANPOH010000168.1:0-2580 GCA_031427895.1 Betaproteobacteria bacterium
GCTTCCGCCGCGCGCGCCGCGCCGTACTGGCCCCGGAAGCGGTTCGGCTCGCGCACCTGCGACGCTTCGAATTCCTTGAGCGCCTGCGCTGGTTGTTTGAGCTCGAGCAGCATGTCACCCAGTAGTTCACGAGCGGGGACAATGCGGCCGGGCGTGACGATGTGCTTCTCGTTCTTGTCCTCCAGATCGGCGGCTGCGCGCATGAGTTTCTGCGCGTCATCGGTCTTGCCTTGCGCAAATGCAATCCATCCCGCCACGGCGAGCCGCTGAATTTCGACTTCGGTGGCCCAATAGTTGTTCTTCGCGTCCTGCAATTCTTTGTGCAGTCGTGCGAGTTCCCCGGCATCCTTTTCCGCAGCTGTGGTATCGCCGCTGCGCGCCGCGCCCAGCGCGCGCGCGAAATGCGTGATGGCGTCTGCAAACAGAATCTTGCTCGGCTGGGGCTGCAACTGCATCGCCTCGCGCCACGCGCCGCGCTCCATCGCGTAGCGTGCAGGCATCGCGGCCATCGAATATTGGGCGATAAATTGCTGCGCCGGGTTGATGCCGGTGGTGACCTTGAGCGCTTCCTCCATTTCGCGCCGGGCGTCGGCGTCGCGCGCAAGCTGCAGATAGGCGTAAACCGTATAGTCGCTGGCGTGATACGCTTCAGCGGATTCATTCACGCCTTTTTTCGCCACCGCCGCCGAGCGGATATTGGTTGCGGCCGAATCCTCCCACGCGCCCACGCGGGTAAAAATGTGCGAAGGCATGTGCAACGCGTGCGGCGCGGCCGGCGCGATGCTGGCGTAGCGGCGCGCGGCGGGCAGGCCCTGCTTGGCGATGGGCGGCGCGTCATAGCTGTGGATCAGGTAATGCGCCACGCCCGGATGATCGGGGTACTTGACGAACTGTTTTTCCAGAATGGCGGCGGCCTTCAAGTACGCCGCAAAGGTTTGATCCGCCTGTGTATGGGTGCTGGTAATGTACAGCGCGCTGAAAATATGCGCTTCGTCGTCACCCGGATAGCGCGCGGCTAATGCTTCAAACGCCTTGGCGCGCGCTTGCTGGCGCGCACGTTCGGGGCGGTTTGACCAATCTTCATAGTACGCGGCGACCGCCTCGATGTAGTCGCGCTCGCGCTGCGTCCTGGGTGCGACGCGGCGGCCCTGTTCGATGGCTTCCTGTGCAAGGGCGGCGCCCTTGGGAGAAGCACCGGCACCGGCGAGCGGATTCGACATCAGGATCGCGGCGACGCCCCAGTTCGCTATGGTGCACGACGGGTCCTGTGCCAGCACGTCGCGGAAGGTTTTTTCGCCCGCGCTAAACCAAAACGAGTGCAGCATGGCAACGCCTGTTTCCAACAGCGGCTGTACCTTGGCGTCGCATGAGTTCGTAAATTTGACGCGGCCGAGCTGGCCTTTGCCTTCAACTTCGTGCGATTGTGCGGTTCCCGATACGAGAAACAGCGCTGCGGATAAAGCAGCGAACAATGTTTTTGAGTTCATGTTGCTCTCCTGTGTAAGTGGTGTGATCGTGTTCGCGAAAGGCGAACGCACTGCTGCAAAAACAGTTTGCGCGGCGAGTTACCGATATGTCAACTGCCCCAAAGGGTAGTGTGGGAAGGTGAAGCTATGGTTTGCATAAGTATTTGTTTTTATTGAATTAATTATAAATATGATCGCTGACGTAGCAGCAGCGCATGGGTGAACGCCCCGGACGCATCGAGCCATGCGTGCTCAAGCGGCGGCCATCGCGCCGATAGCTCAAGCCGGCACGCGCGCCTTGATCGCGTTGGCGCGGGCAAAATATTCCACCGTGCCATCCGCGCGAACCGGCACTTCGGCGCGCACCGCTTCCATCAGCCGCTCGCGTTTACCGGATGTCATGGCTTCAACAATCTTGGTGGTGGGACTGTAGCGCGTGATTGTTCTCCAAGATTTCGTTTAAAAGCCCCGTGGGGATGTTTTTCGGCAGGCTAATCCTTTAGCAACCATTCATGGAATCGTTTAAAGCTCTCATCGCTTGCCCGTCCATTCCGCATTGCCTTCGCCTACCACCACAAACGGCGCCCATAGCGCGGGGTGTGCGAAGTGCGGCTTGTCGGTGCGTGCCATCAGTGCCCGCATCGAGCGGCGCAGCGCTTCTGCCTTGGTCGCGCCCTTCGCAGCCTCGTCGAACATGCGGGTGGTCAGTGCCACTGCGGCGTCGGTGTCCACCGCCCAGTGCGACACGAGCAGCGATCTCGCGCCCGCGTAGAAGAATGCCCGCGCCAGCCCCGACAGACCTTCCGCGCCCGGCGTGCCGTCGGGCGCAGCGGTGTTGCAGGCGGAGAGCACCACCCAATCCGCGTCGAGTTTCAGTTGCGAGATTTCGCTTGCGGTCAGCAGCCCGTCATCGAGTTCGCTGCCTTTCTCCGGCGGGGTGAATACCAGCGCCGGTTCCGCGAGACCCTTGAAGTCGCCCGCCATCAGCCCGTGCGTGGCAAAGGCGAGGTTACGGTAGCGCGTGAGATCGGCTTCCTTTACCGCACGTTCGGTGGCGGCGGCGCCGAGGCGGATCGATGTCGCGGGTGCGTTCAGTGCTTTGGCGATGGCGCGT
>JANPOH010000169.1:0-8640 GCA_031427895.1 Betaproteobacteria bacterium
ATACTGTGTTGACGGTCAATCTCGATGTGGAAACTCTCGACTGGAGAGCCGTGTGCGGGAAAACCGCACGCACGGTTCGGAGGGAGGGGAGGGCGAGAGTCCTTCCCTACCCCTATCAGGGGAGGTGTTGATCCACACGAAAGCCGGATAAGCAGACAAGCAACGGAGAGACGATGTTGATTCAAGACAAAGTAGTCTGGGACGCCGACGTAGAAAAAACCTCGCGCTGATGAGCACGCTGGGCATCGATTGCGTGTCGATGGAGTTGCCCGACGGCCCGCGCGCGAATCCGTTGATGGATTTATCCACGCGGGAATCCGCCACGGCGTTTTTCAAACAAGCCAAAGCCACGGTCGCCGCGCACGGCATGGATTTGCGTACCGTGCTCGCCACTAGCGGCTTCGCGGAAATCAAGTGCGGCATCGCCGGGCGCGCTCGATAAAATCGTCATGGTTCACTTTCGCAATGTGCGCGGCGAGTTCCCGACATTTCAGGAAACCTTTGTCGATAACGGCGACGTGGATAGGTTCAAAGCGATGCAGACGTATCGCGACATCGGCTTCAAGGGGCCGTTTTCGCTGGATCACTCGCCGCTGTTCCCCGGCGCGCAGGTGGCGAATCAGGCGTTCGTGGCGGGCTGTATGTGCGCGCTGATACAGACGGTTTACTAGCGACATCATGATTAAAATATTGTTTAAAAACAACATGTTACTTAATATAACCGCTGCCGCGTTGTTACTTGCCGCAAGCGCTGCAAAACAAGCCCATCCGCCTGGTGATCGGCTTTCCCGCCGGCGGCCCGATTGATACCGTGGCGCGTTTGCTCGCGCCGCATCTCACCGAGGGGTTCGGGCAGCAGGTCATCATCGACAACCGCGCCGGCACCACCGGCAATCTGGCGATCAATCCCGTGATGTATGCGAAGCTGCCGTTCGATCTCACGCACGATTTCGCGCCGGTGAGTCATGTTGCATCCACTTCGTCGCTGATCTACGCGCATCCGTCGGTGTCGGCCAGAAATCTTGGCGAGTTCATCAAAGTACCCGCAGCCGTGATGAAGCCCACCTTGCTCCGGAAATTGCAATCCCGGATGCGCCGGTTGTCGTCTGCGGCTACGCTCGCCGGAACCTGTTGCTGTTCACGCGAGATTTAACCGTATAAAACCCGGCTTCACGAAGACCTCCTTACCATGGCGACTGCGCCCTACAATACTTGGTACGACGCGACATACGACGCGATCCTGACCATGGCAAACTGGTCAGTGCTGGAGAAAGACGTCCCCCAAAAAGTCGCATGCGTCTTTTCATGGATGCCCCAAACGATCATGGGAATCAGGCATCCCGGAGGGGGGGGGCGAAGTGGGCCGCATTTGACTTGACGGTGGTCGAATCGAGGTTGAAGGAGGCATCACCCCTATTCACACCGCTCCGTGATACTCACCTTCAAGATGTGACTCTTGTCGATGAAGAACAACGATCTAACCCGCCAATCCCCATGACCATCATTTATCTGCCAAAACTGTCAGCACCAGCATCCAAACTCTGGAACGCGATTCCGGCTGACGTGAAGAAGCGGCTGCTGGCGAATGTCTACTGCGGCCATTGTCGCGGAGGCGTTTCCATCATCAATGTGACAGGTACGGTGCAAGGCGGCGTCCTCGTTCTCAACGGAAATTGCGCGGCATGCGAGAATGAGGTCGCTCGCGCCATCGAACGCGACTGAAATCCACCCGGCTTGCTGATTTTGTGCCAAGGTGTCCTCCCGATGCCATCTGCGACCGTCGGTGATACGATTCCACAACGCCAATCACAGGAAGCCTCCCCATGCTTGAAATTCGCCGCATGACGCCGCAAGTCGGCGCGATTGCCGAGGGCATTGATGTTCGGACGATGAGTGATGAGACCTTCGACACGCTCTACCGCGCGTGGCTCGACTGCAATGTGCTGGTGGTGCGCGGGCAGCATCTTGAGCTTCACGAGTTTCTCGCTTACAGCAAGCGCTTCGGGCACATCGATCCGCATCCGTCGAAAAGCACGCGCCACCCCGATTGCCCGGAAGTCACGCTGCTCGGCGCGAACAAATTCAACACCGACGGCACGCTCAACATGGCGATTTACAAGCGCGGCGCGTCGGGCTGGCATACCGACGGCGCGTACGACGATGTGCCGTTCAAGGCGACGCAGCTCTACGGCGTGGCGATTCCGAGCCGCGGCGGCAACACGCTGTTCGCCAGCATGTATGCCGCGTACGACGCGCTGCCGGAAATTTTGAAACAACGCATCACTGGAAAATTCGGCGCGTATGTGTACGGCGGACGCCGCCGCGCGGTGGCATTGTTGAATCCCGAAGACCGCGATAAAAAACCCGCGCTGCATCCGCTGGTTCGCACGCATCCGGAAACCGGGCGCAAGGGGCTGTATTTTGATCCCGGGAAAATTCTGCGTATCGAAGGCCTGCCAGCGGAAGAAAGCGATGCGCTGATCGACGAACTCACCGGCTACATGGTGCAGCCCGGCGCGGAATATCACCACCAGTGGCAAAAAGGCGATATCGTGATCTGGGACAACCGCTGCTCGTATCACAAGGCCGCCGGCGATTACCCGCCCGAGGAAGACCGCATCCACTGGCGCGTATCGATCAAAGAGCCTGCGGCGGCGCATTGAGCATCGGTATGCGCGAAAAACCGTAGAGCGGGAGGAGCGCAGCGTATCCCGCCTTTTGCGCGAACCACAAAAGGCGGGATGGCTCCCGCCCTACGGATCGCGTCAATCGATCTTCGCGCCCGACGCCTTGACTACCTTCGCCCACTTCACCACTTCGGATTTCAGATAGTCGCCGTATTCCACCGGCGTCATGGTGCGCGGCTCGGCGCCTTGCTCACTTAAATATTTTCGCATGGCCGGCTCGTTGACGATGCGCACGATGGCGGCGTTGAGTCGTTCGATGATGGCGGCGGGCGTGCCGGCGGGAACCACCAAGCCGTTCGAGCCGCCCGCTTCAAAACCAGTCACGCCTGCTTCGGCGATGGTCGGCACATCGGGCAAGGCGGTGATGCGTTTGACCGTGCTCACGCCGAGCGCGCGGATTTTGCCGGACTTCACATGCGGCACCGCCGAAGGCGCTGTCGCAAAGGTCAGTGCCACCTGGCCTGCGAGCAAATCCACCATCGCCGGCGGCGCACCTTTATACGGCACATGCACGTAATCGATGCCCACCTGCGTCTTGAACATTTCCGCGGTGAGATGCGGCTGGCTGCCGTTGCCCGCCGAGCTGTAGTTCAACTGGCCGGGGCGCGCCTTGGCATAGGCGATGAACGCCTTCACGGTTTTCACCGGCAGTGACGGATGCACCGCCAGCACCTGCGAGGTTTCCGCGATCAGCGTGATCGGTGCGAAATCGCGTATCGGATCGTAAGCGAGCTTGCTGTAAAGACTGGGGTTGATGCAATGAATGGTCGAGATGGCAAACAGCGTATAGCCGTCAGCCGGTGACTTGGCGGCAATTTCCGCACCGATATTCGCGCCCGCGCCGGGGCGATTGTCGATGATGACTTGCTGCTTCCATTCTTCGGTGAGCTTTTGCGCGACCGCACGCGAGAGGATATCCGAGGTGCCGCCCGCCGGAAACGGAATCACGATGCGTATCGTTTTGGCAGGGTAATTTTGTGCAAACGCCGGTGAAGCAACAACAACGGCGACAGCGGCAAAAGCGCGCAATGATGTCATGAAGGTTTCCTCCAGAAGGTGTCACGAGTAGCCTAAAGTATCTGCTATCCTCCGCGCAAGCAATTACGGGAAGAATCACCATGGACACTTGGCAACAAAAAATCGGCATCATCGTGCCGTCGTGGAACACGGTGATGGAATACGAAACGCAACGCCTCGCGGCGATGGGTGACACGGGCGCATCGGTGCATTCGATGCGCATTGCGCACACCGCCGACACCGAAGAAAAACTGATGGGGCTGTCCACGCAGGCGCCCGAAGCGGCCAAGCTGCTGGCGCACGCCAAGGTCAACGTGATCGGTTACGGCTGCACCGCCAGCGGCTTTTTGCACACGCCCGCCGAGGACCGCGCTCTGGCCGAGCGCATCAAAGCCGAAACCGGCATCCCGTGCGCCACCTCGTCGCGCGCCATCGTGGACGGGCTGCGCGCGCTGGGCGCGAAAAAACTCAGCCTCGCCTCGCCTTATGCGCCGTGGCTGAACGAGCGGCTGAAACACTATCTCGCCGCCGACGGCTTTGAGGTGCTGGCGATGCAGGGCCTCTCCACCGAGGCGCATTCCACCATCACGCGCGAACGCATTCTCGCGCTGGTGGATGAAGTGATGCGCCCGCAAACCGAAGCGATTTTCATCAGTTGCTCGAACTTCCGCACCCTCGACATCATCGACGGCATCGAGCAAAAATACGGCCTACCGGTGGTTACCAGCAACGCCTCGATGATGTGGGCGATGCTGCGGTTGATGAACGACAAACGTGACGTGCCCGGCGCGGGACGTCTGTTCAAGCTGTGATGCCCGAAAACTGGCAACCCGAACGCGGGATCGACATCCTCGCCGGCACGCCGCCCGGCGGCGGGCTCGATCGCACCGCGCGCACGCTGGCGGCGGCGCTGAATGTTGCCAACAAGGTGATTAACATTCCCGGCGACGGCGCGCGCCGCGTATGGGCCGGCGTGGACGCGCGCGCGGGTGACCCGCATCTTTTGTGCATCAGCTCGCCGAATCTCGCCACCGATTACCTGACCGGCATCGCCGCGTTCAATCACGACAGCTACACGCCGCTGGCGATTCTGTATAACGAGTACATTGCGTTTGTCACGCGCAGCGATTCGTCTTGCCGCGGCGGCGGCGATCTTTTAAAGCGCTTGCGTGATGATGCGGACAAAGTCACGGTGGCGCTGTCCACCGCCGCCGGCAATCCGAATCACATCGCGCTGGCGCAAGTCACGCTGCACGCGGGCGGCGACGTGCGGGCGCCGGTGATTCGCGTGTTCGATTCCGCGCTCGACGCGGTGGCCGACGTGGTCGCGGGCAACGCCGACATCGCTGCCGTCACCGCCGCGAGCGCGGTCAAGGAGCTTGAAACCGGTACGCTGCGCGCGCTGGCGGTGTCGTCGCCCGCGCGGCTCTCCGGTTGGTACGCGCAAACGCCAACATGGCTGGAGTTCGGCGCGCCCTGCACGATGGGTGCGTGGCGCGGCGTGCATGGTGCGCGCGGCCTGCTTGCCGAACACGTTGCGTATTGGGAAAAGGCGCTGACGCAGGCGACGCAGGCGCCGTCGTGGGGGGGCGAACTCGCGCGGCACTGCTGGACGCCGATGCTGCTGACCGGCGCGGCGCTGCGTACGCATCTCGCGCAGGAACAAAACGACATGCGCGCCATGCTCGCCCGACTGGGTTTCATGAATCAGTCGCCGGAATAGCTAAGTATTTGTTTTTATTGATTTTATTATGAGTACGCTATAATGCGCGCCCGGCCCGCTGCTGACGCAGGCCGGTTACATTGGAAATGTCATGAGAACGGAAGTACACGTACACGGCTCTATTTTTTTATGCAAAGGCGTACGCCTGAAACGGGTCGAGCAAGCCTTGCGCCCGTGGCTCGAATATCTGGACGTTGAAACGCTGGCCGATGCACACAGTCTGGAGCGCGAAGAACCCGGCATCGCGTACGACGCGGGCGAGCGCACGCTGAACATCTGCTGGACCGGTGAAGTCGGTCGCAACTTTCAGGAGAAACTCGGCGCGGCCATCCAGAACGTCGGCCCGCTGACCGAATACGCATCCGAAATCGAAGTCACCTATTACCCGGATCACGGCGACGACGAGTTCTATCAGGTATTTGTCGGCCCCACGCCCGAATCAATACATGAGTTTCGCCGCCAATGCGTGGTGGAAGACGCAACGCAACTGCTGTCGCGCCACTTGGGCAAACCTGAAGTCGATCAGGTGGCCACGCTCATCAGCGACTTGTTCGGCAAATCACAGCCGCCCAAGCAAGCGTCGCCGGAGCAAAGCGGTTCATCGACGGTGATCCCGCTGCATCCGCGGAACAAACATCTGCACTAAGATCCGCACTAAGATCTGCACTGAGTTTTTAAAACATCAAGGCCGCAGGTAAGCGTACCCCTCGCGCTGTTGCAGCCGCGCGATTTCCGCGACGCCCGACGGCACGTACGTCGCTTCTTCGATGAACTGTTTCTTGTCGAGCTTGCGGTTACGCAGCGTAATCTGGCAGATATCGAAGCGCACGCCCTGGCTTTTTAGTTCCTGCACAGTGACTTCGTACGCGTTGCCGTTGGCGTCTTTTTTGTCTTTCAGCAGGTAATCGACGCCCTGCGCGTGCGCCACCACCACGATCCGTGCTTGCGGGTTGACCTCCAGGTGGTTACGCACATTCCGCAGGCCGTTGGTTGCCTGCTCCAAACCTGCGCTCAGGTGATAGATCACTTTGTCCGGGCCGACCGGGCTGCTCACCGAGCCGCTGGTGCTGGTCGTGGCGCAACCGCCTATAAAAAGAGCCGCCGCTGTCAGGCAGGCCGCCGCGCCGCGTTGAAAATAAGTCATCATTTGTCGCCTCCTTGCATACGGATGTAGGTGTTGAACGCATTGCGCCGGTTAGCTTCGGCAAAGGCGGGCAGGTGTGAAAACCGCGACCAGTCGGTCTTCGCATAAGCCGTTTCAAAATCTTCCAGCTCGTTTGCCGCCGCGCCCATTTTCTCACGAAGATAGACCAGGTACTCGCGCGTCAGACGCAAATCCGCCGCCGCGTCGCGCGAGGCATCGCCGTGGCCGCCGATCAACACCCGCGGATTGAATTTGACGATGCGGTCTATGGCTGTAATCCACGCCCTGCTGTCGGCTTCGCCGACAAAAGGCAGGCGTCCGCCGAACATCAGGTCGCCCACGAACAGCACGTTTTCTTCTTCGACCGCCATCGCCAGGTCTTCGGGGGTGTGCGCGGGGCCGACCGGGAACACGCGAAAGGTCAGGCCGCCGAGCTTGAAGGACACTTCGCCATCCACCCAGCGGTCGGCAGGCAACAGGCGCATGTTCGCGCCTACCCACGGCGCGAGCGAGGTGCGCCGCTCGGCCAAGCGCTGCTGCGCCGCATCCGATTTTAGGTACACGGCCGCCGCCGCATGCGCCCAAATCTCCGCGCCCGCATCCTTGAACGGCGGCAGGCCGTAAAAATGATCCGCGTGGTAATGGCTGACGATGACGCGGCGTATCGGCGCGGGCGTTACTTTACGGATGGCGGCAATGAATTCGCGGCCCAGCACCGGCGTACCCAGCGCATCGAACACCACCACGCCTTCTTTGGTCACCACGAAACCGGCATTGGAAGTGTGGCCGCGATTCGCCAGCGACGGCACGCCGGTTTCGCCCCGGATGTAGTACACGCTGGGCGAGACGCGTATCGATTCCAGCGCGGCGGCGGGCAGCGCCAGGCAACACATCAGCGCCAGTGCGATTGCCGCAGCGAGTCTCACATCAGCCCTTGATTTTTTTCCATGCCGATCAGCCGCGGCACATTGGGCGCACGCGGGGTGATGGTTTTACGATCCTTCAGGTAGCGCTCGACTACATCCCACACCGGCTCGCCGGTGACACCCTCCGCCACCGGTGCCCAGCCCGCGACTTTGTAGCGTTTATCGGCCTCCAGCGGCTTGCCTCCCAGGCGCATATCCGAAATACGCTGGCCGATGGCCGCCGTCGGGTTGCAGGTATACGCCATGCCGCCGACGCGCACCATGTCGCCGCCTTGTTGCAGATAGGGATCCGGGTTGAACAGGTTGTCGCATACGTCTTCGAGGATATCCTTGATTTGCGTGCCGGTGAATTCGTTCAGCGTCACGTGCGGATAGGTAATCGCGGTTTGATCCATCAAGTGCTCGCGCGTGATCGTCTGCCCCGGCAGCAGCGTGGTGCCCCAGCGAAAGCCCGGCGAGAAACCGATCTCTGCGTTTTTGGACGCCATCAACGCGTCCAGAATCAATTGGTCAAAAGTGCCGTTGAAATTGCCGCGCCGGTAGAGCAAGCCTTCGGTGACGGCGAGCGGTTCTTCCAGCTTGGCCTTGAACGGCGCGCGCACGCGCTCGATCAGTGCCTGCATGGTCGCATCCGCCGGCAACAAGTTGGCGAACACCGGCAGCAAGCGGTACCGAAAATCCGTGACGCCGGCGCCCGCCTTCACCTCAAGATCGAGCACGCCGAGAAATTTACCGTTGGAGCCGGCATTGGTCACCACCGTTTTGCCGCCCGCGTTATTCACGATCACCGGCACCGGCACGCCGTCATGCGTGTGGCCGCCGAGAATGACATCAATGCCGCGCACGCGCCCGGCGAGTTTTACGTCCACATCCATGCCGTTGTGGGACAACAACACCACCGCGCGCACGCCCTTGGCACGCACCTCCTCCACGATTTTTTGCAGCTCGGCCTCTTGTATGCCGAAAGTCCATTGCGACACAAAATGGCGCGGGTTGGCGATGGGCGTATACGGAAAAGCCTGACCGATGATCGCCACCGGCACGCCGTTCATTTCACGAATGACATAGGGCTTGAACACCGGATCGCCAAAATCCGATGTCTTCACATTTTGTGCCAGAAACTCGATACGGCCCAGCGACTTG
>JANPOH010000170.1:0-6201 GCA_031427895.1 Betaproteobacteria bacterium
ATGCCAGCCCCACGCACGAAATTCTGATCGAGGAATCGGTGATCGGCTGGAAAGAATACGAGATGGAAGTGGTGCGTGACTGCAAGGATAACTGCATCATCATCTGCTCGATTGAAAACCTCGATGCGATGGGCGTGCATACGGGTGACTCGATCACCGTCGCGCCGGCGCAGACGCTGACCGACAAGGAATACCAGATCATGCGTAACGCCTCGATCGCGTGCCTGCGCGAAATCGGGGTGGAGACCGGCGGCTCCAATGTGCAGTTCGGCATCAACCCGAAAGACGGGCGCATGGTCATCATCGAGATGAATCCGCGGGTGTCGCGTTCAAGCGCGCTGGCGTCGAAGGCGACAGGCTTTCCGATCGCGAAAGTCGCCGCCAAGCTTGCGGTGGGTTATACGCTGGATGAATTGCGTAATGACATCACGGGAGGCGCCACGCCGGCGTCGTTCGAGCCGACCATCGACTATGTGGTCACCAAGATTCCGCGGTTCGCGTTTGAAAAATTCCCCTCTGCCGATGATCGCCTCACCACGCAGATGAAGTCGGTGGGCGAAGTGATGGCGATGGGCCGCACCTTCCAGGAGTCGATGCAAAAAGCGCTGCGCGGGCTGGAAGTGGGCGTCGATGGTTTTAATCAGCGCACGCGCGATCGCGAAGTGATCGAGGCCGAACTCGGGCGCCCGGGGCCGGATCGCATTTGGTACGTGGGCGATGCCTTCGAATGCGGCTTTACGCTGGAAGAAGTGTATGCGCTGACGCACATCGACCGGTGGTTCCTGGCGCAGATCAAAGACCTCATCGACATCGAAATGGTGCTCGACGATCAGCAGTTGGTGAATATCGACGCGGATGAAATGCGCCGCTTGAAGCGCAAGGGTTTCTCCGACCGGCGGCTGGCGCACTTGCTGAAATCCACGGAAACCGATGTGCGTAATCGCCGGCATGTGCTGGGCGTGCGCCCGGTGTATAAACGGGTGGACACTTGCGCGGCGGAGTTCGCCACCAACACCGCGTACCTGTATTCGACGTACGAGGAGGAATGCGAGTCGCAGCCCACCCAACGCAAGAAAATAATGGTGCTGGGCGGCGGGCCGAATCGCATTGGTCAGGGCATCGAGTTCGATTACTGCTGCGTGCATGCGTCGCTGGCGCTGCGCGAGGACGGCTTCGAGACCATCATGGTCAACTGCAATCCCGAAACGGTTTCGACCGATTACGACACTTCGGATCGCCTGTACTTCGAGCCAGTCACGCTCGAAGACGTGCTGGAAATCGTGCATATCGAAAAACCGTTCGGCG
Source organism: Betaproteobacteria bacterium (assembly GCA_031427895.1). Classification (GTDB taxonomy): domain Bacteria; phylum Pseudomonadota; class Gammaproteobacteria; order Burkholderiales; family SG8-41; genus UBA5216. The sequence goes on from JANPOH010000170.1 coordinate 1,306, forward strand.
TGATCGTGCAGTTTGGCGGGCAGACGCCGTTAAAGCTCGCGCGTGATCTGGAGGCCAACGGCGTGCCGATCATCGGCACCACGCCGGATTCCATCGACGTGGCCGAAGACCGCGAACGTTTCCAGAAGCTGCTGCACAAGCTCAAATTGAAGCAGCCCCCAAACCGCACGGTACGCAGCGCGGCCAAGGCGTTGCAGGCGGCCGAAGAAATCGGCTATCCGCTGGTGGTGCGTCCTTCGTATGTGCTGGGCGGACGTGCGATGGAAATCGTGCATCAGAAAGAAGACCTCGAACGTTATATGCGCGAGGCGGTGAAGGTATCAAACGATTCGCCGGTGCTGCTGGACCGTTTTTTGAACGACGCAATCGAGGTTGATGTCGATGCGGTGTCCGACGGCAAGCAGGTCATTATCGGCGGCGTGATGGAGCACATCGAGCAGGCGGGCGTGCATTCGGGCGATTCGGCATGTTCGTTGCCGCCGTTTTCGCTGTCGCCGGAGTTGCAGGCCGAAATGCGCCGTCAAACCGTGGTAATGGCGAAGGGACTCAACGTCGTGGGCCTGATGAACGTGCAGTTCGCGGTGCAAAGAAGCGGCGATGCCGACGTGGTGTATGTGTTGGAAGTGAACCCGCGCGCCTCGCGCACCGTGCCGTTTGTATCGAAGGCGACGGGCTTGCCGCTGGCGAAAATAGCGGCGCGCTGCCAATCTGGAAAAACGCTTTTGGAACAAGGGGTTACGCAAGAAGTCGTGCCGCCCTATTTCTCCGTGAAAGAAGCGGTATTTCCGTTCATCAAGTTCCCCGGCGCGGACACCATTCTCGGCCCGGAAATGAAATCCACCGGCGAAGTGATGGGCGTGGGCGAGACCTTCGGCGTGGCGTTTGTGAAATCACAGATGGCGGCGGGCGAGAAGCTGCCGGCGTCCGGCAAGGTGTTTATCAGCGTGCGCGACGGCGACAAGCCGCGCGCGGTGGAGATCGGGCGCGCATTGGCGGCGCTCGGCTTTACGCTGGTGGCGACACGCGGCACCGCGAACGCCCTGGCGGCGGCGGGGCTGGCGGTGCTGCCGATTAACAAGGTCGCCGAAGGCCGCCCGCACATTGTCGATATGATTAAAAACGCCGAGATCGTGCTGGCGGTAAACACCGTCGAAGAATCGCGCAAGGCGATCAATGATTCCTACGCCATCCGGCGTGCGGCCTTGCAGCGCCGCGTGCCGGTCTACACCACCATCGCAGGCGCGCGCGCGGCCTGCGCGGGCATGACCGAAGCGCGTGAGCTGCACGCCTACGCACTGCAAAATTTACATAAGCGATTGGCGATTGCATAGCCATTGGAGGATGCCATGAATAAAGTGCCCTTAACCGTACGCGGCGCGGAAAGAATGCGCGCCGAACTGCATGATCTCAAAACGGTGCAGCGTCCCGCCATTATCGCTGCGATTGCCGAAGCGCGGGCGCATGGTGATTTATCGGAAAACGCGGAATACCACGCGGCCAAGGAGCGCCAGAGTTTTATCGAGGGGCGCATCGCCGATCTTGATGGCAAGATTTCCAATTCGGAGATCATCGATCCCACCAAGCTCGATGCCGACGGACGCTGCGTGTTTGCGTCAACGGTGGAGCTGGAAGACGTCGAAAAAGGCGCGAAGGTGACGTATCAGATCGTCGGCGAGGACGAGGCGGACATCAAGCTTGGAAAAATTTCGATCAATTCGCCGATCGCGCGTTCACTGATCGGAAAATCCGCCGGCGACGTGGCCGAAGTGCAGGCGCCGGGCGGCGTGCGCGAGTATGAGATTCTGGACGTGAAGTACATTTAGCGATGGCCGTGGCGCCCGGGGCGTCGGTCACTGGCGCCGTGCGCTGCACGCCGAACGCCGAACGCTCGGCTGCGCGCGGAACATTCAAGCGCCCTTCCTGGGTCGCCGTTATTTCGAGCCTTGATAACTGCGCTTGGTTCTGCGCGGGCCGTTGCGGGCCGCGTGTTTGCGTTTGGACGGCATGACGATGGCGCGCAGGGCCGCCTTGGGTTTCCCGTGTTCCGGCGGCTTCGGGCGAAACACGATCAACGTCTTTCCGATATGCTGCACCAGGTTGGCGTTAAGTTCGCCGCAAACGGTATCAATCATGGCTGCGCGCGCATCGCGGTCGCCGCCGGTCACGCGGATCTTGATGAGCTCATGACTTTTAAGATGCACGTCGATTTCGCGCAGCACGGCGGGCGTCATGCCCGCGTCGCCGATAATAACCACCGGCTCAATAGGGTGCGCGCGGGCCTTGAGATCGCGGCGTTGCGTGGCGGTCAGCGGGATGGCGGTGGATTCAGTCATGCGCGGAGTGTAACCTAGAAAATGCGACGCGATATTTACAGCCCTATAACTGCCGCCGGCAGGCAGGTTTGATGTCCAGAACCCGAACCAGTAAAGCGTGGATGATGCAGCATGTCAACGACCCCTACGTCAAACGTGCGGCGGCCGAAGGCATGCGCTCGCGCGCGGCCTACAAGCTGCAACAGATCAACGAAAAAGACCACTTGATCAAAGCGGGCATGGTGGTGGTGGATTTGGGCGCGTCCCCCGGCGGCTGGTCGCAGGTGGCGGGGCGGCTGGTGGCGCCGGGCGGGCGCGTGATTGCCATCGACTTGCTGGACATGCAGGGTCTGGGCGGCGTGACCTTCATTCGTGGCGATTTTTCCGCGGATGCCGGGCTGGCTGCGCTGGAGCAGGCGTTGGCCGGCGCGCAGGCTGATCTTGTGCTTTCCGATATGGCCCCCAATATCAGCGGAATAGCGCAGGTGGATCAGGCGCGGCTCATGGGGCTGGCGGAACTGGCGCTGGACTTTGCCGCGAAGCATTTGAAACCACGGGGGAATTTTCTGGTCAAAACGTTTCATGGCGCGGGTTTTGACGATTTTGTGCGCACGATGCGTGAGGTGTTCGTGCAGGTGCAGACGCGCAAGCCCGATGCGTCGCGTAAAGGGTCGCGCGAGGTGTATTTGCTGGGAAAGGGGCTGAAACAGGCCAGTTGAGGTCTCGCGGAGGCGAGGACTTGAAATGCGCGCGTCAGTCGCGATTTTCTACGCTGCACCCATGCCGGAAAACGTTTAGAATTGAAAGACCTACCTACGGTTGGGACACTGCAATCGCAGTGGATTTTGTCGGGCACTTTGGCCGTTATTTCAATGCCGTGCAGCGTCACGGCGAGGAGCATCGTTGAATAATTTAGTAAAAACCATCGCGATCTGGCTGGTTATCCTGTTGGTGATCTTCACGGTCTTCAATCAGGTCGGCCCGCAAAAATCGGTGCAAAAACCGCTGGAGTATTCCCAGTTCCTCGATGAGGTGAAGCAGGGGCGCATTACCAAAGTCACCATCGAAGGCCGCAAGATCAAGGGCGTCAAGACGACCGGCGAAAAATTCAGCACGCAAGCCGTCTACGATCCCTGGATGGTGAATGATCTGCTCAAAGCGGGCGTGGTGATTGAAGCCGCGGTGGAAGAAGAGCAAAGTTTCCTCGCGCAAATCTTTATTTCGTGGTTCCCGATGCTGCTCTTGATCGGGGTGTGGATATTTTTCATGCGCCAGATGCAGGGCGGCGGCCGCGGCGGCGCGTTCTCGTTCGGCAAGAGCAAGGCCCGCATGCTCGACGAATCCAACAACACGGTGACGTTTGCCGATGTGGCGGGGTGCGAAGAAGCGAAAGAAGAAGTCGCCGAACTGGTGGAGTTCTTGCGCGATCCGTCGAAATTCCAGAAGCTCGGCGGGCGTATTCCCCGCGGCGTGCTGATGGTGGGCAGCCCCGGCACCGGCAAAACGTTGCTGGCGCGCGCGATCGCGGGCGAGGCGAAGGTGCCGTTTTTCTCGATCTCCGGCTCGGATTTCGTGGAAATGTTTGTCGGCGTGGGTGCGGCACGGGTGCGCGACATGTTCGAGAACGCCAAAAAACACGCGCCGTGCATCGTGTTCATCGATGAAATCGACGCGGTGGGCCGTCAGCGCGGCGCGGGGCTGGGCGGCGGTAATGACGAGCGCGAACAAACCCTGAACCAGTTGCTGGTCGAGATGGATGGTTTCGAGGCCAATGGCGGCGTGATCGTGATCGCCGCGACCAATCGCCCCGATGTGCTGGATCCGGCGCTGCTGCGTCCGGGCCGCTTCGACCGGGAGGTCGTGGTGCCGTTGCCCGACGTGCGCGGCCGCGAACAGATACTGCTGGTGCATATGCGTAAAGTGCCGATCGCGCCGGACGTGAAGGCCGACATTATTGCGCGGGGCACGCCGGGCATGTCGGGCGCGGATCTCGCCAATCTGGTGAACGAATCAGCGCTGTTTGCCGCGCGCGGCAACAAGCGTCTGGTGGACATGGAGGATTTCGAGCGCGCCAAGGACAAGATTATCATGGGCGCGGAGCGCCGCTCCCTGGTCATGCCGGAAGAAGAGCGTCGCAACACCGCCTACCACGAGTCCGGCCACGCCGTCGTCGCCAAGTTACTGCCGCGAACCGATCCGGTGCACAAGGTCACGATCATTCCCCGTGGCCGTGCCCTGGGCGTGACGATGCAATTGCCGGTTCAGGATCGTTACAGCTACGACCGCGAACTGCTGCTGAATAATATTGCCGTGCTGTTCGGTGGCCGTATCGCGGAAGAAGTGTTCATGAATCAGATGACCACGGGTGCCTCGAACGACTTCAAACGCGCGACGGAAATGGCGCGTCGTATGGTGACCGAGTGGGGCATGAGTGATGCGCTCGGGCCGATGGTTTACGGCGAGAATGAGGGCGAAGTGTTCCTAGGCCGTTCGGTCACCAATCACCAGAGCGTGAGCGAAGCGACCATGCAGCAAGTCGACCAAGAAATTCGCCGCATCATCGATCAGCAATACGCCCTTGCGC